>JBDRHL010000110.1:0-21958 GCA_043816955.1 Planctomycetota bacterium | reverse complement strand
CGATGTCGTGAAGTTTACGAGTGAAAGTGTTGTCCCGATACGCCAAATAGCCGCAGAACCGGCATTTAAGCTTCTTGTAATTACGTGAATGCTTTTTGATCTTTGGCTTGGGCAAGTCTTCAACACGGGTAATTCCTTCGCTTGCATCAGGAACATATTCTCCGGGTCCATACATTTTATTGTCCTCCAGAAAAACAATAACTTTCTGAAGGATATATCGGACATCACCGTCCTAACACATTAAAAATACCGGTAAATTTGCTACAGTCTCAATTTTCAAGAAGATTTCGACTTATTGTCTTTACAATCGTGAAGGGTTTCGAAGACTCGTCCATCATCAAATACATCAACTTTCTTTTTCTTCAATTCCTTAAAAAAATAAACCAAATCAAATCCCCCGCCTATCGCTGTTACAATCGTATAAAAAAACATCAAAAGCAGGTTGCCGACAACGTACCAAATTGTAATATCCGACCAATTAGCCATTTTTTAAACCTTCCAAGTATTAAATCAGTCATTTGACTCTGATTTCCGGACCACCTCGCCATAGTCAACCCATTTGGTCGGCTTGCTGGATGCCAGGGAGAATATCGTTAGCAATATTACAGAAAGACATATCGTCCCGATACCTGCTACCTGTGCAGGTACTTTAAGGTGATAGAAATGTGGGCTTATGTTTCTGAACACCAAGTCCAATGGAGGCAGTATCATAGTAGTTAATACAGCGGCATAAGCACCAGTTGTGTTCGCTCTCCTCCAATACAAGCCAGCCAGCATAGCAACTGCAGCGCCTGTAAGCATGGTGCCGGTCAGCATGAGATAGTTTAAGATTGTAGTTGGAGGAGTAAACAAGACACCCCAGAAGAAAAGAAAAAGACCGATACAAATTATTGTTACTCTTAAAGTCCAGAGATGTCTCTTTGTCGATAACGCCTTTTTGTGAATAAGACATACAACATCATTAACTATAATAGACGACCACGAAAGCAGGTAACTATCATTTGTTGAAATGAAAGCAAATATGAATGCGGAGAACAATAGCCCCATCATTATCGGAGGAACAACGGAATTCAAATATGTTGGGGTAACAATCCTCTCATAAAAACTAGGTTCCATTCCTTTCGGTATCGCCTGAGTTCCCAATGCCACAAATGCTCCAACGCCAAGACTAAGCTTTACCAGGGCCTTACCTTGATTAAATGTCTTGGACACCAGCATCATTCTTCTGACAACCTTGGGATTGTCGGCAGAAGCATACTTTGTTATCTGCGGACCAGAGCAGAACGGTCCTGTGATCTGAGTGAACAAAAGCCACGATGCCCATAGTAAGCCATAGCTGCCTCGGATGAAGGGATTAAACGCACCATTTCCCATCTGTGTCTCAAGTGTTGTTTTTATATTCGCCACACCCAGATTTGCGAAGAGGATATAGTTGACAGCAAACAGTCCGGCCATAATTACAAGGCCTTGTATATAATCAGTAATAATAACGCCTACCTGGCCGCATACTACTGCAAAGAAAACAGCCAATGCTATCATACATGCGCAAAGAACAGGTATTGTGGGCAATGTAACTCCCATAAAATCAAACTGTGCAGGCCATCCGAGAAACGCGCATAGGAATTGAGCGCCCACTATTGGGAATGCCGCCATGTTCAGAACTCCCCCAAGACCGAGTGCTATCCCTACGAGAAGCCTTAATCCCCTGCTGTATCTCTGTTCATGGAACTGTCCGGCAGTCATGGCTCTGGTCGCGCGGAACCGCTGTATACCAAAGCCGAATATACCGAACAAAAAAATGACAAGTAAAGCGCCTATCATGTATATCCAAATAATTGAAAAACCATGTCTGAAACCCTCTTGCGCCGCATAAGCTACAGCTATCAAACCAAAACCGCCGGAGTTATCATTGCTTAGCGCCAGCCACATGCGCGTTTTTCTGCCGCCCACGATAAAGGATGCGACATCTTTTGTAAATTTTCTGGAAAGAATAACTGCGACAACCAGAACTGATGTGAGAGCAGCAGCTATGGTCCAATCGAGATTAGTCATAGATTTTTCCCCATTAAGAAGCAGTTAACGTAAAATATAGAACGCGATTTCCCGAGGTTCAAGCTTCAGCGATTCAGCCCATGGTTTTGCTCCTGACCGCACCGGTGTGAGATTGCCATGTTCATCCATCAACATCAGCGAAGCCTTAGGCTGTTGGCGCTGAGCTTCTTCGCTTCGCAGCGCCGGGTCAATCGGGATTGATGCCTGCAATGGCTGGTCGGCGATATTGGCAAACACGATAGCCACGCTGCCATCCGCATGGGATCTGGTCACGCTATTTAACAGCATAGGCACTTGAACAGTCCCATTTTCGACTGACTCGGTAAACGACATTATTGGCGGTGTGGGGGAAGGCTTAAGGGGATGCAGGTATTCGCCAAATCGCAGATATTGGAGACCTGACTTTGTATAATTAATCAACTTTTTAAGGTAAGCCAACTCATCGGCATGTTCCTTTTGCAAAATGAAGCTCTCCTCACGGCTTGAACAGAAAAATCGTCCCAAAATAGTACCTTCGAGGAACATACTGGTAAGTTCCGGGATGACATTGTTGCCCTTTTCGATCGGTCGGATGCTCCTGCCATGTCCAAGGCTGTAATCTCCCCAAACAGTCCTGAAAACAGGAATACCATCCGGCAGTGTATTCACTGCATACAAATTGAAACTAAGCAGGTCACGGAAGGCTTCAATCGGGGCTTCACCTGCAGTAACAGCCTGACTTTCATGCTTGCGGATTGTATTAAGCACTTTTTGTGCAAGTTCACGCTGACCCTGCACTATGTAATTTCCTCCGCCAAGAGCGTGGCCGTGGTTTGGCACAAAACATTCCTTGGCGCCTTTGCCAAAGCTGTCAAGATATATACCACAAAACCCCATGTTTTTAACGGCGTTTTCGCATATTTCTGTAACGCGGTTCTGCCACCAATCGGTAGAACGACACATTTCAAACAGGCTTGAACACGGGTCATAGCCACCGTAATAACAAATCTTACCATCAATATCATGTGCTGCCCAATTCGGGGCCTGGCGGCCTTCTCCAGTGTCAAATTTACTGTCGTAAATAATTGACTGGACATACGCTAATGGATAAATCTCGTGTTCTTTCAATTCTTTAACGGCTTCAGGTATACCCGCCATTGCGTTAAAGAGATGCCCATGGCCGGAACTCATATGTCCTTTGGCCGGCAGGCCGTTATCAAAAACAGAATACCATACTCCAAAGCAGGGGCTGGCATCAAGGGCCTTTACTAACGAAAGTGAATTTCTTAGGTTGTTCTCTACGGTTCTCCCTTCTGTACTGGTTGAAAATCTCAAGACAATCGGTGCTTTTTTCAGCCAATCCGGAATATCACTGCGTTGATACAAAAGGCCTTTGGATGCCCATTGCTGCTTTACCCACCAATCTCTGTAAATTCTGGCGGCATGCCACCAGTCTCCGGAAAAAGGTCCTGTTACCACATAGTACGGCATTTTGTAATTGTTCCCTGGTTTGGCATAATTTTCACATATATGTTCTATGCTCAAAGTCAGATAATTCTTTGATTGATTATTCTTGTAGATGAAGTTTTTTAAATAAGCACCACTGTCGTAACAGGCGATATATAATCCCTGGTTATTCAGGTTTCCATATCCTGCCATAAACTGGAATTTTGCTGCCGGACCTGGATAAGGTAATTTTACTTCATACCTGGGGTTTTCAGTACCATAAGTAACAAGCCTGCCTCTTCTGTACGGTATTACAAGTTTGTTATCATCAGTTCTTGACTCAAAAGTTTTGACAGGTATTTTAGGAAACTCACAGCTATAAATACTGCTTGAACCGGTAGTATGGAAGGAAAACCGCCATTCTACCAGGGAAGATTTGTTACCTAATTCAGCAGTGAAAATCGCCGTCCAGTTCTCATTTGTGGCGAGCTTACCTTGAAATTCGGCTTTTATGACTCTGCCTGATTTGCTTTCCGCACAATGATAACTCTGAGCTATACTATCCTCAGGATTAACCTGACTTAATTCTCGGAGCGTGTTAAATGCGGATATCTGCCATAAACTTTCATTGGCTTTAGGTTCTATTGTATCCCAGCCTTCAACTGACCAAAGAGCAATTAAACGACAGTTTTTTTTGTCGATAAGAAACCCTGTTTTAGAATTGGACAAACCAATTACATCATTTTGATCAATTAAGGAGACCTCATTTTCATTGGCTGGCGGCAAGTTTTTTGACAAATTGTTAGATAACGCCTCAGCAGCAACACAAGAAACAGTTAGCAGCAGGTACAGATTCAAAAGAGCGATTTTCCCAAAAGACATGATAATTTCTCCTGAAATTTAATTTTGCAGAAACCTTTTGACTTTGTTTTAGTCGCAATCGGGATTTGTCAGGTCTGTACATTCAAGCCAGTCGTTTACGAAGATTGCCAGGTCGGCGAGGTTAACATAACAATCTCTGTTTATATCGACCTCAGAATAACCCCAATCACCGCATTCGAGCACCAGGACAGGCAACGCCCCCATATATGTTCCATCATCAGCGCCGGTCTTAAGGGCTGCTGGACTATCGTTGCTTAGGTACAAAAAATATGGGTCATTGGGATCCAGCGAATAAAACAGAGGATTCAGCTCAACCGAGCCCACGCCCTTATACGAGGCAGGATAAAAATTGGCGGTCGTAGAACCGAAACCATCGCTATAAGTAAAAGAAACTTCAGCACCGCCGTACCAGGTGTAAAATCCCATGTCAAAACCCATGGCAATGTTGCTCCTGGTAATCGGAGCCGCGCCGGGAGGTTTGGTGCCCACCATCCTGTCATCAAATCCCTTCCACCCGAGACCGCTGGAATTATAAAAAGTGCAGTGCTCTATCAGGTGCTGGCCGTGGCCGGTGGCATTCTCCCTGATATAAACACCACGCTGAACAGCAGAACCATAAACGACACAGTTCCTGATTGTGCAGCCGCCCAAATAATAGCCGTTCGGATGGAGTTGAAAACCTACCTTGTTGGCAACACCATCAGGGTTGACGTAAAGACCATCGATTGTAATATTGCCCACGCCGGCTGCCGTTCCAGATAAACCTATTATGCCCTTGAAAATGGCTGGACCGTCGCCTGCTGCACGGATTGTGATGTTTTGCTTGTTGACTGTTGGGACACTGCCGGCAATCCAATCGTATGCGGTGTAGAGACTGTAGTCGCCGCCGTAAAGTTTGGTATAGAGACCCGCGTGGACTACGATCGTATCGCCGCTGCTTGCGGCGTGGTAAGCCGTCTGAAGTTCAGCATAGTCATAACCGTATGCACCATATCCGACATGCAACTCTGCGGCACCGGCACAGGAAGTAAGCAATGCCGCTGAAAGAAAACATCTTAGTAAACTTCTCATTTTCACTACTCTACAAAAAAAAGTCAGATTTAGTATAGAAAATTCTCGCAGCTAACATTATTAGGGTCGGTACAGATCAACCACCCTTCCGCAAAAATTGCAAAGTCTCTCAAGTCTACATAATAATCCCTGTTGAAATCAGTCTGTTTGAATCCTCCGCGAGCAGAAACTTTTATCTCATCAATGCGGACATAGTCATCATCCTCACCAGCGTCGCACTGAAACTTGATTTTCATGTCGGAGGGGAAAGTATAGTTTGCCTCAGTTACATATACGACAGCATGGTAGAACTTGGCATTATTAAAATCAACGCCGCTGACAAAATCCTCGACAATATGCCACGTGGCGCCATCGTAGTAACAGACCCAGAAGTCGTCACCGGATTCCATAAGGTCGGCACGAAACCAAAAGTCGATTTTGATTTGAGTGAAAGCACGAGTGCTGACATCAATACCGTCGGTATGCCAGAACGATGACGCATCACCGCTGTTATCCCGAATCTGGATACTATAACTGCCCTGATGGGCGTATACAGGACTATATAAGCGGGAGCAGTCATCGCCGCCGTCAGTGTAGTTACCCCAGCCGCTTTCAAAATCGTCGTAAGTCAGAAGCATCCACTCGTCATTTTCAATAACAACCAGAGCCTGGCGGGGCAAGCCGACTTTATAATCAATAGAGGTATCAATTATAACAATCACCTGTTCAGGTCCTTCAGCAAATTGCCAATCGTATACAGGTATTACCGGAATGGTTGCCGTAGAGGAGCCACTTGGAATTGTCACCGACCCGCTCAAAGCTATATAGTCATCGTCTTTGGTCGCAGAACCGGTTACGCTGTAGTTCACAGACAACGCCGAGCTGGTATCACCTGTGCGATGTACGGTAAATTCTCCCGGAGACTGGTCCTCTTCGTAAGCACGTCCGTCAGTAGCGCTGATGTAGACAATCGGATCAGTCCCGCCAATCGGATTTGTATTATTGAGATATTCTTCGAGGTTAGTATAAACATCACTATCGCTGTCACTGTTGCGGTCCGAATGGTTAGCAGTATCCAGCCCATACTGATTTTCCCAGTAGTCCGGCATGCTGTCACCATCCTGATCGTATGGTGGATCGATTGAGTAAACAGCAGGCCAGCCACCGACATCGTGGGGGGAATTGATTATAGCACCTGTGCCGTTACTAACCTCGTTAAGGACCCTAATATCTACCGGATCAACAGAAGGCAGCCTGCAGCCGGCTTTTGTGAGCACTCGTTGTAGAGCGGTGTCGGCACTGTCGGTAGCAACCTCTGCATAAGGCAGCGTGAACGGCGAACCAACACTGGTGTAGCTGCCGCTGAACATCGACCAGCCGGTATTGACGCCATCGAACACTCCATTTTTATTGCCGTCCGCCTTGTTGCCATTTTGGTAAATTGAGGTATAGGTGTCGGCGCTGTGAAAAACATAATCATCATAGCTGTTGGGTCCCGCTACTATGTAATTGCCGATGTAGTTCATATTAGTGCGTTCATTTGAGCCGCTGTATCCTGCGAATGTTCCGCCGTAGTTATACATTACATTGTTGCGGTAATCGAAAACGAAAGTAGTGTAATCATACGAGCCGGGCCGGGGATTGCGAGCGTTATTATGGGCTAAAAGGTTGTGATGAACTGTTATTCTCGAATCTATGTTGGGTCTCAGTAGTATGCCCATACTATGAGGACCCTTGGGATGATAAGAATCGTGCAGGGCTTCGGTAATGTGGCACCACTGGACAGTAACGTTATCACTTGGGCCGGTTACCTCGACGGCTTCATCGATGGCCCATGAGCCTGAGATATGATCTGCGATTATGTTTCTGGCTGTGCCATATGAACTGGTGCTTATCCTGAAGGCATCAATCATGTCAAAATCACTCTCGGCCAAGTCTCCGCTACGGCCGCGTATGTATCTTAATATAATATCGCTGCTTGCCAGAACAATATTGTCTTTCGTGAAGGTTATTCCTTCACCGGGCGCGGTCTGGCCGGCGATTGTGAGATTAGGCCTGGTTATAGTAGTCAAGGGGCTTTCCAGTTGAATGATGCCGGCGACATCAAACACGATCGTCCGCGGGCCGCTTGCATTTTCAATACCGTAGCGAATCGAGCCTGGGCCGGAGTCGTTCAGATTAGTTACGTGATAGACGTCACCCCCACGACCGCCGACGGACCACATACCTGCACCCTCAGCGCCCGGAAAAGCAGGAACGGTGGTCTTAAATGTCCAGACGCAGCCTTTATACATCGTGCCGGAATCATTCACATCGACACGCCAATAGTAATCGATCGGCACATTCAATGTATTCGGGTCATAGGTAATCTCGGTTGTGGTGCCTTTGTACTCACCGGAAGCAGTGCCGGCATCGCGGACGCTATTGGCGTTGGTTCCCAGGTATACATCGTAACGGGGGCTGGCAACATCTCCTGGAGCGTCCCAGCTCAGGACCACATCCTTGCCAACAGATGATTTATGTGCCGGAACAGGTTTGTTAGCATAAGTTTCATATGAGATAAGGTAGTTCTGGGAGGCATTCAGCCAGTCACAATCCGGATTGGTATCATTTCTGCTTGCCCAGACAGTGTAGGTGATTGTATCGCCCGCGGACAGACCAGCATCAGCCAGCAATATGCGCTGCTCGATTTGGTTTACCCCGCTTAAAATTCTGGTAGCCGGCACTCCGCCGTTGCCGTAGTTTTTGAGGAACGTGGCGGATCCAAAGGGATAAGCACCTAAATAAAGTGATGAAGCCGAACACCCGGCACCGGGATCTGTTGCCTTTCGGTTAGAAACAACTGAGTATTCAACACCAATCTGCTGACCGGCAGGCCCAAGCAGGTAACCCGTTGCGGGGTTATTGTCAACATCAATGTATATTCGCAGGTATTCTGCTGCAGTCCAATCGCCGTACTGGTCGCCGCTGCCATCATCGACGCGAATGTAGAAGTAAAGGCTGGTGTCATCATTTGCCAGCTTAACTTCGGCAATGTCATGATGGCCGTAATTGTCATCGCCAATCGGATCATTTATGCCCGGCACCTCAGCCCAGTCGCTGTAATCGCAATCCTGCGTGATTGGCCAATAAGTTCTCTGGGGGTAAGCAATTCCGGAACCGGCAAAAAATACCAAAAGCAAGATTTTTACTGAGTTTTTCAATAACTTCTCCTGAATTTCAGATTTACCGCACAGCAAAATCTGTAGAGTCTAATAATGTATAATGTTGCTTTTTTAGTAGTTATCCCTGCTTCAGTTGCACTCGGGATTTGTCAGATCCGTACATTCAAGCCATTTGCTTACGAAGATTGCCAGGTCGGCGAGGTTAACATAACAATCCCTGTTTATATCGACCTCGGAATAACCCCAATCACCGCATTCTAGCACCAGAACAGGCAATGCACCCATATATGTTCCATCGTGGGCACCTGTTTTCAGTGCTGAGGGACTATCGTTGCTTAGGTACAAAAAATATGGGTCATTGGGATCCAGCGAATAAAACAGAGGATCCAGTTCAACCGAGCCCGTGCCTTTATATGAGGAAGGCACATAGGCACCGGTTATCCAGTTATAAGCATCGCTGTAGGCGAACGTTTCTCCAGGACCGCCACCCCAGGTGTAGAAACTCGTATCAAAACCTACGGAAATATTACTCCTCATAATGGGAACCATAGGAGCGGTTTTGGTGCCGACTATCCTGTCATCAAGTCCCTTATATGAGCCATTGGGGTCAACGTTATAAAAGGTACAGTGTTCTATAAGGTGCTGACCCTGGTACTGAGGCGTATCTCTTAAGTAAACGCCTCGCTGGATATGGGTACCATAAACGACGACGTTCCTGATCGTACATCCCGCCATATAATTGCTCGCGGGATTGATCTGCACCCCAACCTTGTTAGCGACGGTCTCAGGATTGACGTAAAGGCCGTCGATGGTAATGTTGCCCACACCGGCTGCCGTTCCCTGCAGGCCTATTATACCCGTCATAATTGCCGGGCCGTCGCCTGCCGCACGAATCACGATGTTTTCTTTCTTCACCGTGGGCACGCCACCGATGCTATAGTCGTATCCGGTGTTGAGACTATATTCAGTGCCATACCGCATAGTGTAGAGACCGGCATGGACTAAAATCGTATCACCGCTGCTTGCGGCCTGGTATGCTTGCTGTATATCAGGATAAGCGTAACCAGTACCACTTAAGCCCACCTCCAATACAGCAGCCTTTGCGGGAAGCAAAAACAATAGCGTTACTGTTACTAAACATGCTGTAAAACTTTTCATTTCTCGCTTCTCCGCAAAAAAATAAATCTAATACAGAAGGTTCTCACAGTCAACATTATCAGGGTGGGTACAGGCTAACCAGTCGCCTGCAAAAATTGCAAAGTCCTGAAAGTTTATATAGCAATCTCTGCTGAAATCCATCTCGTCAAATTCGATGCAATTTGAAACAAGCAACTCATATACTTTTGCGTCGAGTGGACCTAACGTCAGTTGGAATTGCAACAACCGATCCGTAGAAGCACAAATCCTCGAATTGGGTTCGCCCAGTTCATACAGGTGATAAGCTGGGGCATTCTGCACGCCATATTCGTCAAGATCCATCACTACATCAAAAGTCAGCGGCTGGCTATACATATTGGTTACTGCCAGTGCCAGTTTGCCCGAGACGCCTCGCCAGACCGACGCTAATACAGCCGGCAGTTTTACTGTTCCACCATCCTCCGCCGGTGACATTACCAACTCGGGGATCGTGTTTGGATCTATCAGCGGCGGACGCATCCTCTGGCCAAATATCAGGTAGTCGGATGCGTCTAATTTTAACTGCGTAAGATATGATATATAATTCAAAAGACGTTGACCGTCAGGTCTGCCATAGTTATTTGGCCAAATTCGGCCAATCTGTGCTCCTATTGTAAACTGCCAGCCAGCCTCCATTTCGCCCTCAGGGTTAAACGGAACAGGATCGACAAAACCCTGCGCCCGCCCAAAGTAAGTCCAGTAGTCATGATAGACTGTGGAAAACATCGGCACCATACCTTCCAGTATACTATGACGCATTACTTTGCCGTGAAGAACGTCCATAATAAATTCCGGACACGCTTCGCCCCAAAGCATTACCTCCGGGTCAACCGAATGAACCGCTGCGGCAATTTCCTCGTGAGCCTGATGGCTGACCACAACCGAGCTTCGGGTAAGGCCGAGCGGGTTGCCTTTACTTGGGTCATAATCCGGCTGGTTTATCTTGCCTGCCTGGTCCAGATAAAGACCTTTTACACCGTGCTGCTGTACTATCTGCTTACAGACATTGGACAAATAATTCCGCCAGAAAGACGTTCCATAATCCATATACGCTATGCCCACGTCCCAGTAAGAGATAGAACCATCAGGTTTCTTTATAGTATAATTCTGTGCCTCAGACCAACCGGGAGAGTTTTTATCCCATATAAGTATATCGGCATAGAGGAACACAGGTATGTTCTGATCCTGCAAATCACTTATCACATTATCGACACCTGGAAGAGCATCCACCATAGGTGGAAATTGACAACTGCCAACCCCGCAGGTGGCGGCCAGGACATCCCAGGTGTACCAGACAACAGGCATCGTACCGTGCACCCTGTTGTTCAAATCAACGGCATAGGTGTAAATATTGCTGACGGTGCTGCCGCCGCAGGTGCAATTAGAGGTTGAAGCCTTTTGAACCACGGTAATGTTCTTAAACCAATCCGGGATATCCGTGCGTGAAACAAGCGGTCCTTTTTGTGTCCAGCTCTGCTGCAAAGCCCAGTTCCTGTAAATTTTCGAGGCATCAAACCAATCGCCGGCAAAAACTCCAATTACATGATTATAGCTCATTACATAATCCGCTCCGATTGTGCTGACATCATTCGGCTGGTTATTACAGGAATAAGTCCACAGATTGTTGCCGGGGTCGGATTTAAAGAAGAATGTCTTCGGCCAGGGAGCGCCGTCATCCGCCGCAAGGTAAAGACCTGGGCCGCGGTTTGGGTCAGGGTAGTAAAAGTTGCCGGAAGACTTGCGGTAATATGCACAATACTGCATTTGGTATGTGTCAGGATACAACAAACCATAGTTTTCATCTCCCCACCAGCCATCTATTGAATTAACCGGGTTGGTTTTATAGAGGCCTTCTCTTCTCGGCACTACCAGCCAGCTATTTTGCCCATTGCCGTCAATGCTTGCAAAGTTTATTATGGGGAACTTCACATGCCATACTGCGTGAATATTGCTGCTGTTGCTGACTTCAATTGTCCAGGCAGTCATTCCCGGCTGCTCCTGAGGTTTTATTCTAACAGTTACATCAATCGAATTGGTATTTCCGGGTAAATCAAGGTCATTGAAGAAAAGAGTCAAACCCTCGTTGGGATCAAAGGAATAAGAGCGGTTTGCAGGTGAAAGGTTTGTAAGTTCCTGAAATGCCCCTGAGAACCCGGCATCATAACTGAATTTCACCTTCCAAAGCTCGGCGGATGTCCCTGTTGTTGGGTATCTGCCAAATTGCGATGAAAAACCGAGATGGCGTATTCCATTAACCGCGAATCCGTGAGCCTGATCTGCAAATGTAATCTCCAAATCCCCATAAGTGATACGTATCTGATTTTGGGCGGGCAGACTCTGAAACTGCATTGTTGCGGCACAGGCCGAACAACCTAAAGTCGATACCGCCAAAGCCAGAAACCATAACAAAACACTTCTGTATCTCAAGGCCATCATATAAATACCTCACCGAAAACCTTAAGTGAAACAACCTAATCAAAACTTCTAAACAAAAGGGTGGGAAAGGTAATTTTCCCCACCCTCACTTTGTTTGTTACACTGTTGCTCCTGTTATGCTCTTTTGCGTCTAAGTACCAACGCTCCAAGGCCGAGTAACGCCAAAGTGGCAGGCTCGGGGATAACAGGCAGCGCACCCATATAAGTACCGTCATGAGCGCCAACCTGCACCGCAATCGGGCTGCCGGGGCTCAGGTACAGAAAATTCGGATTAGCCGGGTCCAGTGAATAAAACACCGGATCCAGCTCAACCGAGCCAACGCCCTTATACGAAGCAGGCTGATAGTTAGCAACCGTGTTGCCGTAACCATCACTATAGGTAAACGTCTCTCCAGGACCACCATACCAACTGTAGAATCCATGCTCAAAGCCTACGGAAATGTTGCTTCTCATAATGGGGACCATGTCTGCAGTTTTGGTGCCGTTCATCCTGTCATCAAGTCCCTTATACCCGCCAACACCGGTGGTGTTGATAAAAGTACAGTGTTCTACCAGGTGCTGACCATGTTCCGCAGGGGGGTTCCTGAAGTAAACGCCGCGCTGAAGAGCCTCACCATAAACGACGACGTTCCTGACTGTGCAGCCCTCCATATAAAAGCCGGAGGGATGAATTTGTACCCCACACTTGTTAGCAACAGTCTCAGGGTTGATGTAAAGACCATCGATGGTGATATTGTGCACACCAACGGCCAAGCCGGACAGGCCTAATACGCCTTTCATGATTGCCGGTCCGTCGCCTGCCGCACGAATCACGATGTCTCTTTTTTCCACTGTCGGCGCACCGCCTGCAGTCCAGTCGTATGCGGTATAGAGGCTGTAGTCACCCCACAGCTTGGTGTATGTGCCTGCATGAACCACGATCTCATCACCGCTGCTGGCGCTGTGGTAGGCATCCTGTATGTTGTCATAAGCGTAACCACTCAGACCCACCTCGATTACGGCAGCTTTTGTCATAGGTGCAAACAGAACCACAACAATCACTAACACTAACATAAACACGAAATTATTTAACCTTCCCATCTTTAATCTCCTCCAACACAAAATAACAAAAATCTACATTTACCAACATTAACATTTACAACAAGATTCGACCAAAACAAAAATTCACATATAACAATTTTTCTCTAACAGAATCAGGGCTAAACAACTTACCTCCTTTCTTCTCTTCTCTATATGGTTAACATTACGTCGGCCTTACAAGTCATCTATGCCGACATTTTACTTATTTTTCTCTGCCAAATTTATCACCACCGAATATCAATCACAGTCAGGATGTGTACAGGCCATCCAATCCTCGGCAATTGCACAAAAATCTTCAAAGTCGACGTAACAATCGCTGTTCTTGTCGCCTTGATAATAACCCCACGCACCACAGCCATTAGGATCATAAATACCGATATCTCTCAATCTTGCGCCCATACTGGTGTCGTCATGGGCACCGAACATAACTGCGTCGGGAGTATCCGAGCCAAGGACCAGGAATAAAGGGTCATTCGGATCGGTTGAAATAAAGCCCGGATCCATAGAGACTGAGCCGGGTCCAACATGTCTTGCGTGCAGGTAGTCATACTCTGCATTGCTGTAACCATCACTATAATCAAACGTAAAACCGCCGTACCAGGTGTACATTCCCTCGTCACATCCCACGATAATGTTGCTGCGGAAAATAGGAGCCGTGTTAGCATCTTTGATACCTATTATCTTCTCGTTAATTCCCTTTCCGGTTCCGCCGCCATAGACGGTACAATGCTCTATCAGGTGCTGACCCTGGGTTCCGGTACCTTCGGTCAGGAGGTAAATACCCTGTACAAGATTAGGCGCATAAACGACACAGTCCCTCAGCGTGCATCCACCCAGATGCTTACCGTTACTGGCCCTTAAGTCGAAGCCTGTCACGTTCATGCAATCTTCAGGGTTGACGTAAAAACCTTCAAAGGTAATATTACCAATACCCCCGGTTTCCGTCCCAAATACGCTAATTACGCCCTCGAAGGTCACCCTGCCGTCGCCTGCTGCGTGAATCCAGACGTCATCGCGGTCGACCGAACCGCCCAAGTCGGTATTAAGACAATAATCGCCTGACGTTCGCGGATAGGTCCCCGCATGAACTATGATCTCACTGCCGCTCTGTGAGGCGTTCCATGCTGCCTGCAGATTACCAAAAGGATAACCCTGTCCTACTGCCAAGAGAAACTCCGGGCATGTTCCCGGTTCAACAGGCAGCGCCCCCATATAAGTTCCGTCATGAGCACCGGTTTTAACCGAATCAGGCGTGCAGTCACTTAAATAAAGGAAATAAGGGGAATTGGGGTCGAGAGAATAAAACCTCGGATACACTTCAACCGAACCTGTACCTTTATATGAAGCAGGGCTAAAGTTAGCGGTTGTGGAACCAAAACCATCACTATAGGTAAAAGAAAGTTCGGCACCGCCGTACCAGGTGTAAAACCCTATGTCAAAGCCCATAGCAATGTTACTTCTGCAAATGGGAGCCATCCCTGCAGGCTTGACACCCACTGTCCTGTCATCAAGTCCCTTCCACCCTAAGCCGCTGGAGTTGTAAAAAGTGCAATGCTCTATCAGGTGCTGGCCATGGCCTGTAGCATCCTCCCTGAGATAGATACCACGCTGAACATCGCTACCATAAACGACGCAGTTCCTGATTGTGCAACCACCCAAGTAATAGCCGTTCGGATGGAGTTGGAATCCTGCTTTGTTATCAACGCCGTCAGGGTTGACGTAAAGACCGTCTATGGTAATGTTGCTCACTCCTGCTGCCGTTCCGGACAAACCTATTACGCCGGGGAAAATTGCTGGGCCGTCGCCTGCTGCCTGGATCAGGATGTTCTGCTTGTTTACTGCCGGCTCACTATTGGTATCCCAGTCAAATGCGGTGTAAAGACTGAAGCCCCCGAACATGTTGGTATAGAGACCCGCGTGGACTACGATCTCATCACCACTGTTTGCGGCATGGTATGCCCTCTGCAGATCAGGAAACGTTGTGTTTGGGTCGTAGCCGGCGTAATTAGGGTCGTTGGGCTCGTAACCAGCAACCAATTCTAAAACCTCTCCTCTTGTAAATAACGCCAAAAATAATACTATTATCAAAGATATTAAAGGTGTTGTTATCTTTTTCATCTTTTTGTTTCCTCCGAAATTCTTTAAATTATTATTTAAGTTAGAACTATTAAAGCCTTGCTTACATCTCTATTTTAGATATCATCTGAGGTCTGAACATGCTTCACCGTTTGGATCTGTGCACTCTACCCAATCCTGTGACAATATCGCAACATCATAAAAATCGACGCTGCAGTCCTTGTTAATATCACCCTGTGGATATGGATGGTTCTGATCGCCACAACCTGCCACGATAGTATAGGTCTGTGGGGTGTCTAGCCAATCATTATCAGTGTAGATTGTCTGAGGAGGATTATTTGGATCCGTTTCGGTAGTATTTGCCAAGACAGCATAAACAATTGTATCACCCAGAAATAATTGAGGGTTTGAGTACAAATCCAGAAATACATTATACGGGCCGGCATAAGGGGCACGAACTTCGATTCGATTTACCCCTTCAAGAATCGTACCCCATGGTGCTCCTGCTGTGTCCCGAAAAGCGAACATCCATTCTTCAAAATAATCCTCCCAATAATAAACATCTCCGGAACAGGATGGGCTTAAAGGATCGGCTTTACGCGACGAGGAGATTTGGTACTCCGCACCTATTTTCGCACCCACGGGCCCGACAAGCTCACCTGTAGCTGCATTGTTGTCAATATCAAGGAAAACCCTCAACACTTCCTTTTTAGGTACCCCGAACTGTGTACCGTGCTGGTCACCGTTTACATCGCTCACACGAACATAAAAAAACAGATTGATTTCATCATTTGCTGCAGCAACTTCGACAATATCATTGTCGAACTGGTGGTCGCCAACCGGGTCGCTGACCTTGGTAACAGGTGACCAATCCTCAAAATGAGTATCCAAACCAATCTTGGCGTACTCCGCTTTTATGAGATCTCCTGCCCCCAGAGAACATACTACAGCCAAAAATATCACCTTTTTCATCTTTATCCTCCTTATTGTGCCTTAAAATAAAATTAATATTTCAACGACAATTTCCTAACAGACCTTTTCCAAAGTTTAGATCCCGATAAACTTAAGAATAAAAATTATGCACTCTCTCAATATACAGCCACGTCTTTGGACGGTAACCAGAGAGGTATCCTGTTCCTCCAGCTTTTGTCTTCATCCGGATCAGCTCGCAATTCAGAGGATCGCACTCTCTTTACATGCCCGGCTACAAATCCAACATTAACCTGTTTATTACAATGCCTTCCTTTAATTGCATCATCCACTACTTGCGGCTTTAGCCGGATAACGATCCTTGGGTGCTCATTACACGGCATCCCGGGAAGATAATACCAACCCTGTACTTCACCGGTTGTCAGTGCCCAACGCAGGGATGTTTCTCTCCATCTGGCGTTAATTGAACTCGAATCCACAACTAGCAACGTTTCACTGGGATGTGGGATTCGGCGCATGCTCAGAGGTTTACTATAAAATTCAGTAACGGATGTAGGGTCGAGGGGCTGAGACCTGCATACATTATCATTTACTCCGTAATTTCCGAACATAATAGCAGACTTCTGTAATTCTACAGGAAGCTGTATGTGGTTTGAGGGGCACTTATAAAGATTTTTCCAGGCGGACCCCTTTCCCAATTCTATGCTTGCAAGCTGGAACCAATATACCATGCCGTTGTTTGACCCTATAGCCCATCCACCAGGCGGGGTCCCCCCTCCAGTCCACAACTGTTGTTGACACGGGAAGGTCTCATGGACTTGTTCATACATTGTCAGGCCCAGAACAAGCTGCTTAACGTTTGAGGCACACACAATTGCTCTGGTTATTTCCCTTGCCTTTCGCAATGTGGGCACCAAAATACTCAACAACACGGCAATAATTGCGATAACCACAAGCAATTCCACGAGAGTAAATCCTTTTCTTTTCATTTTGATCGTTCTCCGGAATCTGAAATTACAGGGTTTTCGGCCATTCAAAACCTAAAGTATTTAAAAGTCTTTGTCTTTTTGCATACAAAACAAGATATACATGTTTTAGTATATTGTACAACTTGGTTACAGCATGTCAATAAAAAAATTTAAAATCAACAAAAATAATTTATAATTTGCGAAGAAAACTCCGGATTGATTTACAAGGGAAGGCGAGCTATTTGTTCTGTACAAATAAACCACAACACTACTTCGAGATCAATTCGATCAAATAAGCACCAGGCAACGAAAAAAAGCCCGAAAACATGATTTATGATTTGTCATTTAGCCCCAATAAGACCCTAAACGTCCAATTTCAAAAATATAAGATATCAGACGTCAAATACCCCACAAGCAAGCCATAGCCATAAGATTAAGGTCTCCACAATTTTGTTTTAGCTTTTAATTCTCGATCCAAAATCCTTGATTTTTGCTAAGACCACACGTAAAAATACCTAAAAATTGTTTTTTGTCATAAAAAATTCTTGACATGTTGTCTAAGTTAGACTAACATGTATTATTGGTAAAGATCAGATAATCGTACCAGGCATGATTAGTCGTGAATTTATTTATGTGTGCTTTGGGTCTTTTGTGCTTCGGTACAATGGAAATATTCAGGCAGCTAAAATGTTTGAAATTCGTTAGGAACCGACCAATGGATCAAACAACTAAAGAAAACAAGAAGATTTTGACACACGTGCGAATTAGCAGGAAGCTATATGACAAGATAACGCGAGGCGCATGGTCCAATGACGAAAAAATACCATCCGAGGCAATTTTGGCTAAGGACTATAGCGTTTCCCGGGCAACTATCAGAAAAGCTCTGAAAACGCTCGAAGATGAGGGAGTTCTTCGGGCCGAGCAAGGCAGGGGTCGCATCGTAACACTCGGTGAGAAGAATCATCATGGAGAAATTCTAAATTATAACACTATTGGTATAATTACCAACAACCTGGTTGATGACTCCTACTATGGCGAATTTGAGGAAATTTACGCAATTTTGCAGGGGCGGGATTATCACTTAAATTTATATACCCTTAAAGATAATGCCACACCTCTAGCTACTTATCTTGGAAATCTGTCAAAAAAACAGATTTCCGGTTTACTTATCTACTGCCAGCAGATCCTCAAAAGAGATATTTTAGAGTTCGAAAAGTATATTCCTACAGTTGCTGTTTTCCACCGTTGCAGTGACTTAGGTATTCCATCTTTCTATATGGCTTGGGCCTTGGCTTCCTATGATGCCTCTACACACCTGTTCGAACAAGGCTATGCAAAGCAGATGCTTGCTTTGGTCTCGAAGCCCTTCTTTATCGAAACCAATAACCAGTTAACCGAGGGTTATATTCATGCTCATTTAAAGCGAAACATCGAATCTGCCGGTGAAAATATAGTTTACCTGCGTGGCGATCCCGGTAATGACGAAGGCCGTCAAAGCATATTACGTCCTGTTTTGGACAAGATCAAGGAAAGCGGAAGCCAGGGAATTATTGCATATTCGAATTGGGTGGCTGTTGAACTGGCCAAGTGTGCATTAGCAGAGGGTATACGAATACCGGATCAATTAGGTATTATTGCACTGCAAGATACAAAATCCTTAAGGGATTCCCCTATTGGGATCACAGCATTTTCTTTTGACAGAAAAAAACTTGTGCGACAAGGTGTTGAGCGGCTGCTTAACATTATCGAAGGTGAAAGCTCAAAAGATGGTAATGATTTAAACTATCCATTTTATGGTAAGCTTATTGTAAGGCAATCTACAAAAAAAGCCGATTTGAAACAAACTAGAAATCATCCCCAAACCCCATGAATTTGCGTTCTCAGCATTAAAAGCAAGGCTTTGCTGAGGTTTTGGAATAGATTTTAAGAACTATTAAACGATTATATAATACTGATTAGGTATATTTCACAAGTGAACTTTTTCGGCAAGGGTTAATTGTGTTGATATAGTTCCTTTCCGACAAAAATGATAAATTGTCGGCTACCACAAATAAAAAAATCCAAGTCACAGTAGGGATTTCACCGTGCAGAACCTTCAAATAATGATTGCTTCAAAATTATGAAAGAATCAGACGACTTTAAGATTATAGGCAGCAATGAGCGATCTTGTCTGGGGGGCAATTATTGCCTTCAGAATGGAGGAAATAAGGAAATTTATAAACCTCGCTTTCAGATTCGAGGAATAAATCCGTGTGAATCCCTGGCACGACATACGCCTGAACAGATTGAACACCTGATTGATCGTATGGCTAATTGGCGAATGAACACGCTGATCATACACCTGTGCTATGGTTACAAATTCCACGCAGATCAAATCGAACATTTATGCCGTGAGCTGGGAATTGAGATTAAGTATTATGTACAAACCTCACTTTTGTTTCTTTCGGAGGCGTCACCATCGATCTTTGCACATGATATGAACGGAAATCCGCATACGAAGCATCTTGATAATAGCACACGTCTTTGTGTATCAGAGCCTGCTGCAGTCGAGACCTTCAGAAACGGCGCCAGACGCTTTTTCTCAAGCAATCGGATCCCGCCAAATGCTGCACTTGTGCTTATGGATGCAGATGGCTGTCTTTTCTGTCAGTGTCCGAAATGTCGTTATATCAACCCTGTTCAGCAGTGGTCAAGACTTTTTAATATCGCAATAGAAGAAGCCCAAAAAAGTGGTAAAAATCTTTCCATCGAATACCTTTGCTATCTCTGGCGTTATGAATTACCGGAAGATTTTTCAATTTTTGACCGAGTTAGCGGTGTGATGTTTGATACTCATCCTCGTTTCAGATGGAAAGCGATCAATGAACCTCACAACAACATGCCATACCACACTGAGGCACAAGTTGATCCAACCGCTGAAGGGATTCCTTTGAATTGTTATCTATATAAACAGTTGAAAAAGTGGAGGCAGGCTTATTCTGGCCAACTATACGTGTTCGAAAATCTAATGATACAAAACTCTATGAGTGCCCCTCAGCCTTATACACCGCAATTGTTAAAAGATTTGGACCTGTACGAAGACCTCGGAATTGACGGAATTGTTTATGAAGCATTTGAACCCGGAATTGAAAGTTTTTCCGAACAAATTGGCCTCTTGAGCCGGGCAATGTGGTCTAAACCGGAACAATATAATCCTACTAAACTTGAAGAGATGTGCAGCCGGCTTGACGGCCTTGAAACTAGCGACAGTGAGCTTATTTATAGATTTAACTCTTTACTTTATCTGGCAACAGATAAGTTTGATGCGCTGGCTGCTTTGGATGAAAGCGGGTATGATGACCCGTTGCTCTATGAATATCTTGCTCTTCTGAGAGTGTTTATTAAAAACAGAACCTTTCAGAATTTTTGTGACATCGTGAGCTTTTTGAATCAACATCGTGAGCGTTTTGACTGGATGAACATTACATTTAAGCTGGCTAAGGCATTGCCGCATGCTGAGAAGCCCCGCATAACCTCTGCTGCTGTCCGGGAGTTTCTTGATATAGATAAGCTTTGGGATTTGATGGAAAAAATGTCGGATCCTGTTAAAGAGACCGCCCGGATTATAGAGTCTCTACTTGACTGTCCACAGTGAAAATATATTTTTGGTTTAATATTGAAATAAAAAAGGTTGGCTCGTGCGGAAGTTATAGTTGTAGAACTAAATACTCAACTCGTAAAAAATTATACTTAGCAAGGGTGTTGTAATGAGGTTAAAAAATAAAATCGTGGCAATTACAGGAGCGGGCCAGGGTATAGGTCGCGCAGCGGCAGAACTGTTTGCAGATGAAGCTGCGGAAGTATATCTGCTCGAAATAAATGAGCAAAGCGGTCTGGAAGTTGAAAAAATAATAAACGATCGTGGAGGCAGGGCCTATTTTATTAAGACAGACGTTTCAAATGCGGACAGCGTCAATGAAGCTTTTACAAAAATAGAAAATTTGGACATCCTTTATAACAACGCGGCAATTTTTCTCAGTAAATATGACGGTAAGATTTCTGATATTTCTTTTCAGGCATGGGACAGAATCATAAAATGCAATCTTTTTGGTTTTTATCATTGCTGCAAATATGGAGTCAACAAAATCAGACAAAATGGCGGCGGCGTTATTATCAACACCTCATCGAGCGCTGCGGTAATGGGAATACCAGGTTGTGATGCATACACGGCTACAAAAGGCGCAGTGCTTTCTTTGACCAGGTCTCTGGCTGTAGAATATGGACCGGAAAACATCAGAGTTAATTGTATCGTGCCGGCTGGTATATTTACCCCAATGATTGAGGAAAGTAATCTCAATAACCCCGACTTTGATGAAGAAAGCTTTTTGAATCAGACTCCATTAAGGCGATGGGGAACAGCTAAAGATATTGCTCGTTTAGCTCTTTTTCTTGCCTCAGATGAGTCTGCATACTTAAATGGTGCGATAATTCTTGCGGACGGAGGGATAACGATTCGACCATTCTTCTAATTTTTACAATGAACTCTGGGAGATTAAAATGCTTTCAGAAAAGCAGATTTCTGATTATGAGCACTTAGCGGCTAAGGTTCGTGCACATGCTGTTATGATGACTAACTTGCAGCATAGCGGGCATGTCGGCAGCTCGCTTTCGATGGCGGAACTCTTAGTGGTTCTGTTTGAAAAGGTTCTAAGGGTGAATCCAGATAATCCCCAATGGCCG
>JBDRHL010000109.1:0-21384 GCA_043816955.1 Planctomycetota bacterium | reverse complement strand
CCAGAGACCATATAAACCAGCGAATTGCGATCGACATGCTACGAGATGCACGTGCTCGTGGCCGCAACGAAACCGTGAACATACTCCATAATACCAGAAAGAGAGCACTGCTATGCCGGTAAATTTGCTACAGTCTCAAATTACATGTGATTTCTAATGCGACATACCAAAGCCAATGGCAAATGTAAACCATAGTAAAAGTGGGAAACCTACTATTATAGTAAGTGATAACAAAAAAACATATACACCTGTAACCGTCTTAACCCATGACTTTTTGAATTTACTTATACTCTTGATCCACACATAGGCTACAAATATGGCTAAGATAGTCGAAATTACGTGCCAGATAATAAAGAATCGGAAATCACCATCTGTTAGATCTTCAGTCCAAACAAATAAAGTTTTTACGACACTCTCTGGAAAGTAACAAGAAAGAGAGTATTCGAGTCCCTCGACCGACCATGGAAACGCTACTCCGGTAAGGAGCAATATATGACCACCGACCCAGACAAGAAGTCCCTTGATGAACGCTCTTAATCGTTTTTCATCCATTTTTTATTCTCCTACAGCACATGGATGTCCATTATTTAGAAGTTCAATATTTTCCAGTCCCGGCCTTCTTTTATAAAAAAGACGGGGAAGCTGTAAGTCTGCCCTGCGGAGGTGCCCAGCATTTCGTATTTGACTTCATCGAGTCTTTGTCCTGCAAAAGTCATCTCACCCATGCCCGCGACGTAGATGATCTGGTCGAATTTTCCCAGCCGGTTTTTAATCATAAAGAATATTATACCGCTGGCTGGAGATTTACTGCAAGCAAAAGTCCCGTCGCAGCGGTGAGATAGGTGCACTTCACGTTTGTATCTATGACAAAGAACCATCCCCCCTTTTTTCAGGCCCTAAGCCGGTGCTGTTTAAGCAATTTGGCTGGTTTTCGAGGGACCCCTATTGATTAACAGCTGGATATTATGTTATATTTGCACCCCGGACAGATCGCTTCCCGGACAGGAGCAGCCGAAAGGGCAGTTATTGGTATTTACAAGTTTTGATTATCTGATCTTTCTGTCAGCAGTATTTGTTGCCTATTGGCTCCTGCGCCGCAAATCCCGGCAGAATCTCCTCCTGCTTATCTGCAGTTACATATTCTATGGCTACATACATCCCTGGTTCTGCATTTTGATTGCCGTCTCGACATTAGTCGATTATTTCGCCGGCCTCGGTATGGGCAGATTCGCTTCAAAAAAGCGGATTTTTCTTATAATAAGCCTGATCTGCAATCTCGGCATGCTGGGTTTTTTCAAGTATTTCAATTTCTTTACCCAGAATATTTACACCCTGTTTGAGAATATCGGTGTAAAACTGCATCCCATGACGCTCCGGATATTTCTGCCCGTCGGTATCTCCTTTTATACCTTCCAGACCCTCAGCTATACGATTGATGTCTATCGGGGCAAAATCCCTGTACGCCGCAACTTTATAGATTTCGCCCTGTTCGTTGCGTTTTTCCCGCAGCTTGTCGCAGGCCCGATAGAGCGTGCTTCCCGTCTGCTTCCTCAGATCGAAAAACACAGACACTGGCTTTGGCAGATGTTTTTGTCTGCCTGGCCTTTGCTTATCAGGGGCTACCTGAAGAAAGTGGTTATCGCTGACAATATCGCCGTCTACGCCGACAAGATATATATGCTTGAACAGCCCACATTTTTCCTGCTCACCGCGGGAACACTTGCATTTGCCCTGCAGATATATGCGGATTTTTCGGCTTACACGGACATTGCTCGCGGCTCTGCGCGCCTGCTCGGCTTTGATCTGATGGAGAATTTCAAATCTCCTTACCTGGCCGTCTGCCCATCAGATTTCTGGCGCCGCTGGCATATCTCCTTTTCCTCCTGGATTCGCGATTATCTGTACATCTCCCTTGGCGGCTCCCGCGTAAACAGGCAGTGGAAGTTTGCGATGGTACTCTTAGCTTCCCTCGGATTGAGCGGCCTGTGGCATGGTGCGGCCTGGAATTTCATTGCGTGGGGAATTTACCACGCTGCCCTGGTCTTCGCCTATCATCGCTTCGGTATTACCGGCAAGTGGCAGCCCGAAAGCAAAACCAAACTGGTTTTTGCCTGGCTTGCTATGCTTTGCTTTACCATGATCGGCTGGGCGATCTTTCGCGCCGCAAACCTTGGTTGGCTTGCTAATATCTTCACCACAGGTTTTTCCTTCGGCGCCAGCGGCGATTCCCTGATAGTAGCGCTGGTTATAACCGTTTTTGTTATGTTTTATTCGCTTCCCCTCATGGTGATGATGTACATGGATCGTGTTATTCCACAGCAAAGGAACCTCCATGCGCTGATCTATGGCCTGGCCCTTGTAGTCATAATCCTCTTTTTCCGTGAAGGACATCAGGATTTTATCTATTTCCAGTTCTGAGAGCAAGAAATGATACACATTTTTCGCATAACCACAGCCATAGTAATCGTAGCAGTTGCCAACTTCCTGTTCTGGCCGCCAAACGAATCCATCATCGAACGCAACGCAGGTTTACGTCTCGATTACTTCAGGCATTACCTTGACACAAACAGGCCAAAGGCAGTCCTCTTAGGAAATTCCATCCCTGATGATGCGGTAGATGAACGTGTTGTTTCGAACCTGACTGGAATCAAAACGATCAAATTTATACGTCATGGCTCCGCTTCTGCATGGTGGTATCTTGCCATCAAGAACGTTGTTCTTAAGTCCTCCGCCAGGCCGGATATAGTTGTGATATTCTTCCGTGATCATTTTCTCACCGATCCTACATTCCGTGTGGACGGACGATACAAGTATCTTATTGACGAAATTGCGGAAAAAGATGAGCCTTTGCTCGACCGTCTGGCATATCTGGGCAACATGAGCACAGTTGAGTATACACTTTTGCGATATTGTCCGCTTTATCAGAAAAGAGAAAAGGTAAAATCGGCGGTCGATTCTGCGATCAAAAATCAGCTTGTTGCCTCTATGGCCGGCATTCGGCCCGGCCTGGCCGATCTGGCAATCCAAAAGGTTTTTGCCGATGATAACATGAACAGGAATCTCCTGACAATACGCCAGCTTGCAGCCGAATCGGCAGGCGATCAAAAGCCCTTTGATTTTGATCGGCAGGTAAACCGCTCATTTCTGCCTCAGATAATTTCGATGTGCAAACAGAATAACATCAGACTTGTTCTCCTTCGCATGAAGCGCCGTCGCGACGCCGAAGCTGAAAAGCTGCCGCAAGGCCTGGCCGAATACGGCGAAAAACTGGCTAAATACCTCGCCGACAATAACGTTGACTTCATCGACCACACCTGCGATCCGCGCATCTCCCTGGAATACTTCGGCGCAGGCGATCACCTCACAAAAGACCGGGGCCGGGAATTGTTCACCGGCATCCTCGCGCAGACAATAAAACAAATAATCACCCAGCCGTCCCCTTAATCGGGAAACCCGACTGCTTTTACTAATCCTCCATACTATCAAAAGGTCTGGTGTCGGCTTCCAGAGAATCAAGCACATCCTGAAGCTTCGCTACAGCCAGGCAGACACACGTATCCGCAGCTCCATAGTAAACCCAGAGTTCGTCACCACGAAGCAACATCCCAGTCGGAAAAACAACGTTTGGTATTAACCCCGCCTGTTCGTAAAGTTCAATTGCCTTGAAGATACATTTGGGTGAGCGCGCGATAACCCGCTGCGGGTGATCCTTGTTCAGCATCGCAGCCCCTACGCGGTATACAAGCTGTCCGGCATAGGCTTTTACTCCATGATACAGCATCAGCCATCCATGTCTGGTCAACACCGGCGGCGGCCCAGCGCCGACTTTCATCGCATCCCACGCAGCACCGCTGCCTTCCTGCAGCACACAGTGAGGATTGCCCCAATGCACCAGGTCCGGTGAATAAGCTATCCAGATATTCTCTATCCCCCCGCCGGCATCCGGCCGATGCAGCATTGCCCATCGGCCGTTGAATTTTTGAGGAAACAGACATGCATCCTTGTTATTCGGTGGCATAATCAGGCCCATCCGTTCGACCCGGCTGAAGTCACGCGTCCGCGCAAGTCCAACCGCTGCGCCCACGGGAGAATAGGCCGTATATGTTATATACCATAACTTTTGTTCTGCAAGGTAGGTAACTCTCGCATCTTCGCATCCCCACTTTTCATAAGGCCGGTGAGGATCTCCGCACCTCAGCAAAGGCTTGGGATCGATATCCCAGTTCGTGGCTCCATCAGGGCTTTTTGCGACATAAATACTCGAATAGCCGCTTGTGTCTTCTACCCGTAAAAGCAACACAACCTGGCCGTTGTATTCAGCCGCACCCGGATTAAGCACCGCCTCAGCCGTAAAAGGCAGGTTACCCGCAGTAATGATAGGATTATTCGCTGATCGATTAAAAACCGGTTTCATGCCGATACCCTCTTTTTAGTTTTACTTTTGACCTGATATGCGATTGCCACGAATCTCAGATAGCTGAACATCCATTATGCTCATTTCTCCAGAAAATATCAATCTCGGATTGTGCTTTTTTCAAAATTGCTTTGATTACCAACGACTTTTATTACCGTCTTTTCTGCAGGCTCCCGCTCTATACACACGTATTACAAATTGCCATTGACGAGCAGGCACAGCATAGGTATATTTTCACTTTTATCATTCAGAAAACAAGGCTATAGTTTGTAAACAAGGGAACAACCGTGAAGGCAAGTGATCTGAGGCCCGGCATGGGCGTTATAATCGACAACAAACTCTGCACCTGTGTCCAGGCCGCACACGTTACGCCGGGAAACCTGCGGGCTTTCGTCCAGGCAAAACTACGCTCCATACGCGATGGGGCCATGCTCGAAAAAAGATTCCGTTCTACCGAGAATCTCGAACAGGCATTTCTTGACAGACGTGAAATGCAGTACCTTTACTCCGACAAAACAGGACTCGTCCTCATGGACAACCAGACCTACGACCAGATTACAATACCGCTGGATATGGTTGCCGATTCAGTCATGTACTTCAAACCTGATACGACAATCATCGCCCTTATGCACGAGGGAAATATAGTCTCCATAGAGCTGCCAAAAGTGGTTGAACTGGCTGTTACTGAAACCACACCGCAGCCCAAAGGCGTAACGGCAACGAATCAGATGAAAGATGCCGTCCTGGAAACAGGCCTTAAAACCCGTGTTCCTCCGTTTGTGGAGATCGGAGACGTCGTAAGAATCAGCACGGAAGACGGCTCATACCTCGCCCGGGCCAAATAATCGGGTTCCCTGAAAAACCAGGGATCAAAATTCGATCAACCCCTTTTATTTTCTATCTTTTTCCTGCGGATTCTCAAAAAGGCACCGCCCAGCCCGAAAAGCCCGATCGTTCCAGGCTCAGGGTTAGTTACCATTACATCAAAATCAAACGTCACAGGCCGCCCGCCGCTCGGAAGCTCCGGCCCATCAAAAATAATCGTGTCACCCTCTACTTGCCCGAAGCCAAATTGCGGACAATAGGCCCTTCCGGTAAATTCCCCCTCGCCGGAGGTTATCTTGAATTTGTAACCCTTCCACCCCTCGCCGCTCATGTTAGTGACTGTCTTTGTGATATGAAGATTTGTCGAGCCGAGGATAGCATAAGTGATTTCACTCTGGGCAGGCCCCAAATTGATTGCTGTTTGGTTCATCCACAAAGCCGGGCTGCTGTAATCCTCGTTAAATAGCCAGGCGTGATCCTTAAAATTCCCATTATCCCGAAACTTTAAGTCATAAACAGCCAGGTCCGCCAACACCGTCCCGCACAATACTGTTAAGCAGACCCAAACTGCTGCGGCCTGTCTCAAAGCTCCTGAAAAAATTCTCATACCCGGAACCTTACTTCTTTTTTAAGTTGTGGAAATGTGTTTAGGGCTCAATAATCCAAAATCCCTCACTTACCCAAGGCCCTTATTCTACCAAATCATGTTCAACTTGTCAACCGTTCCAAAAGTTCTTGGGTTACTTGCATTGTTCTCAGGCATATTCACTCTAGCGAGGCATACCGGTACTCCCTTAACAGGCTCAACATCCTGCCCACATCGGCAACATCCACCCAAATGACCGATAATAGCTCGCCTGACCGATTGAAATCCAACAACCTTATTGTTAACTGGTGCTGAATAGTCTGACGCACACGCAACAAAAAACCCTTATTAAAACACTGAAAAAGGCTAATATTGCGTTGTCAGAAATTTTTTTTACATTATTTAAAGAAAAACTTTACCGAGTGTCGATGTACTCGTATAAGCAGAATAAGCTTAAATTGAAATAATGTAAGATTCTCTTCCTCCTCCTCCTCCGAAGCAGTAGCGTCTATTCACCGTACGCTACTGCTTTTTTATTTTCTTGTGCCTGCTTTTTTCCTGCGTCCGAGTAATGCATCAGCTTCTTCATTAGACGCAGGCGGCCATTTTCCCCGGGCCTGCAGTTCCTTCAGATGCTCCAGTTGTTTGATGCTGATTATCGTCCTGCATTTTGGGAATTTGTTACAGCCCAGAAAAGGCCCCTTTTTACTCTGGCGGATAACAAGCTGGCCGGCTTTGCATTTATAGCAATTAATACCTGTCGGTTCAGGCGGGGGTTTGGGCGGCAGAACATTGCCATCCTTGTCAACGTTCAGAATCGTTTTGCATTTCGGGTAATCCGAACACCCGAGAAACTGCCCGAAACGGCCCGTTTTATAAACCATGTTTTTACCACAGACCGGACATTTCTCCCGGCTTTGCATATCCTCAATTATTTTGCCTTCTTTGTCACATGGCCTGGAAAACTTGCAGTCCGGATAAGCCGAACAACTGAGAAAACGACCGTTTTTACCGAACCGGTACACCATCTCCCTGCCGCACTCGGTGCAGATATATTCGCTCGGGGAAGTTTCAGCTTTTGCGTGCTTCATCTCTTCGCTCGCCCGGTCAAGGTTAGCCTTGAAGGGGCCGTAAAACTCCCGCAGCACTTCAGTCCAGTCAAGATGCTGCTCTTCGATTTTATCAAGCTGCTCTTCCATGTGGCGTGTAAAGGCCATATCCATAATATTCGGGAAATGCTCGCTCAACTTATCGGTAACAATTTCACCTATGTCGGTAGGATGGAAGGTCTTGTCAATTTTCTCCACGTAATTTCTGTCCTGAATTGTTGAAATAATGGCAGCATAGGTGCTGGGCCGGCCTATACCTTCTTTTTCGAGCGCCTTGACAAGGGCAGCTTCTGTATAACGTGCTGGAGGCTTGGTGAAATGCTGCTCGGCTTTGACAGAAACAACTCCAACTTCATCACCTGTGTTCATCATCGGCAGGTGCTGGTCCGCTGAGCCGGTCGACCAGAATCGCGTAAAACCGTCAAAGATAAGGACGCGTCCGCCTGCACGATAGCAGCATTTACCTGCATTGCTCGTGCCGGCTATTTCCAGGGTGGTGATCTGGGACTGCGATTCGACGCATTGACTCGCAATGAAACGAGACCATATCAGCTTATACAGACGATACTGCTCGTCGCTGAGATACTGCTGCAGATCATCCGGCGTCAGGTCGGGGTCCGTGGGCCTGACCGCTTCGTGAGCCTGCTGGGCATTTTTGCCGGAAGCGAAGAAGTTGGGCTTGGGGGGAAGATATTCCTGTCCCGCATTTACCTCGATGTATTTGCGTACGGCCTGGATTGCTTCCTGAGAAAGATGGGTACTGTCCGTACGCATATAGGTTATAAGCCCGAACATTCCCATTGATCCGAGATCAAGGCCCTCATATAACTGTTGAGCGATGCGCATCGTACGGCTTGCGGTAAATCCCAGGCGATTTGCAGCGGACTGCTGCATTGTTGAGGTAATAAACGGCGGCGAAGGCCGGGAACATAAACTTTTTTTCTCGATATTACCTATCACGAAACGGGCGCCCCTCACAAGATCATAAACCTTTTGGGCCTGTGCCTCATCCGACGCACTGAATTTTTCCGGCCCAACGGTTGCCAGTTCAGCCTTGAAACTATTGTGCTGCTCTAGCCATTTGTTTTGCTGGGCCAGGGTCGGACCTTTCTTTTCATCGCTGCCTGCCTCTGTGAACCGGGCCCATTCTCCGGAATAATCGCTTTGAATATCTTTGGTAAATACCGCCGGTATGAGCCAGTATTCCTGCGGATTGAATGCCCGGATCTGGCGTTCTCTCTCTACGATCATTTTAACTGCAACGGACTGAACACGCCCGGCGCTGAGACCGGAGGCAACCTTTTTCCAAAGCAGCGGGCTGATCTGATAGCCGACAATTCTATCCAGTATTCGTCTTGCCTGCTGGGCCATTACCTTGTCCATGTCTAGCTTGCCGGGTTTTGCAAACGCCGCTTTGATCGCCTCGCCGGTAATAGCATTGAAGATGACGCGATAGGTATTCTCGACAGGAATGTTCAGCAGCTCGCTCAGATGCCAGGCAATGGCTTCTCCCTCGCGGTCAAGGTCTGTGGCCAGATAAAGTGTGTCGCTATCCTTCGCAGCAGCCTGCAGGGAAACAACTGTCCGCTTTTTGCCTGGCGGGACAGCATAAGTGGGCTCGAAATCATTGTCCAGATCCACGTTGAGCCCCTTTGAGGGAAGGTCACGGACATGTCCCATCGAGGCTTTCACCTCAAATGCAGACCCTAAATATTTATTTATTGTTCTGGCTTTGGCAGGCGACTCAACGATCACCAGTGACTTGCGTTTCGATGCTCTTGATTTGGTCATGATTCAAATAATACCTGAAAATAGGAAAACACACGACAAACCGAATCCGCTAGGACAAATAACAACGCCTGAGGGACAATGTCAAGAAAAAGATTCCTGTTTCCACAACAATCAGGCAGATTCAGTATCGGATATTATCTGTTTTTGAACCCGGCAGCAGCGATGCCCAGGCGGCTAACCTGATAAGGCTGTCTTCAGAATATCCGCCAGGAGAGGTTTCAATTGGCTGATAGCATCGGCGCGGTGGGAGATTTCATTTTTTTGCTGAAGGCTGAGCTGGGCGACGGTTTTGCCAAGGTTCGGCACGAAGAAGATCGGGTCGTATCCAAAACCGTTTGTGCCGTGTTCCTCTTCGGCGATAAACCCCTCGAGTTTGCCTTGAGTTTCAGCTAAGACTTTTTCAGGGCAGGCAAGACACAAACAGCAGACAAATCTTGCAGTGCGTTTTTCAGGGGGAATACCTTTGAGCATCCCAAGTACTTTTGCCATATTTCGATGGTCAAGAAGCCTGCGCTGCTCAACCTTTTCGCCTGAAAAACGGGCGCTCTTCACTCCCGGAGCGCCACCCAGTGCATCTACCACAAGGCCCGAATCGTCCGCGATTGTCCAAAGACCCGTCGCACAGGCGTAGCCCAGGGCTTTCCTGCGAGCGTTTTGTGCGAATGTGTCGGCATCCTCGACAACTTCGGCAATGTCAGGGAAATCCGCAAGGCTCAGCCATTCAACATCTAAATCCAGCATGGCGGAAAGCTCAGCCAGCTTGCCGGGGTTTGTGCTTGCTACCACTATTTTCTGTGTCTTCTTTTTAAAAGGCATTGCTATTTACTTGGGCTCAGTCAAAAGACCAAACAGTGTTGTCTTCGGAGACGAAAGCTTGACAGGCTTTCAAAGCGGGCTAGTGCTTTTTGTCCTTTAGAAGCTTATACTCCACGCTGTCGACCAATGCTTTCCAGCTTGCATCGATTATATTTTCTGAAACCCCAACCGTCCCCCAGATCGATTCCTTGTCGCGGCTCTCGATTATTACACGAACGCGTGCAGCAGTGCCTGCCTTGGCATTGACGACACGGACCTTATAATCAATGAGGTGAACTTCCTTGATGTTGGGATAGAATCTTTCAAGCGATCTTCGAAGCGCACCATCGAGTGCGTTAACCGGGCCGTCACCTTCACTGACAACATGTTCGGTCATTCCGCCGACCTTGAGCTTTACCGTTGCCTCGGTTATGATCTGGCCGCTCAGACGGCGTTCCACGGTGATGTGATACTTTTCCAGTTCAAAGGCGGGCTGATATGTGCCGATGGCCTTTTTTACCAGCAGTTCGAAGCTCGCCTCAGCAGTTTCGAACTGATAACCTTCGTTTTCAAGGTCCTGTACCTGTGAAAGGATCTTCCTGGCCAGCGCCTTATCCTCGGCAATAGCGGTCTTCTCGAGTTTGGCTAGCACATTGCTCGCGCCGGAAAGCTCCGAAATGAGAAACCGCCTGGCATTTCCGACTACTGCCGGATCGATGTGCTCGTAAGTTTTCAAATTTTTACGCAGGGCGTTAACGTGGAGTCCGCCCTTGTGAGCAAACGCGCTTTCCCCAACGTAAGGCATATTCATCACTGGCGTCAGATTTGCGATCTCGAAGACAAACCGGGAAACCTCCGTCAGGCATTTCAGTTTCTCTTCGGGGATTGTCTTGTATCCCATTTTCAGCGAGAGATTAGGGATGATTGTGCAGAGATTTGCGTTGCCGGTGCGCTCACCAAGGCCGTTGACCGTCCCCTGAACGTGTCTTGCGCCCGATTCCACAGCCGTAAGCGAATTTGCAACGGCACAGTCGCTGTCATTGTGCGTGTGAATACCTGTCATTATGCCGGAGAACTTTTCCACAACGAGTTTCGTTATTCGGCCCACCTCGTTCGGCAGGGCTCCGCCGTTTGTCTCGCAAAGCACCAGGACACTTGCACCGGCTTCAGCAGCAGCGTTCAGAACCTTCATGGCGTAATCGGGATTCGCCTTATAGCCGTCGAAGAAATGTTCTGCGTCGAAGATTACGTTCATCCCTTTTTTTCGAAGATACTCGACCGATTCGGCGCAAATCAGCAGATTTTCGTCGAGGCTGCACCGTAAAACGTCCCGTACATGCAGGTCCCAGCTCTTGCCGACGAGTGTTCCAACGGGGCATTTGCAGGCCAGAATCGCCGCAAGCGATGGGTCATCTTCTACTTTTGTCATTGCACGACGGGTATTGCCAAACGCAGCGACCTGGGAATTTGCCAGCCCCAGCTTCGAGACCTCCCGAAAAAACTGCATCTCCTTCGGGTTGCTCATCGCGTAACCGCCCTCGATGTAACTGACACCCAGTTCGTCAAGCTTCTGGGCGATAAGGAGCTTATCCTCAAGGGAGAAACTGACGCCCTCGGCCTGCATTCCATCGCGAAGTGTCGTGTCGTAAAGCTCTATTTTCTGCATAATTACGTCCGAAAACCTGTCCGGTAAAAAAAGATATTATAAATGCTGCTGGATGTAAAGTAAAGGCAAAACTATTGTTACAGAGAGCATCAAGGCAATCTATCGGCAGGTAAATGCCTCAAAAAACGGTAAGGCAGATTGATGTTAAAACAAAAAAATCTGCGCCCGATCGCGGAAATAGCCGATAATATTTCGGGGCGGCGCTGCACTTTGTGCCCGGCCGCCATCGTTGACAGAAGATGGGATTTGAGTTATATTTACGATATAACTCTGGCGGATTTTAAGGGAGTAAATGATGGCAGGAGTTAGATTTGCTTTGGCAGCGGCGCTTTGTATATACGTCCTGACGCCCGTTGCAGCGGCAAAACCAGCCATGGGGACTCCGCCAAAAGAGCCTGCACTCAGCGATGTGCAGAGGCAGGATCGCCTTGCGGAGATCAGGAAATGGAGGCAATTGCGACCTTGCATGTCGGAGGACAAGGTTCTGCAGATACTTGGCAAACCCAGGCTCATCCAGGCAGCTCATGATCACGCGATCTGGTTCTATCAGGATATGCCTGCTGAGAATGCAGAAGTGCAATTCAATCACAAAACCGATGCCAAGGGAAAAACCCTGGAAAGAACCTCACTGAAATCGGCAGGTAATATCCGCGGGGCGGTTTTGTACTTTGAAGCGAAGAGCCTCAACGATATCCTCAATGAAGAGCAGGAAAAATACGAGGAGCAAGTCAAGCAGATTGAACAGCGATGGCAGCAGGACTCGCTTGTGCCGCTCGGTGCCGAAGAGCAGCAGAAAAAAGAAGCGGTCCTGAAGAAGATAACAGAACGGTTCAACAAAACTGTACGCCAGTTCACGGAGGGACACATCCCGCGGGCTCCGGTGTATTACCTGCGGTTTGCTAATCCGCCTGACTGGGAGCGGCTGGAAACTGCCGAGGACGGACAAATCGATGTGTTTGAAAGTACAGACAGCGTCGATAAATGGCAGGCACAGAAGAACTGGAAAAAACTTAAAATTAACATGACGCCACAGCAGGTTCACGCGATACTCGGCCTGCCGGGCAAAAGCAGCGCGGGTATCCCCGGAATTGCTGAATCCTACGGGCAGACCCCTGGGCATGGAACGCTTTTCTTCGCTGCCAGGGAACCTTTGAGCGAAAAATTGCAGTCGTGGAACGAACCATTCTGGCCGGTAGTTGTCAAAGAGAACCTGACCGCAAAAGCGGGCAGCGCCAATGTAACGCCGTATTGATTGCCCTCTTATTTGACCCAGCAGCGGAATCCTCAATCTGCAAGACAGAATCTTCACCGAATCTGCCAAATCCCCTCTCTGTATCTACAGCTATTCAAGGCAATCCCGTACGCAGAAGACATCAATAAGCCCCTGGCTTTGTCGGCCGGATAACACCTGATCGGTACCGGCTTTTTCTGATTTTGTCTTTTCATAAATGTAGAATTACGTGTATAATTTTAATAGTTATTTTGGATAGTCAAGAGTTTTAATGAAAGATTCGTTTCTTCACAAGCTTACTGATGCGGAACTATTCACCCACTTCAGCACGGGGGACGAAGAAGCATTCAGAGAGGTTGTAAACCGCTACAAGAATTCACTGTTTGCGTTTCTGAAACGTTTCCTGATACGCCATGATATGGTTGAAGATGTGTTCCAGGAAACACTGCTTCAGCTTTACGCCAGCAGGGACAGCTTCGACAGCTCCAAGCCCCTACGCCCCTGGCTGTTCACCATCGCAGCCAATAAAGCACGGGACGCACTGCGAAAGCACCAGAGAAGTTCTGCCATGTCGCTCGGTGCTGTATCGGACTCGGCAGATATTACGATCGATGATGTCCTGAATACCTTTGTCTCTTCCGACACAACGCCGATAGATGAGATTGAAAAGGATGAAACCGCCCGCAGAGTCAGACAGATTATAGCGATTATGCCGGAAAATCTGAGGGAAATTTTACTTTTATCTTATTTTGAAAAATTTTCCTACAAACAAATGGCTGAGATACTCGGTATACCTATAGGGACGGTTAAGAGCAGGCTTCATATGGCGGTTGTGTACTTTACCAGGAAGTGGAAGGACGTGGAGAAGAAAGAGACGTTGCAATGAAGGTACTAACTGAAACTGAAAAACAGCTTATTTTCGACTACTGTTTCGGTCTTACTGATCAGAAGCAAACCTCTCGCGCCCAGGAAGTGATCTTCTCAAATCCTCAGGCAGCACAATTACATTTATCCATAAAAAACGCGTTGAAGCCCCTTGACAGTATTACCGAAGACAACTGTCCTGATGAACTTGCCGAGGGAGCTGTCTTTCGTCTGAGCAGCGCTGCAAGGGCCAGCCAACTGCATCTTGAACAGTTGCTCCGCAACGAAAGCACAAAATATATTCCGGGTGGTCACAGTTTATGGCGAAGACTCGCCGAATTGACAGCTATTGCCGCTATGCTGCTTATTGTTGGCGCAATTTCTTTTCCTGCTCTGCGATCAGCGAGGGAAAGAAACTATCGTATAAGATGCGCCGATAGCCTGGCACATGTCGCTCAGGGTATACGCCAGTACGCATTGGATAATGCTTCGACGTTTGAGGGCGTGGAAGAAGGCCAGCCATGGTGGAAGATCGGTTCTAACATGGCAGAAAACCATTCAAACACACGTCCGATGTGGCGACTTGTAAGAAACGGTTATGTCGAGCCAAAATATTTCGTCTGTTCAGGACGCCGACAGACTGTGCCCATCATGCTTACCCCGCTGCAAATAAGGATACTGAAAGACTTCCCCTCAAGACAGTATATTACTTACAGCTTCAGGCTGATAGCCGGGAAAAGTGTAAAACTGCCGACAACAGAAAAAGACGTGCTTATGTCTGACCTGAATCCCGTTTTCGAGCCTGTTCTTGAAAGCCTCGCAAAGAACGACTCCAACGAGTTTGACCTGGAAATGTGCAGGGAGCTTCTAGGCATCAACAGCAGGAATCATAATAAACAAGGCCAGAACGTTGTTTTCGGAAATGGGAGCGTCAGGTTCATGAAGATACGCCGAATCGGGCCCCTGGAAGACGACATATTCACGCTCAGGGATACAAAACACTATCGCGGCTGTGAGGTCCCGGACTCAAAAACAGATGCCTTCCTTGCCCCCTGATAAACCACCGCAGGACACATTCTTCATGCAAATCCTCGCGTTTCGCTTGAGCCGATCAAGCCCGCAGCGCAGAAGCGGCAAATCAGAAAACATGTTTTTGAATCTCGGTTCATCCAGTTCCAGGATTGACTTCAGGTCCAGCCACTTTTTTTCCGCATAGAATCTGAAATCCCGATTTTGGCACTGCTGTGATTGGATAGTATAAGGACACGCAAGCACACATTCTTCACATCCGAAAATACGATCACCAATCTGCCCGGCCTGCTGTGGTGCTATCAGCCCATTGTGCTCAATCGTCAGATAGCTGATGCACTTTTTGGCATCAAGTGATCCGTCCGTCCCCAGCGCTCCGGTCGGACATGCGCGGATACATCGATCACAATCAGGACATCTGTCTGACATCGGCCTGTCGATATCGAGGGCCATATCGCTGATTATCTCGCCAAGCAGAATCTCAGCACCGTACAGGGGATGTATCAGCATGTGATTCCTTCCGATAAAGCCCACCCCCGCTCGCTGCGCCAGCGCACGCTCGGCAACCGGTGCAGAATCGACACAAATCTTAAAACTGATCTTTCTGTTCGCCAGCGAGCACATGAACTCGGCCAGCCGGTACAACCGTCGCTTGATAAACCGGTGATAATCCTCGTACACAGCATAATTGGCAACTCTGCCCAGCAGGCTGTCTGAATCCGGCCGCTTGATATCGATTCGCGGCTTGTAACCTAACGCGATGCAGACCACCGATTTTGCCCCTGCAAGCAGTTTGCCCGGATCAATCCGCTTATTAAAATTCCTGTGCATATACTCCATATGGCCCGCTCGACCTTCATCCAGCCAGACGCTAATACGCCCTGCCTGTTCCGGTCCGATAGCTTCTGCAGATGTTATCCCCGCCAGCGTCAGGCCCAGCTCGACTGCCTTATCTTTTATCTGCCTGGATATACTCATGAAGTAATAATACAGAATACCGGGAGAATTAGCCAGATTAACGGTTGAAAATAGCGATCCAGCGGCTATAATCCCTGTTTCTAATCACTGTATTTACGTAAGGACTGATTTGGCTAAAAGCACAATCAAAAGACGAATCGACCAGCGGCTGGAACAAAACATCCCCGTTGCCGGCCTGGATTTGATTCAGGCACTGAATCGCATCGAGGTTGCCGATGTCGGAGTTGATTTTCTATATGATAATTACACCATAAGTAAAGTCTTTTACAAAACCGGCTCACGACCGAAGCTTGAACAGATAGCTGCTCGGGTAACAGAAAATTGTACCGGTGAACTCGAAAAAGTATGGGCTTTGGCTCGCTTCATTCCACAGGAACTTCCCTGGGCCGGTGTCTTCACAAAAAAAACTGGCAGGGCACTGCCCAGCGACAGGAATATGACTGAAGAGCAGCTTCTCGAATCAGGTTTTGCCTGGTGCAATGAACAGGCTAGAGTCTTCTGCGCCTTGACCCAGATTATTGGGATCCCTTCCAGGCTTATCTTCGCTTCCAGCAACGCAGGATGGGGCCACGTCACAAGTGAGGTCCTGCTAGCCTCCGGATGGATGCTGGTCGATCAGACTATGGGGTTCTGTTTCGAGAAACAAGGAAAACCTGTTCGCGCCACAGATGTGTACCACGATGAACAGATACGCAGCTACTTTGCACAGCCGTATAAACAGGCACTATTGGCTGTCCGCGACAAAATCGCAGAAAGCTCAAACGCAGGACTTCTCATCGCAGAAAATCCCATAGATTGTTTCATAAATATTGCCGTACACAATCATTTTATCTTCTGACCCCGGGCGCTGTGAGGCAAAAGTTGATAATCTGTAAAAACAGGCCGGCAAATTTTGTTTTGTTGAAGTTCTGATATTTTAATAAAGTTAGCAGGAGATACCTGATGTCAAAGAACATGGTCGGCATTATCGCAGGCAGCGGACTGGGCGATGCCCTTGCCGAACATATAAATAATGCTGAAAACCTCAGCATGAATACTCCTTTCGGAAGCCCCAGCGACCAGATTATTACCGGAACAATAGCAGAAACCCCCGTTGCCTTTCTGAATCGCCACGGCAAAGGCCACATCCTCAGCCCGGGATGCGTGCCCTTTGCTGCGAACATCTTCGCGCTGAAGGAGCTTGGCGTTACAGCTATTATCGCAAGCGGCGCGGTCGGCTCGCTCAGGGAGGACATTCGCCCGGGACACCTGGTAATCGCTGATCAGATTATAGACAAAACATTCAGAAGAAAAGGCAGTTTCTTCGACCAGCTCGGCGCGGTACATTGCGAACTTGCCCAGCCTTTCTGTTCCCGGCTCAGAGGTGCCCTGATAAAAACCGCTCAAAATCTTGAAATGACCGTACATCCTAAGGGTACCTACGTATGCATGGAAGGGCCGCAGTTTTCCACCCGCGCCGAATCGCTCATGCACCGAATCTGGGGCGGCGATCTTATCGGGATGACCGCTATGCCGGAGGCCAGGCTCGCAAGAGAAGCCCAGATATGCTATGCGCTGGTTACTATGCCGAGTGACTATGATTGCTGGAAACCACACGAGGAAAATAAGGAAAAGCAAACACTGATCAGGGAAATAATCGTCAATCTTCAGGCGGCAACAGATAATGCCGTCAAACTCATCAAGGCTGTCCTACTCAGCGGCACCAGATTATGCACCGATAACTGTCCATGCAGAAAAAGCCTGGAACTGGCTGTATGGACAAGCCCCGATCGGATCGATCCGGAAATGAAAAAACAGCTTCAGATTCTTTTTGAGTAATCTTCTCAAGGTAAAATCAAATATCCCAGTGAGGTATAAGTCATGCTGAAACCAATCATCAATGTCAAGATGAAAACACGCAATGCCGATCCGCTCTCATCCGCCGCAGATGTGCTTGTCGCCGCCATCTGCAGTGATGTAAAAGCGATGGACAGCACCATCGCACAGCTTGACAGAAAACTGGCAGGTGCAATTGCAAAGCTCAAAAAACTGGGTGACTTCGATGCTAAAGATGGAACAATCGCCCTTATATACAGTCATGCTGCAATACCGGCGAAGCGAATTCTCCTGCTTGGTCTGGGCGAAAAGAAAAAATTGGAGCCTGATACCATAAGAAAGGCTGCTTCTCTGGCAGGTGTCAAGGCTGTACAGATCAGAGCCAAAAATATAACTGTTGCGGCATCAACCTTCACTGTCAAGCTCGATCCTGAAGCAACCGCATGTGCTCTTGCTGAAGGCTTCCACTTCGGCAGCTACTGTTACGACGAGTATGTTACCTCCGCCCCGGAGCCCAGACCTGCCTTGTTGAACATTGAACTGGCTGACGCCGACCGGCAGAGGATAAATCTCTTCGACCGGGGGGTTCGCTACGGAAACATTGTCGGCCGGGCCCAGAGCTATGCCAGGACAATTGCAAACAGACCGGGTAACGTCATAAACCCCGTTACACTCGCTGCTGAGGCCGGGAAGCTCGCAGCGAAAACTGCCGGGCTTACCTGTACCATATTTGACGAAAAACAACTGAAAGCCAGGGGAATGGGAGGCATCCTTGCGGTCGGAAGCGGCTCAAAAAGCCCCCCTCGGCTGATTGTGCTCAAATACAATGCTGCACGCTCAAAAACCGCAAAACCTGTTATCGCACTGATCGGAAAAGCTATTACATTCGATTCCGGAGGAATAAACCTCAAGCCCTCCAACGGGATGCAGGAAATGAAGTTCGATAAATCCGGCGGCGCAGCCGTAATGGGAGCCTTCAAAGCTATCAGTGAACTCAGACCCAGAATAAACGTCTATGGGATCATCCCATCGGCGGAGAACCTTCCCGGCGCATCAAGCTATCGGCCGGGCGACATTATAAAAACATTCAGCGGCAAAACGGTTGAGGTGCAGAATACCGACGCCGAAGGCAGAATGATTCTCACAGATGCTCTGCATTATGCCACGAAACTCAGATGTGGTATAATCGTCGATATTGCCACCCTCACAGGCGCCTGTAAGGTAGCTCTGGGCACATATATGGCAGGCGTAATGGGAAATGATGATAAGCTTATCGAACAGTTAAAAACCGCCTCAAAGCAGAGTGGCGAAAAAATCTGGCACATGCCCAGCGGGCCGGAATACCTCGAAGAGATGAAAAGTACAATCGCCGATCTGAAGAACATCGGAAGCAAGTGGGGAGGGGCATGTACCGGTGCCGCCTTCCTCGGGGAATTCGCAGGCAAAACAAAGTGGGCCCATATCGACATAGCAGGTGTCGACTGCTTTGAAAAACCCTCAGCCGCTGCTGCCATCGGTGCAAGCGGATTCGGTGTAAGGCTGCTTACGAGTTTCCTCATGGCGATAGATCAGAAAACAGCTTAAAATAAGTGTTTCCCCAGTGGATGTCGCGCGTTAAGGGGCTGATAATGAAAAGTGAGAAAAAAATTGTTGATCTGCAGCGAATCGAAAAGGCTGTCCTGGATATACTCGAAGCTGTGGGCGAGAACGTCAATCGTGAGAGCCTGAAAGATACCCCGAAAAGGGTCGCAAGAATGTATTCCGAACTCCTGGCCGGAATGAATGAAGACCCCCAGGAACACCTCACAAGTGCATTTACCGAAAAGTACGATGAAATAGTGCTGCTTCGCAATATCCCGTTTTACAGCATCTGCGAGCATCATCTCATGCCCTTTATCGGTTCGGCGCATGTCGCTTATCTGCCAAGCGGTTCGGTCATAGGCGTTAGTAAACTCGCCAGGATCGTCGACTGTTTCGCGCACTCTCTGCAGGTGCAGGAGCGACTGACCGTCCAGATCGCGGATTTCCTTATGAAGGGTCTTAAGGCAAAGGGAGTCGCGGTTGTCCTTGAGGCTTCCCATAGCTGCATGACTATCCGGGGAATAAAAAAACCGGGCTCTATAATGGTAACTTCCGCGCTTCGGGGAATCTTCAAGAGCGACCCGAGAAGCAGAAGCGAAGTACTTAATCTCATGCACAAAGAAGGGTGATAACGCAGCTTACGGCCCGGGCATATTTTGCATAAGGAACTTTCTTTGCACAGGCTCAGCAGACAGATCAGGTTTTCGATAAACCCTTTCACAGCGGCAAATCCTGAAGGCGCGAACTCTTTTGCCTCGAACCCCCCCGGAGAGGGTCTGGCCTTGTTTTTTGCTCTGACCGTCGAGCTTGCTGGAAACGTCGAGCCGGATACGGGCTTTGTCATTAACGTCGAGCAGATTGACAAAAAAGTCAGACAGAATATCGTCCCGATCTTCGCCCGGCACATCAGGGACAGCTACGCAAATGGCGACGAACTTTCACTGCTTGACCTGACAGGCCTTTTGAAATCCTGCAGGCGGCAGCTGGAAAACAAATTCCTCCCGGCAGAAATGCGAAAACTGACGCTGGCACTGAATCCTTTCAGAAACATAACCATTGATTCGGAGAATACTGATATGGTTTACTTCAGTGAAAAATTTGAATTCGCCGCAATGCACAAGCTCTGGAACAGCAGGTTTTCAGACTCAGAAAATTTCGAAATCTTCGGCAAATGCGCTCATCCGACTGGCCACGGCCATAATTACGTAATCGAGGTTACCGTCAGGCAAGCCGCCGGTCTCGACGGATTCGGCATCGGCATCTTCGAAGAAACTGTCAACTCCCGCTTTGTCGAACTTGTCGACCACAGAAACCTCAATGTCGACATTGAATACTTCGCTGCAAATATTCCCACCATCGAAAACATCGCCCTGTTCGCCTGGGAAAAACTGAATGACAAATTTGAAAACACCCAGCTGCATTGCGTAACAATCTGGGAAACCGATAAAACTTCCTGCTCATACTACGGAAATTGAAAGATAAAAATATGAAAGCACTTGTTACCGGCGGAGCCGGGTTTATCGGCTCGCACCTGAGCGAAAGCCTCCTGAACCTCGGCTGGTCCGTCGCCGTTGTCGATGACCTCAGCACAGGCAGCCTGGCAAACATCGCAGCAATGCAGAACAACACAAACTTCCACTTTATTCAAGGCAGCATCTGCGATAGTAATTTGATGCGCTCTTTTATAGACAACTGCGACGTCGTATTCCACCTTGCCGCCGCTGTCGGCGTTCGGCTGATCGTTGAACAGCCTGTCAGAACAATTCGGACAAATATACACGGCACCGAGGTAATGCTCGAGCTGGCATGCAAATTTCACAAAAAAGTGCTCATAACTTCAACCAGCGAAGTATACGGCAAAAGCACAGCTGTGCCCTTCTGTGAAGACGACGATTCTATTTTCGGAAGCACCAGGTTTTCTCGCTGGTCGTATGCCTGCAGCAAGGCGATTGACGAGTTCCTCGCCTTTGCCTATCACGATGAATATGATGTACCTGTCATCATTACCCGCCTGTTCAACACCATCGGCCCAAGACAAACCGGCCGCTACGGCATGGTTGTGCCGCGTTTTATAAACCTTGCACTCAAAAATGAACCCATTCTCATCTACGGGACAGGCAGGCAGACAAGATGTTTCGCCTGTATTACCGACATAGTCGATGGTCTGATAACCCTGATGCAGTGCCCGGAGGCCCCAGGCCGAATCTTCAACCTGGGTTCCACAGAAGAAATATCGATCAACGACCTGGCTGACAGGATAATCCAAAAAACCGCCAGTAAAAGCGAAAAAAAATTCATCCCCTATGAGCAGGCGTATGGCCGCCCGTTTGATGATATGATGCAGCGAGTGCCCTGCATTCACCGCGTTCATGAAACAATCGGATGGCGCCCGAAACTAAACCTCGACGAAACACTCGGCCTGATCATCGCTGACATCAAAAGGACTTAGAAGCAAAAAACATGTTAATCCGGAGGCCGCCTGCAGACTTCAAAAACAGGAGATTTTGTCTCTTACTATATCGGATATCCTTCTGTAATTGCGGAAATTGCTGATATTTTGAGACTGTAGCAAATTTACCGGTATTTTTAATGTGTTAGGACGGTGATGTCCGATATATCCTTCAGAAAGTTATTGTTTTTCTGGAGGACAATAAAATGTATGGACCCGGAGAATATGTTCCTGATGCAACCGAAGGAATT
>JBDRHL010000108.1:0-22752 GCA_043816955.1 Planctomycetota bacterium | reverse complement strand
GGTAAGCTTTTTTATCGACTACTTACAGCAGGCAGTATCTGTGGAGCCGATGACTTACGGACGGCTTCTCAAACATGAGCGACAGCCAAAATCTGAAATGCACAATATATAGAGCCAACTGGAGCTAAGGAGATACCCCCTTTTTGTGGAATACCGGGAATCTGTCTTAAGTCTTCACCTGCCAACAATCGCATTTTCAATTTGTCATTCATCCAGCCCTGTTCTTTACCAATTTTTTCAAGCAAGGGATGAATTTGGATAAATTCTTTGCCTTCCAATGCTTTTCGTTTGTACGCAAAACTAAATACTGGCTCTATACCGCTTGAGCATTTTGCAATAATGCTTATACTCCCAGTAGGTGCTATCGTGGTACAGGTAGCATTTCTCATTGGGCGATTGTATCTGACGTCCCACACACTTGACTTCCAATTGGCAAATGTGCCTTTCTCTTCTGCCAGTTTATGGCTTGCATTATGGGCATGCTCATTGATGAATTTGCCTAACTTCCTGGCAAATTCAACAGCTTCGTCACTGTCATATCTTATACCGAGAAGGATAAGAGCATCAGCAAATCCCATGATACCGAGGCCGATTTTACGGTTACCAAGCGTCATCTTTCTTATTTGGTCAACCGGCCAATAAGTTGCTGCATCAATGACGTTATCAAGGAACCTGACTGCAAGGCCTGTTACCTGGGCTAACTTGTCCCAATCCATACCGCTGCCGTCAGGTAAAACGAACCGGGAGACATTGATCGAGCCCAAATTACAGGATTCAAAATCTAATAAAGGCTGTTCTCCACAAGGGTTCGTTGCATCTATCTGGCCAAGAGCAGGGGTTGGGTTGTCTTGATTTATGCGATCAATGAAGCATACCCCCGGTTCACCGGTTGCATGAGAATTATTGACAATCAATTTCCATATGTCTTTGATGGTGTAACAGTCATGAGCATTTGCCCCGGCTTCTCTGAGGTCTTGGATAGTATATGAACTAACAACGATATCTTTGGGAATGACGTAGCGTTTTTTATTTCGGGGATTTGTAACAACATGTACTTTGTCAGGAGTTTTTCGTAAAGCCTCCATGAAATTATTTGTGACTTTGACGGAGATGTTAAAATTATTGAAGGCATCTTTTTGCTGTTTGGCATTGATGAACTTCAAGATATCTGGATGTTCCAAGCTCATCATAGCCATATTCGCGCCCCTTCTGTGGGCTCCCTGCTGAATAGCCGTAGTGGTCTCGGCAATCACCTTCCAGAAACTGATCGGCCCTGACGTTGTCCCGCCGCTTGAAGCTACTATATCACCTGTAGTTCTGAGTCTGTCGAAAGTAAAGCCGGTTCCACCGCCTCCCTTCTGCACAAGAGCCGTAACTCGAACTGCTTCGAAGATATCAGCGATACTATCGTTGACAGGGATTACGAAGCAGGCGCTTAGCATAGCATTCTCTCTTTGGGCATTCATAAGTGTTGTACTATTTGGCAAAAATATCCCGCTTGCCATTAATTCATAAAATTTTTCGGCAAGTGCATTGATTTCGGAATCAGACATGTCATACTTTTTTTCTACGGCAGCAATAAATATTGCTACTCGCCAATACATCTGATCCGGTGTCTCGATGATATTGCCGTTTGAATCTCTAAACAGGTATCTGCTTCTCAAAACCTCGTCACACAAGTCGTTAAACAAACTGTTCAAATTGGATATGGTCATATTGTCTGTCCTCCATTCTTCCGTGAAGCCAGGGGACAGCTATTGTCACAGAAACTTGCTATCACCGCTTCTTCACACCCGCAGCCACGGTAGTCTTTCTGGTAGGCGTATTCTGCCTGAGATTTGATTTCTTCTTTGGTGATTATGCGTTTGCCGTCTTTGGGTCTGTTTTTCTGGGCCCAGACGGTGAGAGTTGCTATTGTAAGATCCAAGGGAAGCCCGGCTTTTTTAAGATTAATAGCCAGGCGGAATGTGCAGATTCTTTGGTCGAACGTAACACCTTCGGATAGTATCCTTCTGATACAGGGCGGCAAGCCAAATGACTGTTCCTGAACATCCTGTACCGGTTGCTCAGGCTCTTTTGAGGTGGCTTCTGTATCACTTATCTCAAGATCGCAGCTCTGGATTATGGCCTCCAGCCTGATGGCAGGAATTCTCTGTATTCTTTGCAGAAGCTCCCACTGGTTATCGCAAACCTTTGCAGGTTCACCAGGTTCTACAAATGCGGTTCTGCCCTTTGGAACAAGTTTGCCGAATAAGGGCGCGTTTATGAAATTGCCATAGGAAAGATTGTCGAGACAGTCCTGTTTGGGAAAGATCTCGGTATTTGGTTTTCCCATATCGGTAAGTATTTTCCTGGCGACGGCCCTTGCCTTTTTAGCCTCGACCGGCTCTTCGAAGAACAGCCATACATGAAAGCCCTTGGATTTGCTGCGTTCTATATAGGAGAACATGCCGAATCGTTTGGCACCTGCGACAAATGCAATGGGCAGAGCCAGTTCATTCTCATCGAAATCTATAGCCAGGGCTTTTGTTTTATCACCTGTAAGAAGATACACGCCATAAGGCTGAATTCCCTTGAGGTGTGCCAGGAGAACCTCATCTGTTACCGGCTCTTTGGCCTGCCTTACGGTGCCTGTATCCGGGTCATAAGTTCCATAGACATTGTCAAGGCCTGTAAAAAAGCTCTTGTACAGTCTTATCTTTTCAGCCGTGCTTAAATTTGACATTGAACCTGCTCCTGTATCTTTATCTGCTATTTTCTGTTTCCACAGAAATAGCGGATAAAACCGGAGGCAAGTTTCAGGAAGGACGTATTTTTTTACAGAGGATCTATGGTCTGCTGTAAGGTAGATATGTTGTTAATAATGATGCTCAACAGATAAGGAATTTCATCTACAAGCTGTTGAGGTGAGCAGTTTTGAATTTCTGGGATAAGATAGGATTTGTATCTGGCAAGCAGGATTTCAACTATCCGGCATTTGAGATGCCAGTCGCTTATATCGATACTGGTTGTGAAAATGCCGCCGATATATTTTTCTCGCTCTGCTGTTTTTATAATCTCTGCTATGCGGTGAAGGACTATCTTTATATCGTCTTCCTTGCCGCTTCCTGCATCCAGTATCGCAGCGGTAAATCCGTTCGAGAAATTGCCCTGGTAGTGTCTATCCAGAAGGGGTATCGTAAATGCCAAGGTGTTGGGGACAAAGCTGAATTCGAGGCCTTCTTTGTAAATATGTGCAGCAAAAGCGGAAAGTATTTTCTGTATCTGCCTATGATTGATCTGTTCTTTATATTCGTATCTGAAATTCTGCACAGCTTTGTCAATAGGTTCATCGATCAGTTTTTTCAAGACTTTCTCATCGAGCCTGTCAATTATAGCTTCGATGATTTCTTCTGGTTGTTTAGAAGGCGGTGAACTCATCGAAACCTCTTTTCTTTGCCTTGTTTTTAATCTGTTCGGGATCGGTATCGGCCAGAGGCGTGAACGGATGATCTGCTCTTTCCATTCTCTTGGCAATCATTTTTCTTACATCTTCGGCAGGTCTGCAGTAAAGCCGCCTGGAATTATTGATAATTTGCTCTTTAAAATTGCGTTGGGGTGCTTCAACAGGCCCCGGTGTTCTGATCTTTGTTATTTTATTTGCTATCCTTACAATAGCATCTCCGACATCGAGTCTTAGAAAATCGGTGAGTTGTGCTTTTTCCTGAAAGTCTTTCAATAAATACGATGCGTCTTTGGTATCAACGTTAAATACTATTGTCGTGCCGGTACTTGCCATAGCATCGATTTTCTTCGGGTTAAACTGTTTTAGATACTGATTGGCCAGGATAAGACCTACATTGTACTTTCTGGTCTCGGCAATCATATCTTCGATAGAATCGGTAACAAAACGGTGTGCCTCGTCAAGATATATGTAGAAAGGACTTCTTTTTTCAACCGGTATCACACTTCGGCCAAGGGCTGTCATGTGCATGACAGCCACAAGAAAACCGCCCAGTATCTCAAGAACTTCAGAGCCCAGACCGGTGAGGTTGGCGATAAATATGTATCCTTCATTCATGATTCTGGTAAAGTCAATAAAACTGTGCGGCTGGGACAACATAAGCGAAACGGTTCCGCCGACAAGTAGTTTGCTAAGCTTGTGTTTTGGTGGTCCAAAGTCGCTAGCAGCATATTTTGAAAAGTCATTTTCCCAGAACTGCCTGGCAACTTCGTTGTTTACGACTTCCAGGATAAGTTTTTTGTTTACTTCGCTGGCCTTTGAACCCTTCTGCAGGAGCTCATAAACATCCAGAAGAGATGTGCCAGCCATATGTTTCATGCCGAATATTCCATGGCGAAGCAGGTGCTCCATCCTATCGCCCCAGCCTGTAACAAAGCTTTTAAATACTCCTACAAGGTCGTCCGTTGTTCTTCCTATATCCTGGCCCGCAATCGGAGCCATGGGGTTCCAGATAGGTACCCAATCGGGATCTCCGGGATTGAAATAAATAACCCTTTCGATTTTGTCTTCGGGAATATGTTCAAGAAGTTGCTCTGCCATATCGCCATGCGGATCAAGTACCGCTATACCACAACCGTTTTTGATATCATTCAGTATCATATACTTTTCAAGCAGCGTTTTGCCCATGCCGGGTTTCCCTATGATGTGGGTGTGTCTCGATCTTATCTTATCCGGGATGCAGACCGGATCTTGTCGGTTTGCTATTTTTGCATAACCTATTAACGTGCCATGGCTCAAATCAACTTTCTCTGATGCGAGAGGTTCAAGCATGTCAAAAGAAACCACATAGTTTTCAAATATATCAGCCGGAGGGACATGGGCAAGGCCGGCAAGCTCCGACGAATTAAGAAGAAAACCGTTTCTGAAGGTCAACCCCAGGGTAAACATATCCCTTATATTATAAATTGACAACCTGTCCTTATAGTCAATATCATTGAGGCAATCCAAGGCCTTGCCGCCGTGTTGAAATAAATTGGCGAATACCGAAAGTTGTCTTAAGTATTTAGGGTTATTATCCGTGCCCATTACTGCGATTCGCAAAGCCGTTGCAAAAAAAGGTTTGTCGTTGTGGGCCTTAGTTTCCATTCTGGTCGCCATAATATGCAGATCTGCCGATGGTGACTGTTGAGGATACCGCTGAATGGTACCTGAATTACTTATTTGACCGACTATGTATTCCAGGTCGGTGAGCATATTGACATTTTTATGCCAGTTATGTTCCGGTTCTGTCGGCTGAAAAAGAACCTGACAAACTCCAAGACCATCAGAAGGAATTTTAGACAGGCTGCCAATAAGGCTTTCAAATGGTGAATCCTGCAGTTCATCAGGACGGGTAAGAAGATGAAAATATGGATCAGATGGATAGTAATCGAAGAACTGCATATTCGACCAGTTACTGATACTTATATCTGAAAAAATATCCACATCAAATAAGCTCAACCGGCAGTTCTGAAGTTTGCCGGCAAATGCAGCCTCTGCCACGTCGATATCGTTTCGCCGGCACAAAAGATTGACACAAATCGATGTTTGATTTCCAACAATTTCAAGACCAATTCTGTTCTTTGCGCTGGTAAGATGTTTTAAGAAAAGTTCTGCTCTATGCCATTTAAATGGCTGATCCGGTGAAATCCATACCTTTAATCTAACGATGTCTTCCGCGGCAGGCTTATTTTCATAGGTGATAAGGGTATCAATTTGTTTTGGCTGTGATTTTAGCGGTGACATAGTTATGGGTGAATAAATTGGCTCCAGAGCAACAGGATCAGGCCATATAGTCGGATCACAGCCTTTGATCAGCTCTGTAGCGACAATCTCCCGTGCCTGGCTGGCCAGTATAAATGGGGATCCCTGAGCAATGATAGCTTTTTCGTAATCGCCCATAATTTAACGTCCTGCCTTGTGAAGTGTCTGTACAACAAATGGATGTTTTTCCAGTACCTGCCAGAAATTATCTATAAGGGTCGGGGATCCCGATTCAAAAAGCTCTGATGGAATAATATGCCTGTATTTTGACAGATACTCGCCGGCAGCTTCTACTTTCTCTGCGGCAGACAGACCTTGCCAGTAGCTATAAACTCTGCCGGAAATCTCATTCTTTGTATACTCTTCAGCTTTGTACATGGCAAAAGCCTTCAGTACCGCATACAGTCCTCCTTCATTGCCGGTATTGGCAATCGTAAACGCGGTGACATCACCATTGTTGCCGTATACCTTCAAGAGCGGCCCGATACAGTATTTCCAGTATTCTGTCAGCTGGACATCAAGAGGTTTTTTAAGCTTCAACATCTTTTCGTCAAGATGCTTCCGGAATCCGGCCATACAGCATTTGAATTCTTCCCATGTCTCAATTTTAGCTCTGCCAAAATTAAAACTTCCAATGGCTTCGTTGGCCCTGTTGTAGGTTTCTTCAACAACCCTTTCAAGACTTATTGATTCAAGCAGAATATCGAGCTTGCTGTTCATAAGACCTCTGTTACATCCTCCTGAACATTGAAGAAGTTTTCTGGAGGCCCTCTATGTATGACCTTATAAGGCCGCTATAGTCGTGAGCATATCTTTGCGGCTGGCTTGCAACTACGGAAGATGCGAGCATGCTTCCACAATAGGATATGAATTGTCTTATCATTTCGACCTTATCTTCCCAGCTGTTTGGAGCAACATATCTGTCAAATATATCCATCATATAACGCTCAATAACCTCAGCCTTTAGCCCATCGGCTATCGTATCCAGCACATCTCTCATGCCACCATTTGTGCCATCATGGGCATTATTGAACGCGGTAACGATGTCGCCATTGCGTTTCCTATACTCCCGCTCCAGAAGCTCTTTGGCCCGTCCATATGCCTCGCTGGCAGGCAGTCTTCCTCCTCTGCTTACGCAACTTGTATAGTGGTAATTGTAGTAATCGGTGATAATGTTGCTGAAATCATTGAAACTGCCGACTGTGTTAGAGCCCAGATGATATTGCATCCTAACCTCATCATGGGCGATACCAATCCGACTTGCGATGGTCCTTTCATCGAGTTCCGCCATAAGTGAATTTATTGCTGCCATGGTAATATCCTTTCTGTTTTTAATACCTTCTTAGCAATTGAGTGAATTTATCCATACCTTTTATATATGCCCTTATTATGGCTTCATAGTCCCTTGCAAAACGCTCCGGTGGTTCGTCTCTCAGTTCACCAGGCAGAATATTTTTTAGCCGGCCCATCGCACAACGCATAAACTCCACCCGTTCTCCCCAGCAAAGACTATCAATTGATTGCCTCAAGACCGCTGTTGTATATTTTTCCTGCTGGCTGAGCTTGTAAAAGTCGGTCATCTCATCGAGGATTTTTCGCATCCCACCTTCAGTACCATTGCGGGCCCTCTGCAGGGCAGATTCCATACCACCGTTGTTGCGGAAAGTATTTTCGAGAAGCTCGACTGTTTCGTTTCTGGAACGCTGCTGATCTATCGATTTGACCGGTTCAGGATTTTCGTAGCATCGAAGATGGATATAAAAAGAGGTAACTGTTTCAAGAAATTCCTCATAGCTGTCTACGGTAACGCAGTCCATAACAAAGGATGCCCTTGCCGAATCTATTGTGGCGATGAAGTTTTCGGCTATTGCAAGTTCGTTTATTTCTGAAACAATTTTGTCAAAGATGTTATTCTCTTGATTTGGAAGATCCGCCTCATATGGTAAAGGAATATCCGGCGGAATGTTTTTTTGTGTTACTCTCCCTCTGTTTGCATCGAGCATTTTATAAACATCTTCGTAGTCCTGCTCCGATTCTGCAAATCCTGCCAGATGGATACACAGGCCTGTATCGAGCAGCGGAAACAAATCAGGAACTCTTCTTACAGCCGGTGGTGTCGCACAGACAAGCGAGAATAATCTGTGACCAAAACCGGCTGGATAGGCCATCTTGTGGATATAATAGCCGGCAAATAATTCTAGCAGATCTCGGGCATTTTCAGAATTACCCGTAATAAGGTATCTTCTCAATATCTGCCAGAAGCGACTGTTGTTGTCAGAAACAAAGTAAAAGGCTGTTTTCCTTACCAACTCTGCTAACCCTGTAATTTTCGCACTGTTTTCAAAAACTCCGTTCTCAAGCGAAGCTGTAACAACATCCTCTTCATTGAAAACAAGCTTCACTAATTCGGAGGTATTACCAACCGCCAATATACTGAGCAGGTCTCTATCAAAGGTTTTCTCAATTGTATTGGCTTTTGGATAGATAAGATGGTCTATGAATTTATTTTCAAGAGCCGATTCGACCTTGGCCTGGATAGAGCCTACAGGACCAATGTCACCCTCGGCAGAGGCAATATGGCCTGTCATGAGGGTATTGGCAGCTATTGGTATCCGCAGGGCTGCTGAAAGCATCGCTGTAAATACTGATAAATCTGCTGAAAAACCGCTTACTTTAACAGCAGAATCCTGTCTTGAGGCGATATCGGGGTTAACCGCCGATATCTCATAGCTGATCGGATACATTCCTATTGCTGCTGTGATCCGGTCGATCAGTAAAAGAATGTCGTTTTGAATGTGTCTTTTTGTATTGTCACTGAATTCCACCAACCCCGTAAAACGAACACGACCACAGTCCTGTTTATGTATGAGTTTGACTATAATTTCGGAGATTGCGGCCAAATCATGTGATTGCTGTGAAACCAGAACCGTCTTTGCTCTGCCGATTTGTTTATTGTAATTATTTTCCATATCGCAATTATCCCAATTCAATTTGTATCACTCCGCTATACAAGCCTTTAAATATCTTCAAGACTACTTGATCTTTCAAAATAGTTACAATTCGGGATGGCCTGGCCTTAAAATCGCCCGAGTCCGCGGCGAGTTTTATTATCTGACCATCGAGAGTTTTCCTTGCCATCAGGTCTTTTTCTATTATTTCGCCTTTCCACAGAGTCCTGCCTGTCGAAAACCTAATCGTATAATTGCCGGGAGTAATCCCGCTGAATTTCTGACTTTTATTATTCTGAGCCAGGCTGACACTACCGACCAACTGGTTGTTGCCAAAAATAGTAATTTCAAGCGGAAGAGTGCTTTGTGAAAAGGCCGCTATCTTAAGATACTTTTCCTTCCAACCCCGTCCTGACAGTTCCACCCCGTTTGTTTCCGGATACAGACTCTCAAAGGACTCGGATAGCAGATCGACTATTTGCCGAAGGCTTTGATTCTCCTCAATCAGGTAATGCCTCTGGTATGATTCCGTGACAAAGGAGATGAAATTTTGAAAACCTTCTTTGAATCGTTCACTTTTGCCGAAACGGTCGATCTTATAAAGAGCATCTGACAATGCCTTTTGCCTGTCCGGTTGCTTCAGGGCCTCTTGTAAAATCGGTATAAAGTAAAGTTCGTTGTTCATCTCAATATATCCTTTCTGTTCCTGCGGCAAGACGTACCTTATTCCAGAGGCCTGCTTCTTTAACAACTTCAGTAAAGTCAGGATGGTTTGCCAGGACATGGGCGGTATTTTTCCACAGATCAGGAATAAAGCTGCTGCCATTATTGTTCCATCGACTTCCTGCAAATCTGCTGAAGGTAGCCTTGCTCAAGCCAAATTCAGACAGAATATTTCTATAATCGCTTCCTGTTCCGGCAAGCGACTCAAAAATCATTTGTATAAGTTTCTTCAGCCTCGTTGTGCCTAGACTTCTTATTGCAGGTCTCTGGTCTTCGATATTGTCGGCCTTTTCGTCTGCTATTGTTCCTGCCAGACCATTGGAGCTTATTCGTTCTCTCAAAGCTGATGAAAAATCACGATATTCGGCGTTTAATCCCTGACAATCCTGGATATCTTCAAGAGGAATAATTTTTCGTGTCAGAAGGGAGTTATCTACGATTTCCTGTATGTCTTGCTGGCTAAATTTGCAGCTTTTCTGAGCGGCAATATTTTCGTTAAACCACTTTTCAAACATTTTTGTAGTCATCTGGGCCGGTATCCATAAGTTCAAATTTTGGCCATCGAATTGATGGTGGACTTTTCTTACAAGTTTCTGCTCTCTTCGCCTGCACTCCAGGCAGGAAAGATAAAAGTGCCGAAAAACAAAGTTCTGCAGCAATTTTGCCGCCATAAATTCAATCTCGAGCTCGTCATCAAGGCCTTTTGAGCTGATTTCAGCCAGAAAACGATTATTAAAGGCACTGTAGTAATAGCGGCAGTCCGGGCCAAAAGTTTCAGCCTTATAGCCGGAAGCACCGTTATTTTTCGGGATATTCAGGAATTTTGACAAGGTGAGGTCAAATGCCTGCTCCAGTGCCATTTGGTTATTATTGCACCATTGCCTGGAGGCGGGCTGCTGTCTTAGCCTGACAAGGAAATCCACCATCAAAAGCGGCCTGCTGTCTTTGTGTCTGAAGAAAGCCCTGTTCTCGTGCAGTTCGGAAAGTGCCTTTCTGTCGCTGCTGTCAGCTATTAGCCCGGTAAGCTCAATCAAAGATAACTGTGCATAATCAATGCTTGTTTTGGTAACTGTATCTGTTGTTAATAATTGCTGCATTTCAACGACTCCACATCAATGCTTTTTTCTCGGCCAGTGCCCTGGTAATCAGCTGCCGGATTATAAGATTGACACCTGAATTAACCGTTTTGATAAAACCAGATGCATGAGATGATCTGCGGATGATATCCAGGCCTTTTGCGATTTGCTGATTATGCTGAACGATGGTTACATCCGAATTCCTTTTTTCTGCATTGAACAACACAGCGGTTTTGACCGATGTCTCAAAACCGCTGTCGATGAATCTTATACACAACTCGATCCCTTGTGGTACCTTGTCTGCATCATCCTTGAGAATTATGACATCTCCTGAGAGTTTATCTGAATCTGACAGCCAGTTAATTTTTTCTATTGCCTCCAAAGGCGGCAGTAGTTGTGTCTTTTGCCTTAAGGTGTTATAGCATTTGATAAATTCAGCCGAAGATACACTCGCTTCAATATTAAATGTGCCGAGCGTTTTGAGTACGAACCTGCCGACAAGGGGATTGTTCATAAATAAGGCAGCCTGCAACAGAAGTTGGAGATCGGTATCCGGCTCGATTACAAATTCGCTGTTTTCTATAACAGCAAGGTAATCAAGCAGCTGCCTTATATCCTGTTCGTATCGGTTTTTACTATTGGGTAAATCATTGAGCCTGGCATATGCCGAAACTGTCTCTTTCAATAACCAGCTCTTTCGCAGAAGATGTGCGTATCTTTCAAACATTACCGGCATCTGTTCCATGCCTGGATTCGAGAGCTTGCCCAGCTTATGGCAAGCTTTAAGCTCTGAGACTAAGTCATCTTTTGATTGTGATTCTCTGGCTTGCAGTAAAAGACTTGCATTCTCAAAACCAATTTCTTCAAGACTCTGATAAAGGCCCTGCAGTTGATCATATCTTCGGGCTGATATATTCTCCTGTATATCCAGACAGAGCCCTTCGGCCTTGGCGGTAATTCTTTGCTGTTGTTTGTTTCTGATTCGTTCAATATCAGGTTCGGCGATAACTCTGCAATTTCTTACAGGGATTACGTGTGAAAATTCAAGACTCTTCTGTTTATAAGTGAATATTTCAGACTGACCGGTATCTCGGCAGAGTAGTAGCTTCCAGGATTCATTATCAGGCCAGGATGTTGCCGAAATGATACCTTGTGGTATCTCGAAAACTTCTGAGGGCTTATCTGATCCGGCCTGCCATACCTTCAAAAGGCCGTCTTTTTGTCCCGTTGTAATAAGTTTATCATCGCAGATACACGTACCATAGGAATGGGTCTTGTGGCCTGACAATGTGTTGATTCTGCCATTGGCATAATCGAACAGGATGATAATTCCTTCATATCCGGGCCATACCCAGCAGCCTGCCTTCTTCCACCACAGAGGTTTGACCAGTGCAGCCACAGGTGGAGTTTGAGGAGCTTTCGGGATGTCGATAATATCCCGTGTATGCGTATCCCAAAGAAGAACCTCTCCTGCCGTAGATATCCCGGCCAGACGGTCGCCGGCAGGTTTGAACAATGAGCAAATAACATGTCTATCCGTTGGAAGCTTCACGGTTTTTTTCAGGCTGTCAGGCTGCCAGATAAGGCACCTGCCGGACATATCGGTCGCTGCCGCTCTGGAATCATCCAACAGGCAGACACTGAGTATAGCCGATCCCTGAATGAATTTGTCGGCACGCCAATCATTGTTTTTCCCTGAATCCGGATAAGAAAGCCGGTAGAAATATCCTGCCTTGGTTCCTAAGACCAGTGTTTTTGCATCGCCGCTTGTATCTATGGTGTATACACTGTTACCGCAGGGAACAGAAAAAATTCTTTCTGATATTCCGGTTTCGATATCCAGTACATCAATCCCTGGATTGGTACCGCCGGTACCTATAAATATCTTTTCAGAAGATTTCGTTTGCTGATTTTCAAGTGTTTTTTTCATAACTGTATCACCTCAGCTTCCGTTTCTACCGCTTGGTCCTCTCGATATCATCAGTTTCAAATCATTATCAAGGCCGGCAGATATATTCCGGTTATGTGCCGAATCCGGTTCAGACAAGAGGATAGGGAAGCCAGGGTTCTTTCGTGGAATTCTGCCAGGGAACTGTTTTTGTGAAGCCTCCATAATTGCAGCCTGCAGCTGCCTGAACACTTCCTCAATTTTTCCAAGAAGCTCTTCAAGTTTTTTACAAAAGGCACTCAAATTATCTTCCGCTTCAGAAAGCCTGTCACGAGGTCTATCGGTACGCAGAGCAGCTTTGCCTGATGAGATGACCGAGAGATTGTTCTGGCAGATTCTGATCTGGTTTTCCACCCACAACTGGTATTCTCCGAGTTTTTCAAGACATGCTTGGGCTTCCTTCTGTGCCTCCTCTTTTTGGGCATAGAGTTCTTCTGCAAAGGGACATTCGGAAGAACCATCCTTATCAACTTTTGGAAGAACTTTGGTGGCGGACTGAAGTTTGTTTATGCAGCTTTGGGCTACAGCGATAAACGCTTCGACTTCCGCAACGGTAACTTTATTTACATCTCCAATACGGCTCATTTTATGACCTCCTTCCGGAATCAATTCTGGCTTCTAAGGCATCCTGTTCCCGTTCACTTTCGGCTTTGTCTTCTTCAGCCTTTTCGTTGTTGTCCCTCAAAAAGTCCATCTCTTCCAATGAGGAAGTTTTGGCATTGGCAAGCTCATTTATTGTCTCAGCTGTCCTTACTTCGCTGCTGGCATCGGATAGCTTCTCAAGGTCCGACTCGGCAGAGTCATGTCGATCATCGATTTCATCTGCATAATCCTGGGCCTCATCCTGGATGTCTTCGAGGTTGTCATCCTCTTCGTCAAAGATTTCCACAGTTTCATCCTCCGCAGCATCCACGAGCGATTCAACCTCTTCAGCACCTTCGGCAGTTGTCTCAAGATCAAGTGCTTCATGAACGTTACGCGCTGTTTCGGTATCTTCGACCAGCACCTCAATCTCTTCGATTTTCTCAGACATCTGCTGGTCATTGTCCTCCACTGTTTCTTCGATTTCATTATGGGTTGGTAAATCCGATCTGTTAGCCATAATATTACTCCTTAAATTTTAACTGTTGACATTTTTTAATTGCGATGTCGATAGCCGACATCAAGCCATTCACATGGGATTTTATTGAGTTGTCGAAGAGTCTAAACTTCGATTCAGAGAGTTTTTCCAGATATTCATTTTGAATCTCATTGTGGTTACGCAAATGTCCAAATCGCTTTTCGATGTTTCTTGTCATCTTCCGGTATTCCGAAAAAAGAGCTTCTTTATTTGTACGAAGACTTTTGATGATAGCACTGAGACTATCCTTTCTGGTTTTGCTGTTCTTTAATTTGATTACTTTTTCTCTTAGTTGCACAAGATGCTGGACTTCTAAATTGATCTTTTTTCTTTTCTCCTCGAACCTATTTATGCAATCATTGAATTGAAAGAGTTCATCCTTGACACGTTGAATCCTTGCCTGGATAAACCAATCTTCGGTAGAAAGCATTTGGTGCAATTCATCATCGTGAATAGTTGACAGATCGAATTGTTCATGCAGGTTGATAGTCTTGATTCTTCGCGGATAATGATAGCCCTCGGTAAACAGAAAGGCTTCTCCAGGTCCAAATCTGGCGATATCCTGCATTTGGCTCCCGTCAAGTAGCATGCTTCCCCCTATCTCTTCACGCTCCCTATTGGCGACCTGTAGAAATACAACTTTGGATGCGGGTGTTTTAACCGCTCCGGGAGCAAGAGATAACGGGTGCTGACTGCTCAGGATTATTGCTACACCTAAGGCACGAAGTTCAACCATCATCTGGGATAAAAATTCGGTAAGCTGTGACTTAGGATCGGCAATTTCTTCTGATGCGGTAATATTTGATGAGCCAAAAATATTATGTGCTTCCTCTATCAATATAGCGAACCTGAGTGGCCCTTTATACAAAGGAGAAGTTTTTAAAATCTCCCGTATTAGCATAAAGATAAACAGTATAAGCAGGCATTTCTGCTCTCCGCATAATTTGTCAGTCTCAATGATGCTGGGGCCTTCCATCAACTCTTCGATGCTTATACCACCCCGGCAGCCAAAAACCCTACCGATAAGACGCTGAGCCAGAACCCCTATGCGAACTTCAGTCACCGTCTGCATATCTGAGCGGGTATTGGGCGAATATCCTTTTGAATCAAGAACCTGCTGAATAGAATCCACCAGATCAGACATTACCGGAGGTTTGTTTGCTTCGGGAAATCTTTCATAAACTATCTCCAACGCTTCACCCAACAAAGCTGGTAACGAGCCGCTTGCAACAGGTAAAACAGCCTTGAAGCACGCCAAAAGATTTTCAATGTGTTCATTGACGTAAACGCCCTTAGGTATTCTTAAAGGATTGATTGTTAATGGACTTGTCTCGCTGCCTGCCGTAAAGACTTTGAGGTTTCGTGCCAGTTTTCTTATCGAAGGGTTTTCGTGATTCGTAAATTTCTTAAGAGCTCTATACTCAGTCTTGGCCGATTCAATCATCATGTAGGGAGTATCTTTGTCCGATAGCTGGATTTGTATATTTATGTTATTGGTATTTTTACCCATACCCGGAAGACCAAGCACAACACCACCTTTCTTAAGTACATTGATATGAATCCCTCTGGGAATGGGTTTACCACCAGGGTATAAGCTGTGCTGGTCATAACCTAAAACTATAAGGTCTTTGGGGTCAACAAATTTAGGATCTGTGTTTTTTCTAATACAGAATGGCGATGAAAAAGATGCGACCGGCAGGCGGAACAAGCCCAGTAGTTCATCCGCGGTCGCAAGTTGCGTCAAAGGCCTCAACTCATTATATAGAGCAATGTCTATATACTCTTTAGCTTCATCGCAGATAGAATCAGGTACAACCTGATGATCACAGTCGGTATTACTTGTTAAAAGCCGATATGAACCTTGTTGGAAAGAAGATTCTGCGATTATCGAACCCACCAATCTGGCCGTGGATTCATTTTCCGCCATGATTTGAATACCAAACTGGAGATGGGGCGTGCGAAGGCTTTCGTGGAATTTCTTCTGCTGGCGGAAGATATCGTCGGCAAGTGGATCCCTGCAGGTTAACGGCTTTAACTCCTGAGATGATCTTGCCAAGTTAGATAGATCGTTTTCTGAAAAGCTGAAGTTATCAAAGTTGTTTTTCAGTTCATATTCATCTTCCCAGCTTCGGTTAATGCTTGAAAGCCTGGCAAGATATGCGGTATGACTGTGAAGCTGGGCCGAGATATCCACTGGTTTAAGTTTTATGCTTATAATTACAGGCTTATCAACCTTGTCCAAGACACTATCCAGCATCATAACGTCATTTTTTTCATTGGCATCAAAAGGAATAACTGTGTAATAGTATTCAGGCACTTTTGCGTTAAACAGGTTGTCGTGTAATGGGCGAACAAAATCCTCTCTTCGGATAACAGAGCAATTCCATTTCAGCCCTTCAGGTTCTAAGAAGGGCTGCTCGAGCGTTTCGAGTTTATAAAACCTGCTAAGCATACTGCCCTTAACAAGATGGCCGATGCTCTTAAGGTTGGAAGGCTCTGTTGCCTCAAGTCTTAGATAAAGCTTTAATCTGCTTTGTCGATCATCCGAGCCCGCTGCAGGGTCATGGATAAACAGGATTTCTGCAGAAATACTCGACGACGGCATATTCGAAAGAGTTCGCAAGATATGCTCACAGGCCTGCCATGCCGCCTTTCGAACATCTCCTCCTGCAACTGCCTGAAACTGAGAAAAGTTTGGATCAGGAATTTCGGGTATATGAAATGTCAGGCTTATTTTATTCTTATCCATCTGGTTTTCCTTTTCTGTTTGTAACCCATTTTATTCCACGAGCTTATGGTTCTTGGCACAAATCGCACCAAGCAATTTTGGCCTATCGCTCTATAGGTATATTGGGGGCAAATAGGGAATATCTTTCTGAAAAACCCCAAAAAAATTCAAAAAGTGGGGTTAAACGAAATAAAGGGGATTCTGTTGATGCAAAATTATGACAGCAAAAACAGGGGGAGGGTACTAAAGACAGGCTAAGATACAGACTTAATCAATTAAAAAACTGCGAACTAATAATATGATACCTATAATAACACCGGCCAAAAGTCCTATAGCAATGCCGACAGATGCCGGAGCCCTAAGGCCAAAGGAAACTATGAAAAGAGAACTGAAAATAAGTGCTCCTCCTGCCAGAAGTGGGGCTACAAAAAGCATCAGCAGGTTGGTATTTCGCCAGACAATAGTACGACGTTTTTTATGAATATATGACTGTGTTACCGCAAGAACTACATAAATTGTCACGAGTAGGTGCCAGTTGGAAATCACCAAGGAGGCTCCACTTATATTCAGCCATCTCCAGGAAAAAAGTACTCCAATAGTGACAGGTCCGGCAAGAACCGCAATAGCAATACCGAAGAAAGCGAAACGATTAAATTTTTCGGTTTTCCTGCGTTTCTCTTCCTCACTTTCGATCTTTTCTCGTATCTGCTCTGCGAGCCTTTTTGCAACGGGAGCATTGGGGCATAAAGCCAGGGCTTTTTTACATGCGGTCAATGCATCTTTGAAATTGTTCTGTGCAAAATTTTTATTTGCAGTATGCATAGCCGTTTTAAAAGGGGCGATGCTCGACTCGATTGCTTTTTGGACACCATTTAAGCCTTCCATTGTCGGCCATTTTTGTTTCGCTTGTTCGAGCTGGGCTTTGGCTTTATCAAAATCAGCCGCTTTTAAGCACTTCTGGGCGCCACTCAAGTCTTTTTTTGCGTTATTACATATTTGTTGGATAGCTGCTGCCAATTCTGATGCTTCTGTTGAATCGGAGCAGGCACGTAATGCCGAATTAGCAGATGCCATGGCAGCTGCCAGATTTTTTTCTCCCAAAGTCTTACGGGCATTCTTGATTTGAATATCATACTCAATCCTGGTTTTTTCGAACCTACTGATTAACTGTTCAAGACCAGGAAAAGTCGGTGAAATTTCTGCTATGCGTTTAAAAAGTATGTCGGCTTTTTCAAACACAGCTGCCGAAATAGCTCTATTGGCTTCATCAGTAAGTTCTTTTGCTCTGGCCTGATCGGCAGTTATCTTATTTATCAAAGACTTGGCTTCTGCCGACATTGGGCATATTTTGCTGGCTGATTCCGCAGCGCTCAGTGCAGACACCAATTCTTTTTTTTCTATAAAGTTGTTTGCAAGTCCTATGCTCCTGCTGTACTCAGATTGTGTTCTGGTCAAGTTGTCCCTTGCAGACTGCAGCTCTTTTAATACCGGCCAAAGCTTCTCGATTTGCTTAATTATCGTATGGGCATCATCGAACCTGGCTGCCTGTATCGCAGATACGACATCCTTTGCCAAACTCCTGGTCTTTGCCTGATCCTGCTTGACCTGTTGTAACAGTGATTTAGCCTGGGATGATTCTGGACATAAACCAAGGGACTTTTCCAATTGCTCTACAGTCAGATCCAAATCACCGGAGTCTTTAGCAGTCAAAGCTTTCTTGAGCAAGTTATCATAATCGGCGATTATCCTGGCCAGCTCTTTCTCCAAATTCACTGTATTCTGATTATCTATCTGGATTTGCCGAACATTCTCTATTGTCTGGGCAGCTTCAGCAAATTCTGCCCTTAAAAGTTGCTGGCGTGCTTGCCATACCAGCTTTTCAGCTTTTTCTATCTCACTGGAAAGCTTTTTTCTTAATGATTTTGCTTCTGGGCTTTCTGGTGCGTGAATTAAAGCTTCGGTGATATACTCATTTGCCTTCAGTAATATTTTTTTATTGGCCGATATTACAGCATTCTCGAAATCATGAGCATACTTTGACGATCTGGCACGGCAGGTCTCTATCAATTCTTTTGTATTCTTTCGTGAGGGTAAAATCTCCAGGCATTTTGTTAGAATCATTTCTGCCTTCAGAAATTCTGCCTGTTCTATAAGATCAGAGGCCTCCTCCTGTTTTCTTTTGATGTCTTTTAAAATTGATTCGATCTTTGGAATCTGTTCCAGTGCCAGCCAGTGATGAGAAGTAAGTTTGAGAACATCTCGCCACGTCTCAATAGCCTGCTCGCATAACCCCTCTGATATCTGCTGGTGAGCTTTATCAGTCAATCCCTTAATCTGGTTCTGTTTCTGACGTAATTCCTTTACCAGTTCAATTGCTTGTTGTTTGTAATCCTCTGCGTTGCTCTGCAGTACCATCTCCAATATTTCAATTGTCTTGACAGGGTCTTGGTCTTTTAGTCTTTCGATCTGTGTTTTGCGAAATTCCAAGAGATAATATGCCGCGACATTTCTCCTGCAAGCAGGACAGAGTTCTACATCAAGTCGTACGGCCTTGTCACAAGTTGGACACGGACGAAATTTCGAATCCAGCCGTTTATGACATTTTTCGCATTCCGCTGTATTAACATTTAGATTGACATGGCCACACTGGGGACATGAAATATCTATGTTTATGGCCAAGCCTTTCTTGAGTCGCTCGATATCATTTATAAGCTCATTGATATTACCGTATCTGGATGCAGGATCTTTTTTAAGGCACCGCTCAACAACCAGTCCCCACTCATCTAAGTCGCTGGATAATTTAGGTGGCTGCTGGTGTAAGTGTTTTTCTCTAAGCTGTTTGAAATTGCCAGAGAACGGGGGTTTGCCAGTGAGAATTTCATAGATTACAATTCCCATGCTGTATATATCACTGGCGGGGCCAATGATAGCCTGTTTATCAAAAACAAACTGTTCCGGAGCCATGTACAAAGGCGTGCCGGCAATTATGGGAATTTGTTCCAAATCCGTGGAGATATCCGCAAGGCTGTAGGATATGCCAAAATCAGACAGCTTAACAATGAAATCATCATCGTTTCGACAAAGTAAAATATTTTCGGGTTTTATGTCCCTATGTATCAGATTGACATTGTGTATGATTTTGACTGCCGAACAAGCCTGTGCAATAAGGTCTGCACCTTCTGCTATTCTCTTGTTCGCATTGGTACTACTCTCATTGAGCCAGTTTCTTAAACTTCCACCGTCGGCATACTCCATCGTTAGCAATATTAATGAAAACCCCTCATATTCTGCAGGATGGATATCGTAGGTTTTTATGACATTGGTAAAGTCATTGATCGGATTGCGAAACAGCAGTTCCTGACGAAGTTGGCCGAAAGCTTTTCCTGAACGATTGGGACCGGTAGCGACAAGCTTTATGGCTACTTCATGGCCCAGATGCGTATCAAAAGCGTGATAAACATTTGTGTATTTCTGACCGAGCTTTCGTATGATGCGATATCTGTCTGCAAGCTGCTGGCCAGGGGAGAATTCAATATCTATTTTTGTTCTGTCGAGACCCGAAAGAAAAAAATTGCTGATAGTGATATCTCTGACTGAAGAGGTATCATGCCTATAGGTCTGGTTATATTCAGCTTGTAGTTCTTTGAGAAACGTATCGTGCTTAAGTAACTTTTCGACCTGTTCTTGGCAGTAAGGGCAATTCTCGATATGATTCTGAAAGCTGTCCTCCTGCTTTTTGTCCAAGCTTCCAGATAAATATAATTTTGCCTTTTCTGATTCGGGACAGGACATTGTAATTTCAGCTTTCAGATAGTATTTAACAATCCATGTTCTATTTGACGAAGTTCCTTTAAAACACGGCAACTTGCTATATAAACAGCGTTAGCTGAAATATTCAGCTGTCTTGCAACTTCAGATGCCGGTATTTCAGAAAGACTGTGTAATTCAAATGCCTTGAAGGTCTCAGCCGAAAACTTTTTGCGGACATGCTGGAGGCAGTGCCTTAATAGAAATCTTCGATATTCAGTATTCCATGTGTGCTTTACGGCATTTTCATCCTCTATCAACTCCCAGAAGCAGGTTCCGGTATGATTATCAGAAATCAGCTGTTCCTTGGGCAGTTTTCTTCGCATGTTCAAAATTACTTTGTAGGCTATACCAAAAAGCCAGTTGTGGAGTCGACCTCGTTCCTTCTGGTAATTACCTGCCCGAAAAGCTTTTACAAAGGCAACCATTGTTTCCTGTGCCGCATCTTCAGCATAGGAAGCAGGTAGCCCCAGCCTTTTAGCAAAGCTAATCAGCATTGGCAGGAAAGAAGTGCACATATTCTGCCAGGCGTCGCCATCATTTGATGATTGCAATTCTTCTAACAGTCTTGTTGAAGTTATCCACTCCATATCTATAAACCTTTATTGACAATGCAATAATGATACCGGAATATAAACAAAATATCAACCCTGCAAATCCACCTCAAAATAGTTCGCTTTTTACTATTATTTGCGGCGTTTGGAACTCATCAACGAAGACAGTTCACATGCTCTATCAAATCATGCAGTCTTAGAAAATCGGCATTACTTTGAGATTAAGGTTTAGTTTTCACCAAGGACAAAGATACTGAGTTCGAGCCAGATAATCCCATAAGTGCTTACAATAAATACCTTTATAAAAATTGCTTTTTGTGGGAAAGTTTTTTCTTGCGCTTTTTTATTTTCACATTATAGTGAATAGCATGTGAAAAAATTGAAATCAGATTTGGAGGCAAAACGAATGACTTTGACTTTAAGAAAAATGATTCTTTTGGCCTTGATAGGGATGATATTCCTGATGGCCAATGTTGTGCTGGTGGCAAACTGGCTGAATGAGAAGGGAGTTCCAGAATTCGCTGAGCACATAAAGAGCAACTATCTGACAGGCACTGCCATCACGATAATAATTGCTCTTTTGATACTTCTGGTTAATCCTTGGAGAACCAGTGAGAGCAAAGCCGGGACGTTTATCAGAAGATGCCCTGTATGTGACAAAAGAGTAATTGGCCGTGGCAATTACTGCTCGGAATGCGGATCAAAAATATAAGCAAGTAGTTTAAAGCTTGCGTTCTCGATGGTGTCTTCAGATTTACCGATCAGTGACAAACATATTACGTTTGGCATCAGCAAAGTTTATGAACATAGCATCTTTGTCTTTAGAGGAAGGCGTTATACCACGAAAGGAAACGCATTGATCAGCGAGACGCCTCAATGCTGCTTCAAACCGTGTGGAAAGCTTCCAGCCGGCCTGTCCCCCATACCTTGAATTGAAACTGCTGATATGTTCAATAAGGCCGAGCCTTGAAAGCTTGGATCTGGTTCTCTGGAGAATTCTTCTTGAAGTATTATATTTGTGCTCAATGAAGGCAAGATCAAGCAGGATATGCTCAGACCACTTGAGTTCAAACAGAATACATGCCGCCGCATGTTGTTGATTACGATTGCCTGGAAAAAGCATCTCAACCAAATCTGAGTAATCGGAGATTTCCTTGCGGTGATTGAAGCTGATTTTTGTGTGTTCGGCCATTTACTTTTTCACCCCGGCCTTTTGATGCAAAATATAGGCTTCGACGCGGGACATTAGTGTCGAAGCCTTGTTAAAAAAAGCTGGGCCTGTATTTATAATTTTTGGTTTGCACCAAGAATTGGGCTATTGCGGGATTTGCGTACCCGCGAAGGCAGGTTAGTGAGTGAAACAGGGTATTTTGGTGAATTTTTAGTAGAACTTCGACGGGAGCGTTTGGAAGGGTAAATTACTTGTCAATTACATGACAGGCGTAATGGAACTGTAGCATTGAAATCCTCGACTATAAAATGTAGAAATGTAGCTTTTACAGTTATTTCCAGCTTATAACTTGCGCTTATAGAAAGACTTACATCGTCTTGTTCTTCTTGCTCTGTTTTAGGCATAAGATATTTAAAAATACGGCTTGATAAGAAGCGAGATTTATTATAGTATTTTAGTGGACACTAAAATATGTATGACAGTAAAAATATAGCACGGTTTCTGAAAGTTCTCTCAGTCGAAACCAGGGTAGAGATGCTGCGGCTCTTAAAGGGACGAGCATTATGCGTCAATGCCCTGGCTACGAGGCTTGAATTGACTCCTGGGGCAATTTCGCAACATCTAAGGGTAATGCGTGACATAGGTCTGGTGATTGATGAGAAGCGAGGCTATTACGTCCACTACCGTCTGAATGAAAAAACTCTTGCCGTGTGGCAAGAAGCGATAGAAGAGCTGCTGAATCCTAAATCAGGGGTCAGCTCAACAACGAAAGGAAATCCAAAATGTGCTGCTGTAATGAAAAACAAGGCTGCCAAAAACCGGAAAATCTAAAAGACAATCCCGAAAAGTGTTCACAAACGCATATCCACAAATGTCATGGTGATATCAAGGGCCATCCATGCACATCAGAAGAAAATAAATGACAAGAACG
>JBDRHL010000107.1:0-2385 GCA_043816955.1 Planctomycetota bacterium | reverse complement strand
AAGTATTTTCACTATTTGTCTTCTCCTGTAATCTCAACCAATACTTTTGAGGCCATTCCGAAGCCAAGAGCTAATTGGCTATGACCATGCTGCAAAAGTACAGGTCCCCTCATCCACTGATCACTTATCTTTTTGATTTCCTGGCCTTCTCTGATTCCAAGTGCTTCAAGCTTACCTGCCGCGCCGTGACCGCCACTTATTCTTATGATCTTACCTTTTTGGCCGGCCCGCATCCGGGCCAGGGATATCCGGTTCCCCATAGAACCTAAAGGGTTTTTGCTACCATTCGTACTCATTTTAACCTCTTGTTTGCTGCAGTTTACGAATAAGTCCAACTATTATCAACTCGCAGCCTAAAAACATTGCAATAGCCGGGCCGATTGAAAAGTCGCATTGGTATGCAAACAGCAGACCTCCCAGCGAAGCAATTATTGCCGTTACCCAAACTATAGCAAGTTGCAGTCGCAATCTCGTAGAGAAAACAGCTGAAATGGTGGCTGGTATTATCAGGTATGCAAATACAACAACTACTCCAGCAATCTGGACGGATAGAGTAATAACAACGCCAAGCAGGGCATAGAATATAAAATCCCAGAACACTACTTTTAAATTTTTAACGGCACCTTTCTGGTAACTATTCGATATTTCAGCAATTGGTTTACGGATAAAATAAAAGCAAACTCCTACAGCCGAGAATACCACCAAACTTACGATAATCTGTCGCCAGCCTACCCAAAGAAGACTGCCAGATAACACATGCTGAATGTGTATGTGACCACCAGGAGCAATACCGACCAAAAAAAGAACTGCGGCTGCCGCAATTGCATAAGAAATACCAATAACTGCTTCAAGAGATATCTGAAAAATACTGCTGCGCACAAAAGCATAAAACCCCGCCGCTAATAAAACACAGCCAAAGGAACATAGATATGCCGTGTATGAGTCGTCATGTGCTTTAAATGCCATATGTGCTGCGATAGAGCCAACCGCTGCAATCTGTGCCAGGGCAATATCGATAAAAATCACTTCCCGTTTTAGCACGTGTGTTCCTAAGTAACCAAGGATTGAACTCATAAGAATACATGCAAGAAAGGGCAAGCCAAGAATTTGAATTATTGGCAGCATTATTTGGTCCCTTTCATCAAAACCAACTTGTCGTTAGAAAACAAACATCGAATAATTATCGCAGCAATAAAAAAAACTCCTAAGGACAGAACCAGGCTAGGACCATAGGGCAGATTGAAAAAATATGATGAGCATAGCCCAATCAAACAGGCTATAAAACCAACAGTCCAACCTATAACTACAGCCCCTGCCCACTTTTTAGTAAACATCGCTGCAATAGCTGCTGGTATCATCAAAAATGCATAAGCCAACAGAACTCCCGCGATAGGAACTATTAAAGCTGTAATTATCCCCTGGGTTACAAACAGCAGAAAATCCCAGAATCTTTCGTTTTTCACTGCATCGGGCCTTTCTGCCAAATCAATGAACTTTCGATGGAACTTGAAGTGAAATATCAAAATCAAAATATACACCACAGTTGTTATGCTAACCAAAGGCCATGTAACCCAGAGCATAGAGCCTGCAAGAGTTTTGGTTACGTAAGCTCCACCTCCGCAAAGTTTATCACCTAACAATAGCGATGCCACCAGTGCCATTGCATACATAATCCCGATAACAGCCTCACGTGGAATTGCTTTACTTTTCGGTTTTATCAGAGCAAGCAACAACGCGCCAAAAAGCACGACAATCATTGAGGATAGATACGAACCAAATGTGCCGTATTCTATCCCTAAAGCTATTCCTGCCATGGCACCAAAGGCTGCTAATTGGTCGAGCACCAGGTCTGAGAATATCAATGTTCGTCTGACGATGTGCAATCCAATGTAAGTGTGCAAAATCAATACCACAGCAAGCAAGGCTATCTGGACTGAGAAAAAACGTACTATTTCAGAAGTCATGACATTTTTCTTCCTTCATCACTGTTTGTTCAAAATCTATTTCTTTTCTGCGGCCTTTAAAAGACCATCCACCCAACAATCTACAAGTTTGAAATAGTCTTCGGTTCCATTTGCTCCACCAACATATATCGGAACAATCACAGCCTCAGCACCCGTTCTGGAGGCAACGGTTCTTACCTGTTGCTCATCAAAATAATTGGCAGCCAGGATAATCCTGATGTTTCTTTCTTTCATAAGGTTAATAAGGTCACTTACATGTTTTGCTGAAGGCGGTATTCCTGGCTTAGGCTCTACAGTTCCAGCTTCTTCCAGGCCAAATAACTTAACAAAGTAAATCCAATTCTTATGATACGTTACGATTGGAGTACCTCTCAGTGGAAGCATTTTACCCATCCAGCCGTCCAGATATTCGATCAAAGGC
>JBDRHL010000106.1:0-2206 GCA_043816955.1 Planctomycetota bacterium | reverse complement strand
TGTGAAGAAACACAGGAGTCCGGTGAAGTGCCTGCCTTTCCATCATGCGGTGTGTACAGTGACATTGAGGACATGGTTAAGTTCATTCAGTTTCATCAGAATGGAGGTCAAGTAGATGGAAAGACAATTCTGAAGCGAGATGTTTTGAGACAGATGTACGACGCACCTTTCGATACGTTTGGAAAGAATGAAGGATATGCTTTGGGAATTGGTGTTTACCATCGGCAACTTAATGGCAATATTGTTCCCATTTGTGTTCATAGTGGTGACGGATATGGATTTTCTTCGGATATTTTCTATGCTCCGACCGCTGGTATGGGAACTGTGCTATTGACAAATCAGAACAATTTCGATATGCGTTGGCGTGGAGAGCTTGAAGATATGATTTATAATCATCTCGGTGATAGACTTGAATTCATTCAATGATACTTTGAAACGGCGATTCTCACCCTCGCGCGTCCTGAGTCATTTGAAGCGGGGAAATCAAAGGGCTTTTGACCTGCCCCCCGCACCCTGATCTAGTCATTATGTGAGGATCGGACGGGGAAAACATCACAGAGAAACAGCTCAAGCCACCATACTCATCAACTCTTTCACAGCTACAATTGTATCTTCGGAACCAAAAGACGAAATCTGGAAAAAACATCTAAATTCATTTAGGTAGCTCCAGCATTATATAGGCGTTTTGCGAGAGACAAACTCTTAAGGTGGTGCAAACACAGGTGTCAGGTAATTAATAGCTATACAAATTATAAATCGGTGTACAATGAATATTTTCTATGCTTATGCTGTATCAGTAGTGTCCCAACATTAGTCGAATACATTCAACTGGTTAGGATTTTCATTGTTAATGGTCAAATTGTATGATTCTGTAAGTACTTGATAAATATGACATTTCTCAAATAGAGAGACGCTCAGAATTTGTAGAATTGTGTAGAGACTGAGGTCGATTTTGAGTTCTTTTCGCATTATGGCAACCAGAACATATACGGATACAGCAATCCATATTTGAGATTTGACAGCGTTTTCTGATGTGCCAAAGAATGATTTGATTCTGAGATGCTGTTTTATCCATTTGAAAAACAGCTCGATCTGCCAGCGGCATCGATAAAGTTCCGTAACGGTAGCTGCAGGTAAGTCGAAGTTATTGGTTAAAAAGACCAGGCTCGTATCTTTTTCAGGATCATAAAATCGAATCCTCCGGAGTTTGTCTGGATACTTTTCTTTTGTGTAATATCCTTTTAGTACAATAGTTTGGTCGCATTTGAGCCCTGTTGATTTGTCGATAGCCTGAGAATACAAACGCTTGAAGTTCAGATTCTTTTTAGCACGGGTTATGAAAAATGCATTCGCTTGGTGAATGCGGTGAAGCCTGTTAAAATCCGTATATGCACGATCCATTATGTAAAGTGCCCCTGCTTCCAGGAACATGCTGTCGAGGATAGTAACATCGTGGACTTTTCCGTGGGTGATTATCGCAAGTACCGGAATATTTCCACGTAGATCCAAGAGTGTATGAAGTTTGATTGCTCCTTTACGTTTTCGAAATGCAGCCCAGGGAAATACCGACAGACACAAGTCTATCGTCGTTGAATCCAGCGCATAAACAGTCTGGTCTAACTCGACACCAAACGGTTCTTGTGCATAAAGAGTTCTTGCATGGTTGATAAGTACTTGTGCAAAATCAGCATAGATTCGCCAGTCACGTACTTCGTTGGCATGTGCCAACGTGTTTCGGGCTACCTTACCACGGAAGCCCATATGATAGAGCTTGTGATGTACCGAGCGTAAACAGGTCTGTATATCACGAAGGCTTTCACGATACGCAAACTGGGCGAAAGCCATACACAAAAACTGATCCCAGCAACTGAAACTCTTTGTTTTGTAATTGCCATGATAGCGATCAACACATTTGTTAAACTCATATCGTGGAACAAAATCCATCACCTGAGAAAATATTGTTCGATCGGAATTCATCTCATTGCTCCTTCCCGTGAAGAAAGGAACTATAATCTCTGAATCCGATTTCAAATCGAAAAATAGTTTAACGACTCTTTATTTGTTGCTGCACAGCATGTTACAGCATTATTACATTTCAACGTTGGGACACTACTGATGTGTTATATGCATTTATCCGTAGGATTTACCGGGTGTAAACAAATTGATGTACTTTCCATATTTAGGCATTGTCTTGCAGTGTCAGTGC
>JBDRHL010000105.1:0-20980 GCA_043816955.1 Planctomycetota bacterium | reverse complement strand
ACGTTTCAATATAATGCACCTCCTTGTGTAATAAGGGCTTATAGAAATTATCAACCACCCTTTATGTCGTCATACCCAAGGAGTGCGCCTTGAATGAATTATCCCCTCCAAAATGCTTTTCAAAAAACCCCTAAGTTTGAGATTTTTTTGTTCGAAAAATTGTCGAGCTCGCTGCAGTGTGCGTGACGGCGGGACGCTATTTTTCACTTGCAAGGGGGTTCTTATGATGGTATACCTCTCGTTGATCCTTCGGCAGGGCCATGTTATGGACGCACGGGAATCTGAAGCTTCAGGCATAGTATTCAGCAAAGAGGTCCCCCCTCAGAAGGATAAGCTGCACGGCCACATTGCCGCTGCCAGTCAGAAAGTTACTGAGGAGCAACTTGCCGAGATCTACCGGCGCACCGTCCATCTTTATGAACTGAAGGACAATGTCTCTCTTTGTGAAATTAAGGCGATATCAGAAGAAATTCTCCATGCCCCCCAGAAGGGCTGGACACTTGTCGGCATCAAAACTACCTTCGGTAGTAACGTTGTTCCAGGCGCCACTGTAGCTCTGAGAGACCCCTCAGGTAAGGTAATTATTGCTGAGTCTGTAGGCGATAGTTCAACCGAGGCCGTCTGGCTGGCAATTCAAAAGGCAACCGGACTGCATGTGTTTCTTCATGATTTTACCTATGGGAATATAACCTCCGGTTCCAGCGCTTTGGGAAGAGCCAGCGTACAGATTGAACATCATGGCAGGATGGTAAATTCCCATGCATATTCGGTAGATATTATCGAGGCCGGTGCAAAGGCATTTTTATATGCTGTTAATAAAGTTCTCGAGCAAATAAAACATCAAAGCAGGTAAATGCCCCGATGACATATCTTACTGGTGTAATATCCGCATCTGATATAAAGCAGGTTCGTTCGCAGGTGCGCACAGCCGTGAAACGCGGCGCACAAATGCTGGAGATGAGGACCGATTACCTGGAAAACCTGAATACCGAAGTTTTTAGAAAGGCGTTCACTTTTTCGAAAACATCCAATCTTCCGATAATTGTCACCTGTCGGGACAAGCGACAGGGCGGAGCTAACGAATATTCTGCGGAATTGCGCAGCGAGATTCTTGTTACAGCCATCAAAACCGCCGCTGACTATGTGGATTGTGAGTTTGATAATTATGTTGTTTCGCAATTTCGTGAAAAACTAGACCTTGCTTTAGCCGAAACATCAAGGACGAGACTCATTGTCTCTGCACACAATTTCGACGGTCCTTTTAATAATATTGACCGACTCTACCGCGATATTCTGACTGTAGCTCCGGCTTCCATTCCAAAGCTTGTTTATACCGCAAAGCATATTAATGATTGTTTTGACGGTCTCCGGCTTCTCAGTAGAAAACACGGCCAGGCGATAGTCCTTGTAATGGGCCCGGAGGGTATTTTCAGCAGGATTATTGCCAAGCGTCTGGGGTGCTTCGCGAATTACGCCGGTATCAGCCATGACGAAGGGACCGCGCCTGGACAACTGACGATCGATGAACTCAGAAACTCCTACCGCTACGATGCGATAGACGAAAAAACGCTGCTTTACGGTGTAATCGGCTCACCCATTGCTCACTCGCTCAGTCCTGCGATATTTAACGCATGTTTTGGCGATTCGGGTATGAACAGGCTTTATCTGCCGATGCATGTCCAAGACTCAAAAGAGCAATTTTATACTTTCATGCAGAATGCAAATCAGAGTTGGCTGGGCTTTCGTGGTTTCAGTGTTACGATTCCCCACAAGAAGAACGCTCTTGATTTTGTCAGGGAAAGAGGAGGCAGAGTTGAGCCCCCGGCGGCCAGGATAGGTGCTGTCAATACAATTCTGATCGACAGTGAAGGAAACTTCTCAGCATACAATACTGACTATGCAGGCGCCCTTGGCGCTATTACCAGCACGCTTGGTATAAGTGCTCAACAGTTGCAGGGCACCAAGGCAGCGGTTATCGGTGCCGGCGGCGTATCCCGCGCCATAGTAGCAGGCCTTAGGGATGTCGGGGCCGATGTTGTGATTTATAATCGTACCGTCAGTAAAGCCGATGCTCTTGCCGCAGAATTCGGCTGTAGAGCCGCGCCATTGAGTTCTCTTGCCTCATTTAAGGCAGATTTATTAATTAATGCCACCAGTATAGGGATGTTCCCCGATATGGATAAAACTCCCTTGGTTCAAAAATACTTAAGTAAAGATACCGTAGTCTTTGATACCGTTTATAATCCTATCGAAACCAGGCTGCTGAAGGCCGCCCGGGCTGTGGGAGCAAAAACCATCGATGGCGCAGCAATGTTTGTCGCCCAGGCTGCTGCGCAGTTTAAGCTTTTTACAGGTGAACAGGCAAATACCCGCTTGATGCGAAAGATTGTTGCCGGTCGGCTTGGGACTTTGAATGTAAGTTCTGGTTGACCGGGAACACATTTTCGAATAAAGTTAAGCTTCCGGTTTTTCATTAACAACAATGCTTTTAAAGGTTTACAAATGTCTAAAGCAGAAAAAGTGGTACTGGCATACAGCGGCGGACTGGATACCAGTGTGATTCTTCCATGGCTCAAAGAGACGTACGGTTACGATGTAATTGCCTTTGCCGCGGAGTTAGGTCAGGGCGACGAGCTTTCGGGCATAAAGAAAAAGGCTCTTCAAAGTGGTGCCGTCAAGTGCATTGTAAAGGATTTGCGGAAGGAATTTGTCCAGGATTATCTTTGGCCGCTTCTAAAGGCAGGCGCAGTTTACGAGAACGGGTATCTGCTTGGAACCAGCATAGCCCGCCCCTTGATTGCAAAACATCAGGTCGAAATTGCTCACGCTGAAGGGGCCTGCGGTGTGGCTCATGGCGCAACCGGCAAAGGCAACGACCAGGTTCGCTTCGAGTTAACGTATATGGCTCTTGATCCGGGACTTAAAATCATTGCCCCCTGGAAGGACCCCCGTTTCCAGTTAACCTCTCGTGAAGCCGCAGTGGATTATGCTAAAAAACACAGAATTCCAATCGAGCAGAGCAAAAAGAAGATTTATTCGCGGGATCGGAATCTGTGGCATCTCAGCCACGAGGGTGCCGACCTTGAAGACCCTGCCAATGAACCGAAAGAGAGCTTGTTTGTGATCTCGCGTCCTTTGGCTAAAACACCGAACAAAGCTGATTATATTGAGATAGGTTTTGAAAAAGGTATTCCCATCAAACTCAACGGCAAAAGTCTTGATGCTGTTAAGCTGCTTGAGACGCTTAACTATATAGGCGGCAGGCACGGGATTGGGCAGGTTGACCTGGTGGAAAATCGCCTGGTTGGGATAAAGTCGCGCGGTGTGTATGAGACCCCTGGCGGAACAATACTTGTTACCGCCCATAAGGCACTGGAAAGCCTTACCCTGGATCGCGAAACCATGCATTACAAGCAGCAGATTGCCTTAAAATATGCCGAGATGGTATATAACGGTCAATGGTTCTGTCAGCTTCGTGAGGCTCTCGATGCGTTTATCGATGTTACTCAGCGTAATGTAACCGGTTCGGTTAAGCTAAGGCTCTACAAGGGAAACTGTACCCTCGCCGGGACCAGAAGTCCCAGGAGCCTCTATAGCACAAGCCTCGCGAGCTTCAAAATGGGCGGGGCCTATGATGCGACAGACGCAACAGGCTTTATTCGTCTTTTCGGTCTTCAGATGAAAGTTGCAGGTGCAGTTGATAAACGCAAAACCGCACACAGGAAAAGAAACCGCTAAGACAGGCAGCGTGCAGTTGATTACTGTTTTTATTTTGGAGCGATTGTGAGTGCGATAGTTATGGTGTGGCTTCTGATCATTTTTATTTTTGGAAGCTGTGTGGGCAGTTTCCTCAATGTGGTGATTTACCGTTTACCAAAAGGCAAATCCCTTGTAACCCCCGCCTCAGCTTGTCCTGTCTGTAACAGCCCCATTCGTTTTTATGACAACATTCCGCTCATTTCATGGATACTGCTTGGCGCCAGGTGCAGGCATTGCAGTGCCCGTATTTCCCCCAGATATTTTGTCGTGGAGCTGATTACCGCATTGGTGTTTACAGGGCTGTTTTTATGCTATTTTGTTTATCGGATTCGCTGGTTCCCAAGCGACGCCTCCTCTGTTTTTTCTGCCTTTGTTCACAGCGGGTGGTTTGTTTACCTGGTACATATAATCCTGCTTTCCTGCCTGATTGCCGCTTCTGGTATCGATCTGGAGCTTTGGGTCATTCCGCTGTCACTATGCTGGTTCGCTGCAGCTCTGGGTATTGTAAGTTCGGCTGTTGGTGTGTTTGTGATAGATCCGGCTGTGATTCGCCAGGCAGGACTCCTGCCCAGTGCCTCACCTCGCACCGGGGCGCTGGCTGCCGGTGCCGCCGCAGGACTTCTGGTTTCCCTGTTGCTTCTTGGTACCCGTCTGCTCAGAAGGAGTTATCTCCCTAAAGGGCAGGAAACTACAGGTAAACAGTTAGATTATCAGAACCGCGAAATGCGCAACGATACCGGCACATCCGGCCCTGATTCTAACCTGCCGCCGATGGATCTGCCACATGATGATATGTTCAACCATCGTTTGGAGGTTCTGTGGGAAGTGCTTTTCCTTCTGCCTGTTGTCTTTTTTGCATCTGGGTTTCTAATCTTGAGCACCCGTGTCGCTGGTTTCGCGGCGTGGTGGGAATCTTTCTCGCAACATCCTGTGGTTTCAGGGCTTTTGGGTAGTTTCTGGGGCTATATTATCGGAGGGGCTGTTGTATGGGTTACCCGCATATTGGGAACCCTGGCTTTTGGGAAAGAGGCGATGGGCCTGGGCGACGTGCACCTGATGGCTGCTGTCGGTACCGTAATTGGTGCCGTTCCTGTTGTCGTAGCATTCTTCGCCGCTCCTTTTTTGGGACTTATATGGGCGGGAATTCGCATGTTTTTTAAGAAAACCCACCAAATTCCATATGGTCCGTTCTTGGCAATGGCTGTTTTTGGTGTTATGATTCTTTATGATGCTATCATGAACCATCCGATTTTAGAGTTGTTTCGATAAGGATTGTGAAGTGGAAATTTTCATTCAAAAAGGAGTCTGCCATGTCAACGTATATTAACAAATCCTGCCTGGTGGGTGTATTGGTCCTGATCTGTGTAGCCACGTCCGGCTGTACTAACTGGAAGAAAAAATACGAGAACCTGGAAGTTGTGCATCAGAATGTTCGAGGTGCCTTGGAGAACTGTCGCAGTTCACTTGAGGCAACCGGAGCTGAAAAAGAGACGCTTACTCGCCGACTTGACGAGGGACAGCAAACGATAGCCGATCTGCAGAGGCAGATTAAGGAGCGAAATGCAAGTGCCGGGGATGTCAGCGGCTTTGGTGATAAATATCAGGTCGATCTCGATTCAGCCGCAGGCACGCTTACTGTTACACTTCCTAATGAGATATTGTTCTCGTCAGGCAAGGCGGACTTAAAAGCCTCAAGTAAATCCGACCTTAATCATATTGTCTCTGTCCTCCAGGAACGTTATGCAAACAGGCCGATTGACATCGTGGGCCATACCGACTCTGATCCTATAAAAAAATCCAAGTGGGCCGATAACTGGGAACTTTCAGCCCAGAGGGCACTTTCTGTTGTCAGGTATCTTGGTAAAAACGGAATCCACGGCGAGAGACTACGCGCAGTTGGCTGCGGAGATGCCAGGCCTGTCGTATCAAATGAGACCTCCAGCGGAAAAGCAAGAAATCGACGAGTCGAGTTCGTTGTGCATATGCGATGATATATTTACATGATTCCCTGAATACGCAATGAGCCCTGCAGTTTATTCTTCAGGGCTCTTTTTATGGCCGTGAAAAAGTTGACGTCTTAATTGTACCATCGGCGTTAATCCTGATTCTGACAACACCGTCGCAGCAGGTATAATAGCATTTGGTTGTATTTGTTTTGGGATGTGCTGCGTAGTTCTCATAGTCTCTTTGGCTGCAACTAAAGATCATAAAGGCAGATTGAAAGGTGCTGATGAATCGCTCGTGGAGTGTTTTTTCAGAGCCGTGGTGAGGCGCGATAATCACATCCAGCCGAAGATCCGGATAGGTCTCGATAAGTTTTTCCTGAGCGAATTTCTCTATATCCGAACACAGAAGAATCTTTCTGCCGGCAAATTCCATGAGGGTTACCTGTGACCTGTCGTTTTCACTGAGCTGCTCAAGAGGACAAATTCCCACGTCAGGCCAAAGGATTCTGGTTTTTACACAAGACTTTGTCCTGAGATGCTCGGCGCTTTGGATTGACAGTCCTTGCTCTGCAAGGCATTTTCGAAGAAATTCCCTGGTGCCCCACTGGTCTTTTTCGCAGAAGAAAGCCTTGTTGGCGCAGATGGTGTTTACTTTACAAAGCGCAGCGATTTCAGGTATTCCGTTGATGTGATCTATATCATTGTGGCTTATGAACAGGGTCTCAATAGCATTCAGCCCCTTACTTCTGAGAAATGGAACAACTACTGCTGCCCCGCAGTTATGCTGAGTTACTGATCCGGCATCGAACAGGATGTTCGATCCTTCCGGCATTTCCACAAGAATTGCCTGCCCGTGTCCCACAGCCAGACAGTTAACAGCCAGATAATCACGATGTTTCTGCCGCCATTTTACCCCGAACAGACTCACCGACAGTATAATAGCGATGCCAACACATGCAGCGGTTCTGAGAAACCGACGTCGGGGATGAAAAAAACGCATGAGCAATATCAGTGCATAATATAACAATACAAGCGACAAAGGTATGCTGCCTACCAGTATTTCTGAGATTCCGAGACCTGCAATTAATTCGACAAATCGAATCAGGCCTGCAGCAGTTAATCTGGCTGCTGCCCCAAGCACAAGAGATGCTGTCGGCAGCACAAGCGCCAATATCATTTTGATAAATCCGAATGTCAGCACCATCGCCACGAAAGGAAAAACCATAACCGTCCACAGGCTCGCAAAAGGTGTAATGCAATAAAAATGATACAGCAAAATCCCAGCACCCCCGATCCAGGCCGCCAGGCTGACCGAGAGCATCTGAATAATTATATTTCCAAGAGACTTAATAAAGTCCATTCCGAAAGATCGATGTTTTTTACCGTTGTTGAACGAATCCACAGTAAGCCTATGAAAAAAGCCTTCGATTGGTTTTTCGAAAAGCAATATTCCCAGAACGGTTGCGAATGAGAGCTGCCATCCGACCGCAAACAGATTGAAGGGCTGCAGCATGAGTAGTATGATTGCTGCCAGTGCCAGACTGTTAAGCGGATGTGGTCTTCTGCTGAACATGTATGCGGCACAGAAGACCGCGCCGATTATCGCTGCCCGGATTATCGGCGATCTGGCAGGCACAATTACAATAAACAGACCAAGCACTATCAAACATACCACAGCCCTTCCGACCTTCAGAAGTCCAGCCGTTCTGCACAGCCGCCAGACAATGGCAAGAAGAATGCCTACATGCAGTCCGGATAGACTTATAAAATGAAGCAGGCCGGTCTCACGAAACGCTCTTTCAGCGTCCGCCGGGATGTTTGTTCGCACTCCCAAAAGCAGCGCCTGCAGCATTGCTTCGTTTTCATCTTCCGGCTGGAGACCTCCCAATAAAGCGTTTGAGGCTATCTGCCTGACCTTGGCCTTGAGTTTTTCAATATATCCGGGGACAGTTGTATTGAGTACTTTGATTCCATCTGCTGATTCGATAAATGCAACTGTATGAACATTCCTTTGGGCCAGGTAATTTTGCAGGTTAAACTGACCCGGGTTTTTTGCAGCAGCCGGAGGCTGGATCCAGCAGTAGGCCTCTATATAATCGCCGCTGTGGATACCGATTGCTGGTGAGCCGACTCTGATGCGTATAGTACCGCTGGCTTTTCTCCACAGGGTATCTGTTCTGGCCTGGCACAGCTTGAGATAAAAACTGCTTGTCGAACCGGTATGAATAAATCTTGCGAATTTCCAGTTTTTGTTTTGATTGATATAAGGCTCGGTAATTAACGTCCCTCTGATTGTGGACAGAATTCTGCTTTCGGTTAAAAAATGACATATATCATTATTTTCAGGTTCCTTGTAACTAATCAGGCGTACCATACCAAGGGTTGTGAAACAGACGAATATTGCAGAAAGTACAGGAAAAACCGACCGCCTGGTCAGAGGGATGATTGTAAGGGCACAAATAACAACCGTCGACAATGCAAGAGCACATAGAGGCTGGATGATATGTAAATTGAACCGGTTCTGGATGACTATGCCGGCAATTACCCCAATGGCGGGAGTAAGCAAGGGGGCTTTTTGTGTTAGAAGCACGGCAACACTGTGCCGCTGATCCAGTCTCTCATCGATGAGCTTTAATTGTCTTTGGATGGGGTCCAAGACGGATTTTCACTTGAGTTCAGCGTTTTATTATTTTTTGCTTTCCGTTCATATAGGACTGAAGGACTTTGGGAATATTTATCGAGCCGTCAGCATTCTGGTTCAGTTCAAGGATAGGTATCAGTATTCTTGGCGAGGCGATAACTGTGTTGTTGAGCGTATGACAAAAGAGAATCTTTTTGCTTGCGCTGTCTTTGTATCTCAGGTTCATCCGCCTGGCCTGAAACTCGTGAAATCTGCTTGCGCTGTGGGTTTCTCCATAGCTGTTTCTGGACGGCATCCATGCCTCGATGTCAAATTTCTGGACCTGACCCCGTCCCAGGTCTCCCGTGCAGACGTTAACAACTCTGTAAGGCAGCTCCAGCGCCTGCATCACAGACTCAGCGTTTTCGAGAATTTCAGCGTGATGCTGTTTGCTGAGCTTCTCGTCGTTACGGCATATTATGACCTGTTCGACCTTATCGAACTGATGGATTCTGTAGAGTCCGTGCGTGTCTTTACCGGCAGCTCCGGCTTCACGCCTGAAGCACGTGGAAAGAGCGCAATATCGCAGAGGCAATTCCTGTTCGTTTAATATTTCCTCGGTTCGGTAGGCTGTCAGCGGCACCTCAGCAGTTCCAGCCAGGTTCAGCTCGTCTTTTTCCATCCTGTAAGTTTGTTCCTCTCCTCCGGGGAAATAAGCGGTGCCTCGCATAGCCTGGTCGCGCATCAAAAGTGGAACCGAAAGGGGGACAAATCCTTTGCTTAACATCATGTCAAGGGCAAATCTAAGGACCGCCCAGTGCAGAAGGGCGGCATCACCTTTCAGAAAGTAATTCCTTGTCCCTGAGAGTTTTACTCCGCGTTCAACGTCGATGATATCAAGATCGATACCCAGTTGGATATGATCTTTCGGCTCAAAGTCGAAACTGCTGATACGTCCGAATTTTCTCAATTCGACATTTTCCGTATCATCTTTGCCAAAGGGCACGTCCTCCGCGGCAGGCTGGGGAACCAGCAACATCAGTTCGTCGAATTGCGGCTGAAGTTGCTTTATTTTTTCGTTAAGTAACGGCTCGGCAGCCTTGATTTCACCAAGTTTTTCAAGTGCTTTTCTTCTTTCATCTTCCGGCAGCTTCGGGATTAATTTGCCCAGTTGATTCTTTTCAGTAGCGATCTCCTGCAATTGTGCCTTTGCCTGGCGAAGCTCAGTTTCGATACGAAGTAAACCATCGATATCCACATCGAAATTTTTGTCAATACAGGCTTTTTTAAACTTTTGCGGGTTTTCTCGTATTGTTTTGATGTCAATCATAATACCGGCTTCTCAATCACTGTACCGTTTAACTATTATCACGTTATTCTGTCCTCCGAAGCCGAAGGATTCATTCATGGCTATATTAACCTCTGCCTTTCTGGGTACATTGGGCACATAGTCCAGGTCCAGTTCCGGGTCAGGATCATTCAGATTTGCCGTCGGAGGTATTATGTTGTTTTGTATGGCAAGGATACATGTTATCAGCTCCGCTGCGCCTGCAGCCCCTATCAAATGGCCCAGCAAACTTTTTGTGCTGCTCAGAGGGATGTTTTTTGCGTGTTCTTTGAAAACTGCCTTGACAGCCTTTGTTTCTATTGAATCATTCTCTGTCGTGCTTGTCCCGTGTGTGTTGATATAGTCAATATCTTCGCAGCTGATTGCCGCGTCTTCTATCGAGGCGCTTATCGCCTGAATAGCACCCCTGGCATCTTCATGCATATCAGTTATCCGGAAAGCGTCGCTGCTGCTGCCGTATCCAATTATTTCAGCAAGTATCGGCACATTGCGTCTTTTAGCTGAATCCAGAGATTCCAGGATGACCACAGCCGCACCTTCGCCGATAACAAACCCATCCCTGCTTGCTGTAAACGGTCTTGACGCCGTCCGCGGGCTGTTATTTCTGGTCGAAAGCGCTGTCAGCAGATTAAAGCCGGTTATTCCCAGCGGGTGTATCATCGAATGTGCGCCGCCTGCAATCATAATGTCCGCGTCACCGCGGCGCATCATCATAGCAGCTTCGCCCACTGCCTGCGTGCTGGCAGCACATGCCGTAAGGCAGCTTCGGCTCGGACCTCTTGCGCCGGTGAGTATCGCAATATGGCCTGCAGGCATGTTCGGCTCCTGCTCCAGTTCGCGCATCGCTGTCATCTTCGCATTGGCTGTCCGAGTCCACCGGCTCCAGTCCATTTCTCCTCGTTCATTATTCCACCCATTTACCAGTGCCTCGAAAAAAGCCTCATTTTCGACCGAGCCTTCACCCGCTCCCAGGTATATGCCCATTCTGGTTCTCTCAATCCGGTCGTCGGGCTGATCGGTTTCAATATCGATTTTAGCCTGTTTACACGCCTGTGCTGCCGCACCTAAGACAAATGCCGACCCGCGGTTTGCATGTTCGTGAAGGCACGGCTTTTCGATAAAGTCGCTCAGGCGATAGCCTTTTACTTCAGCCGAGAATTTTGTCGGAAATGTAGATGCGTCGAATAAAGTGGTATAATCTGCACCGCTGTTATTATTCATCAGCGAATCCCAAAAGCTGGGAACGTCATGCCCAAGCGGGCAGACAATTCCCATTCCTGTTACGACAACCCGCTCCTGTTCACGATCATAACTCATTTTTCGACTTTCTCAACTGTTTACCGGTACCTGGTGGTTCTTTAGAACCAGCGCTGCTGTTTGACCGCCAAATGTATAACTACAGCATAACGCATAGCGAATCAGGCAGTGCCTGGCCTGTTTGTTTATGTTAAGATTGCACCCCTCAGCTTTTCTCTCACAATTCTTCGCAGCAGGAATAAACCCTCGTTCCATTGCTGCAGCCGCGATTGCCACATCCATCGCTCCGCTTGCAGCACCAGTGTGGGACAGCATGCTTTTTGTAGGCAGCGTCGGTATCCGGGCAGCATGTTTTCCCAGCGCATCCTGTATCGCAGTTGCTTCAGCCAGATCATCACAAGGAATAGCTGTTCCATGCGGGATTATCAGATCAAGTTGATCACTTTCTATACCGGCCTCTGTCATCGCTTTTTCAATGGCGATCCGCAGCCCCTTGCCGTTTTTCTCCAAATGTTCATACTGCTCGTTGATGCTGTTGCTTGATCCAAAGCCGGCAATCTGGGCACGAATTTTTGCGCCTCGCTTTTGGGCATGCTCGATCGTTTCAAGCAGGACCATAGCAGCCCCTTCACCAAAAACAGAGCCGCTTGCATCCATATCGAACGGTCTGCAGGCAGATTCACTGTTGTTATTCCCTTTACTCGTCGTCCTCTTAAGAAGGCATTGACGCAATATAACAATAGGATTAACTTTGGCCTCCCCTCCGCCCGCCAGCGCCACATCAGCCGAGCCTCGTGCCAGCATTGAAGCCGCTTCGCCTATTGCCAGTTGTCCCGATGCTTCGCCGCATGTAATTGTATTGCTCGGCCCGCGGATATCATGAATGATGCCTATATGACAGGCCAGCATGTTGGGCAGATATTTCAACAGCCACAGCGGAGTTATAGCTGTTATCCCATCTGCTCCCCATTTACGAATGTCAAAACGGCCCTGTGTTACACTTCTTGCTATTGCCGGCCCGAGTTCAGGCAGATCACAGCTTATCAGGCCTGCTCCGATATTGATTGCCATTCTTGCAGGATCGACGGTTACCTCTTTCTGTTCCGCTGCTTTTGTCACAAGCCCGCTGTTGTCAAAAGCATCCTTTGCGGCAAGCACGGCAAGCTCAATGTCGCGCGACATTAATTTTGCCGCTTTGCGGTGGAATTTCGGTATTGATTTCTGGATATTGTATTCTGGTACCTGGCCGGCTATCCTGCAGTCAAAGCCCTCAGCATCGAATGCAGTTATTGGCCTGATCCCGCATCTGCCCGTACATATACCCTCCCATGTCTGCTCAAAACTTAAGCCAAGCGGGCTGACAGCTCCGAGAGCCGTTATCACAACTGGACGCGACTCGAACATCAGTTTCGCTCCGAATCAGGCCCGTCCTGTATGAAGCCCCGCAGCAGAGACATAAACGTCTCCGTGAAAACAAAGTTTTCTTTGGGAAACTGCCTGCCCCCAAGATTCTGATCAATGTGACTGAACATCAAGTCCACATCCGCGATAAGTTCATCCTGCCGAAAAATTTTGCCGGTAGTTCCTGCCGCTTCCGGCGAGATTGACTCAATCTCGGCATGAAGTGTAATAGTATCGCCCGGCACGACGTAATTGTAAAAAACCGCCTTTTTTATTTTTGCCAGAATCACCTTTTCCTTAAAGCCGCCTGCTTCTCCCACAAGAATGCCTGCGGTCTGAGCCATCCCTTCAATCATCAGTGATTCCGGCATCACCGGAAATCCCGGAAAGTGATCGTGAAGATGCTCCTCCGCAAGTGTAACATTCTTCAATGCTACAGCATTTTTGCCGCTGTTAAACTCTATAAATCTGTCTATCCAAATCCATCGCATTTAGATCAGTCGTGTTCCAATGTGTGGTAATTGATTTATCGAAAGGAGCCAGCCTGCCCGTATTAACTGTGATTCAACTTGCTTTCAACGAAATTCACAATCGATTCGACTGTAAACAGGTCGGCTATCTTGTTCACATCCGGATCGGAAGCAAATTCATCGAGATCCGTGTGAGGCATCCTTGCCTTAAGTTCTTCCAGCCCTTTTTCCGTCAGCCTGCCGTTACTTACAAACTCCGGGTTACTCATAATGCCTTCAGCAGGAAACAGCTCTTCACGGGGAATTTTTATCCCAAATGCTTTCTCCAGCCTGAAAACAATATCCAGAAAGTCGATACTTTCAGCGCCGAGGTCCCCCATCAGAGTAGCTTCAGCCGTTATCTCATCATCATCTGCTCCGAGGGCATCAACCATAATTTCCTTTACTTCGTCAAAAATCTCATCGCGAGTCATTGCCATAATAAACCTCCGGCATACCTTGTTCTTAAGAGTAATTCCAAACCATCTTCATCAAACCAAAGAGGATAGCAGCTTCCATCTTTTTTTCATGTTTTCTACAATTGTTGCGTCTACCTGAGCCATTGACCGGTTCTTCTCTGACAGGTTAAAGTGCTTCAGGCTGAAATTCGCCTCAACTATTACTTCGTCTCCTGAAACACCTTTCCCGACAAAACTGCTCGTATTTTCATCGATCTTCTTTGCCTGCACGTTGTACCGTATCTGCATACCAGGTGACAGAAAACTCTTAAACCTAACATTTCTTGCTGCTTCGAGCAATATCATGCTTTTTGCAAACCTATGCACGTCTCTTACAAGCCACGCAGCCGACTCGATCAGTCCTTCCAGAAGCAAAACACCGGGCAGCACCGGAAAAGCCGGGAAATGATCAGCCAGATATTCTTCAGCCAAAGTAAGGTTCTTGACAGTAGTTATTTCCCTGCCTGTGATCAATTTCTCTATTTTATCTATCAGCACAAACTTCATAATGCGGCTATTTTAGTCAAATCGGTTTTGTTTACCAGCTTTTTTTCTCAGTTTTGCTCCTGGTACGCAGCAGTCAGGTCTGGGCGTTTTCTTCTGAGCCATATTGGTAATTGATCCGGCGTTACATCCTCCCACAGACCTTTGCGATTATCACAAGCTCTATCCTGAATGTTTCGATATGTTTCAAAAAGGCTGTGTTTGAATCGCAGGTCCGCATACGCAAAACCTTCTTCGATAAGCACTTCATTGAGGATCCTGCCGTCGGGAAGTTCCAGGTAACAAAGCAGTCTGTCATATTTATCTCTGCTGGGGCTGATTGTGTCGATCATGACTTTAACTTTCCTGCTCAAGGCCAGTTTCCGCGTAAACTCGGCAGCTTCAGGCCCGAAATACATGGGCGCTTCTCCATCCTTTTGGGTTTCCGGTGTATCTATGCCCAGAAGTCTGACCCTTGTTGTAGGGTACCGTTTATCCGGAATATTTATATCCAGAGTATCACCATCGATTACTTTTACGACAGTGAAAACCTGGCAATGGTATTTTGTAATGTCTTGCGTCTGAACAAAATCTTTTTGCCTGCAGGACCTCAGGACCTGCCAATGGGAATGGTCAATGTAAGCCAGCATCCCCACGAGCAGAACACACCCTGTCATGATTGTGTTTCTGCTACGCCGACTCATAGCGTAATTAGCAGCTTTTTTCTCACACACACTCTGTGTTTTTCAGTTTCGCTGGTTGCTGGGTTTGTCCAGTTCGAATGCATCGCAGACGGCATGAAGTGCGATCTGGCCCTGTTCCTTGTCGACTATACAGCTTATTCGTATTTCACTTGTGGTAATCGAATCGATGTTTACTTTCGCATCTGCCAGGGCGCGAAACATCCTGTCCGCAACGCCGTAATGAGTTCGCATGCCAACTCCGACCACTGAAACTTGCGCAATATCCTCACGGACAAAGATATCTTCACAATTGACCTCATCTTTGATTTGTTTTATGGCTTTCTGCGCGTCAGCCAGATCGGTTTTGTTTACCGTGAACGAAATGTTGGCTTTTTCGCGGCTGCGCTCGGTCTGTACGATGTCGTTTACAATGACCTTTGCTTTTGCAAGGTGTGAAAATATCTTTGCTGCATTTCCCGGAGCATTATCCACGCCGATCAGACCTATCTGTGCCAGGTCCTTGTGTATTGTTGCACCTGAGACCAATATTCCTTCCATTTGTGGCACCTCATGAGTAACGATTGTTCCATCTATATCCATGCTACTGCTTCTTACGTGTATCTGCACATCGTATTTCTTGCCAAATTCAATTGCTCTGCTGTGCATCACTCCCGCTCCCAGGCTTGCCATCTCAAGCATCTCATCGTAGCTGATCTGCTTTATCTTTGCGGCCCTTGTGTAAATTCGCGGGTCGGTGGTATAGACGCCGTCAACATCTGTATAAATTTCACATACTTCTGCTTTTAGCACTGCCGCCAGGGCGACGGCACTGGTATCCGAGCCTCCTCTGCCCAGCGTTGTGATATTCTCATCGTCGTCGATGCCTTGAAAACCTGCGACTATTACTATCCTGTCCTGATCCAGCTCCCGACGAATTTTCTCAGCGTCGATGCTCTTTATTCTGGCTTTGGAAAAGGCATTATCAGTGATCATTCTTATCTGTCCGCCGGTAAAACTGATCGCGTCGTAACCCATCTCATGCAGCGCAATAGCAAGCAGGGATATAGTTTGCTGCTCACCCGTGCTCAATAACTGGTCCATTTCCCGTTTCGGTGGATCCGTGCATAATTCAAGCGCGTCGGCAATCAGAATATCGGTCTGCTTTCCACGGGCAGAAGCTACCGCGACAACCTGAAAGCCCTCTTTCCTGGCCTTGATTATACGCCTGGCTGCATTTCTGATTTTTTCGGCATTCGCTACACTCGTGCCGCCGAATTTTTGTACAATTATACTCATGCTTCCTCCGATAAAATCAATCAAATCGGCTCAACGCTCTTCGAATTTACTCATATTTTCAGAAAATATTCCATAAGTTCAAAGCCTTTGTCAATTCTAAACCCCGACTGCATCGCATTTGTCTCTCCGAAATTCTCCCGGATAATACCTGTAACATTTGTTCCACCCATTGCGAATGGGACCGGCTCAGATGAGTGGGCCTGGGTTAATATCGGCGTTGGATGGTCCGGCATAACCAGGATTCGCCAGCTTTCATACCGTCCCAATGCCTCATATACAGGACCTACCACATACCTGTCGATTTGCTCAACTGCTTTCTTCTTTAGTATCGCGTTTCCGCTGTGCCCTGCTTCATCCGGCCCTTCTACGTGCACCACGACGATATCATACTTTTCAAGGGCCTCGATTGCTGCACATGCTTTCCCCTGATAGTTCGTGTCCACAAAACCTGTCGCACCAGGCACGCTGATAAACTTGAATCCGATTAACTGGGCCAATCCCCGAACAAGATCCACTGCTGTGATGCACGCACCGCTGAGCCCGAACTTCTTTCGAAACGACCCCATTCGCGCCTTTCTGCCCTGCCCCCAAAGCCAGATTGAACTTACAGGATTTTCACCAAGATCACGTCTTACTTTGTTGATATCATGATTCAGGCAAAGATGTTGAGACCTTGCCATCAGGTCAATGAGCACCTCACTGCCTTTACCTCGAGGCAGATTCTTCTCGATCGGCTCACCTATCATATCATGCGGAGGCTGTGTTCGAACATCGAAATCAACTCCACCGATCACCACAAGATGGCGATAACTCACACCTGCGTGAAACCTTATATTCGCATTACCCAGAACGCTGTTGAGTTCCCTGATAAGTTTTGCTGACTCCTCCGTCGAAATGTGTCCTGCACTGTGATCAGCCATCCTGTCATCAGCGATGGTGACAAGATTACACCTGAATACCCAATCAGTCGGTTTTAAATTTATGTTTTGAGCGACTGCCTCTATAGGTGCCCGCCCCGTGTAATATTGTTTCGGGTCATAACCCAGCAGGCTCATTGTCGCAACGTCGCTGCCGGGGTCCATATTCTCCGGAACAGTTCGCACCAGTCCTTGTCTGCCGTTTATGCTTATCCTGTCAATATTGGGTATATCGGCAGCCTCGAATATCGTCTGACCGCCAAAAATTTCCAGCGGCTCGTCCGCGGCGCCGTCCGGGATGATTATCGCATATTTGCTCCTCAATCCTTGTCCTCCGGGATATCAAGAATCCTGATGCAGATCGGTCGGCCGCTTATGACATCGAGTGATTTCATGTCCTCAAGTGCCGCTGTGATTCTGCGCTGCTCGGTTGTGTGTGTAGTAATAACCACCGGAACCGTATTATCAGGCCCGCTTCCTTCGTGTTGTAATACACCCGACAGGCTTATGTTGTTATCACCGAAAATCTTACCATAGCTTGCAACCACACCGGGCTGATCTTTCATCATCGCGCGAATGTAGAATCTGCACGTTACATTATCAATGCTTTCCATTTTTGCCTGTTGTCTCTGACTGCGAGCAGTGCTGTTCACAAAAAGCCTCTGCGAATTCCCGAGTGCCGCCTCAATGATGTCTGCGACCACTGCACTTGCTGTCGGCATCATACCCGCGCCGCGACCGTAATACATTGTCTGCCCGACGGCATTGCCGAATATGCTCACCGCATTAAACGCGCCGTCAACCCGTGCCAGCGGATTATCTCTGCTTATAAAAGATGGATGCACTCGCAGGGAAATTCGGTCTTGCCTGTCTCTTTCCGCCACCGCCAGCAGTTTCAAAATGTACCCCATTTCTTTACCGTATCGAATATCTTCCAGCGAGATGTTCTCGATTCCCTCAACATAGATGTCCTTGAAATTGATTCGGTATCCGAAACAAACCGATGCCAGAATGGCAAGTTTGTGCGCACTATCGCTGCCGTTGATATCCAGTGCAGGATTGGATTCCGCATAGCCCCTCTGCTGTGCCAGTTTTAGCGTCTCTGAAAAATCGGCGTTGTTCTTTGTCATGTTGGACAGTATAAAATTGCACGTCCCGTTTAGTATTCCATACATTGCCTCTATCCGGTTGGCAGACAAACCCGTTCGAATCGCAGAGATTATCGGTATCCCGCCGGCACAGCTTGCTTCGAACGCGATACACCGATTGTTTTCCAAAGCTGTTTTATAAAGTTCGTCCCCATGTTCAGCCAAAAGCGCCTTGTTTGCTGTAACAACATGTTTTCTAGCCCGTAACATTTTAAGCATGATATCCTGGGCAGCCGTAGTACCTCCAACCAACTCCACAGCGATTGCAATTGAATCATCTTTCAGAAGCCCCTCAAGATCGTTGCTGAGCAATCCTGCCGGCAGCTCAACAGATCGTGCAGAGGTAGTATCCACATCAACCACTCGCGCCAGCTCAAGCCGCACGCCAGTTCTTGCCGCAATGCTCTTGGATTCCTCAAGAATCAGCCTGGCCACACCACTGCCGACAGTTCCAAACCCCACAAGCCCGATTCGTGTGATGTTTTCTGACATAGCAAAATCCTTACATTCATCTCATATGAGCCTATAGAATGTAATTGAAAGACGGACTTTACGTCAAGAAAAATCGCAAATCGTATGCCCTGAATACCAAATCGATCCGAATTTCTCACCGGGTTTGGCAGGTCGGTAGCAGGCTTGACATTGACTTTTTATGTATTTGCCGCTATAGTAGTATTCGATAATGCATCTTGCCTGGTTGGAGGAGAATTTTGAACACGGGAAACGATACTGTCAGACAGATTCTGCTGGTAGGTACTGAACAGCCGGGCGGCATCCCCGCAAATCTCCCCGGTAATATTTCTGTACAAACCTGCGATCACCTCAGCGAAGCTGCTAAAAAGGTTGCCGACAGCCCCTTCTGCGCTGTTTTCGTTCAAATGGCCTCTTTTCGCGATGAATTAATCCCCGGACTTGAAGCCCTCAGAGCCGCCTCTGATAACACAAGAATATATCTGCTCTCCCGGATGCATGAAGAAATCCAAGCGAAACAGATCGTCCAAACCATATACAACAACGCCAGGCTGGTGGATGACTACTTTATTTGTCCCATTACCCCTATTGAATTGCAGGACGCCATTGGTCTTCAGCAAGGCCCTCATATCGATCCACTCTGCACAAAAACGCTTCCAGCGGACAATAACTTTGTTATCAGCCAGTTGGCACGCCTGGTGATGCAGGACGAGCTTACCGGACTCAAAAACAGACGCTATGTACGTGAATTTCTCAAGCAGATCATCGAAAGGTCCAGGCAGTTCAACCTCCAGGCAACGGTTTTGCTGTTCGATATAGACAACTTCAAGCACTACAACGATGTATACGGCCACGCTATTGGGGATACTATTCTCAAACAGGCCGGTGTTCTCATGCATAGTTGCTGCAGAGCCCATGACGTTGTCGCCCGAATCGGCGGAGACGAATTTGCTGTCATATTCTGGGATATTCCCCCCAGGCCTGCTACGACCCAGCAGGACGAACGGCGTCTTGCACAGGCAGAACACCCGACAGATGCCTACACTATTGCTGAGCGATTTCGTAAAAAACTCAGTTCCGCAAAACTTGCCATGCTCGGCCCGGATGGAAAAGGACTCCTTACAATAAGCGGCGGACTTGCAAGCTTCCCCAGGGATGGTACCACCGTCGCGGAATTATTTGTCCAGGCAGACGCCGCATTATTTGAAGCGAAGCGAAGCGGAAAGAACCGCATCTACCTTGTAGGCGAACCCGCTAATTTCCCGAATCCTGAACCTTAGTTAAGTTAACCAACCGCTCTCCAAACAGGCCCCGACCGGCACAAAGCGGATGATCCCTTATACAAACCAATGAACTCCGGGCACATAAAATAATTTACCTGAGTATTACTTTGGCATAGGCAAACTGATGTAAATCAAAGGACTTTTTCAGGGTATATCTCAATTTGACTATTAAGGGAGTATTTCATTGTGCCCAAAATAAAAACAGCCGGAAACTAAAGGCAAGATTTTTGTGTACAACTCGATTTCGGCATTTTTCATTTCTACAAATATACTGCTCGACCAAATCTTGAAACGTTTACTGCCAGTTATTCAGGAATATAAAACGCAAGACAAACAAAAATGCCGTATATGACAGAAACCAGCCATTCGAAAGAGCTTATTTAGGGAATTAGTCATCAGCTTTAGAAGTGCTGTTGATTTTCCTCATTTTTTGGTGTCGCCAATCGGCTATCAAGGCTACCAATATCAGTACTGCTACCATGGCAACTATTGTCCAGTTTATGTGTGCAAGGGTAAAACGATGATCTTTTACGACAGGTGCCCACTTATCCCATTGTAGGTTTACCGCCAAAAGATTTAAAAGACCAACACAAATAAATACGCCACTTGCGATTCTAAAGCCATGCTTGGGATTTTTTGAACACAATTTAGTTGCTATAAGAAAAATCAAAATTCCTGCCGCCAAGACTATCCCAAATGTACCCCAGTCATCAGCTGCTGCTGTAATACGGAATAACCATACAAGTGAGCCAAAAATGGAGCCACCAAATGCCCCATAAATTTGCCCCTTTGTCATTGTTAATGTTTTCCATTCCGGCTTTACATAAGTGCCATCTTCGATCTGGATTTGTTTTCCTCGACGCTTGCACCACAGCACAAAAAGTATTCCTGGCAAAAACACTAGCGCAAAATATATTACAAGGATGGGCCAAGGTGAACGACCAAGAGAAAGCCTCCACCAGAGAACTAAAGGAACCGCAATCAGCGTAAGCACTAAAAGGTAGGCAGTCTGTATCGGCGTAGACCATACAATGAACCTGCGTTCACGCCGGGAAGCATTTTTGAGATCGGCCCTAATGGCTACTATTGCTCCGACAAAGCCGAGCAGTGGCCCAAGAATCCAGCCCATTGTGCTTATAAGTGGTGCTGACTTTGCCATGAGCGATCCCTTCACAGCCGTTGCTGCAATAGCGGCACTGGCTACCTGCGGTGCTATTGCTGGTAGAGCAGCGACAACTGCTGCCGTAAATACTATGCTTGGTCCTGTATGACGGATGGTGGTTTTGACTATAGCCGCTACTTGCTCTTTCAGTAGTTTGCGGCCCCGTGAGAGACGCTGCTTCACCGCTTCTTCGGATAACTCAAGCTGTTCTGCAACTTCCTTTACAGACTGTTCTTGTC
>JBDRHL010000104.1:0-27789 GCA_043816955.1 Planctomycetota bacterium | reverse complement strand
TTCACCGGGCCGGGGCTTTTTTCACAGACAATTGAAGCGATCAGGAATCTTGCCGAAGAGGTGGGTTTGAAGCTTGAGTAATCCGGCGCGTAAGCAGCAGCACAGTATTTTCTTTTTTGAAATCGGAAGGATTGTTTTATGAACTTGCACTTGTTGCCATATTAATACTACAGCGCGAATAACTATGTATCATGGGGTACACATGACCTCAATTGTGCGACGTTTATTTTCAGGCTTTGAAGCTCGGCAAGTTCATGGTAGGCCTGCAAAAAGGCACAACCTGCTATATGGGCCTTGGTGGGAAAAACAGGACAAGAAGTCTATAGAACCGTGTTTACAAGCTAAAAATGGGGGTGATGAAAAAATGATGCAGTATCATGGGCGGGGGTGTAAAACGACAAGCTATTTGGCCAAAATGGCGAAGTGGCGGGAATAACTGAAGTTAGCCAATAAAAAGCGGGTTCAAGGGGCCGAAAAGGGGGTTTTCTGAGGACTTCTATCGTCCAATTTAAGCAGTTTCCTATTTGGCCAATTTGGGGATTTTGGCCGGATTTTTCCACCTATTTGGCCAATTTTACAAAACGTTTAACTCGTGTTTAAAAGGCCTCCAAAGGGCTTATAAATACAAAATACAAAATCAGATATGTCGCTGGATGAAACGACAAAACGACATTCAAAACGACACATTTCCAGTATGTTCTATGTCCAATATAGAGGTAAGATGGGTAAAATATGAGCGGAAAATGACCGATTTGGGCCTTCGGAGCGGTCTGGGTGGAAATTGGCTGAAAAAATTCTTTGAAAATTTATAAGATTTTTCTTGTCGGGTTTAATATGCTTATACTAAGTCTAATGGTTCCACTAAGTAAAACAAAGGATTGTTGAGTGTACTTATATAAACTAAAGAGTACTAAGTTTTGGTTTTGTCAGGTTCCTGGGAAGGCTTAATAAATTTATCTGCTTCACTGATTCTATCGAACATAACCTTATAATGCAAATGATGGGTTTCAAGCTCATCCTGGATTTCGTATAAACGGCTTATAGCTATTGCTCGTTCTGTGAGTGGCAGGGATTCTAGCTGCTGGCGTTCCTTTTCTAAATCCTGTATTTGACGCATTATACCCGAAAGATGGACTGTGGCAAAGGGCCTAAGAATCTTATGAATTTCCTGACTTGTAGGGGAGCTTTGGCCTGTAATAAGCCAATGGAGGTCAAGATTAAGGGCATGGGCGATTTTGGCGGTAATTTCGATGCTGGGGTTCACTTTGCCTTTTTCAATGTTGCTGATTGTGGCATGGGTAGTGCCTCCTATTTTTTCTGCTAACTCAGTCTGATTAAGCTTGACTTGTTTTCGCGCATGGCGGACACGTTCCCCGAAACTGTAAAAATCTACGACTTTTTCGATATTTTTGTCTTGACAGCTTTCAGGCATCTGAGTAATGTAGCCAATGAATGACATAATAGAGGTTAAACAAAATGGCGTATAGACCAGTCAAAAGGGTAATAATAACTGACACAAGGGCCGTTGAACTTGTCAACCAAAGGGCGGCAAACGAACACCGTCCCCCAGGTAATGCAGCAGCGGTTAGCATCATAGAACACCTGGGCAATAAAACTTTCAAACGACGCAATGGTATTGAATCTCGCGCGAAACAGCAAGAGGAAAAATGCCCGAATTGTATCGGGCAGGATATAAAAAACAGTAAGAAGAAAGGGGACTAAAATGAACGCGACATTAGGAATTGAAAGATCGGCTATAGACAAGAAATTAACAGCAGCCGAAATCGTTGAGTCTTTGACAGACCGACAACGGGGACTTTTGGTTAATTATGTTTTTCGAACACAGAAAAAACTTGAGGAGCTGCAAGCGAAACTTGATGCAACGGATGATCGCGAAAAAAAGATTGCAATTATAAATGAACAAATTGCGATCATTCACAAGTTCGATATTGATGAAGCCTTGACAACTTTTATTAAGGAAGCAAGAGAGGAAGAATCCGTTACAGGACTTAAATTAAGCGCTCGTTATGGTGAGGATCACGCATAAATGACAGAGCAAAAAACACAACAGATAACTCCTGAGATAATGCGGGGTGTCGCAGCCAGGCTGAAAGAGGCGCGGGAGAAAAATAATCTATCCTACAGGCAGATCAAGGAAATGATGGGCCTGGATAAGGCCATGTTAATCAAAAAGATCGAAACCGGCCAGGCAGCGCTTAACCTGGAGTATGTTGCCGGTTTTGCCGCAGCTCTTAATCTGGACCTGAATGTTTTGATTATGGGGATACCTTACATCGAGCGCAAGAGCAACAAGGTGCACATCAGGTTTTCTGCCAGGGAACTGCTTAGGCGCGAAATCAAGGTGATAGATGCCGACAAAGGGATTATCGGCTGCACGTTCTGTGAGGCCCAGTGGAAGATAAAGGCTGCGCCGGGAGATATGATTACCGAGGCCCAGTGGATTTGTCCGAAGGGCTGTAACAAGAGATTTTCAGGCTTATACCTGTGGTAAATTAAAATCAAGGACGAGAAAAAATGGATACGGATATTCAAACGAAATATTTTCAGGGGGTGTGCAAGGCGGGGGCGGTTGACGGCGAAAAGAGGCAGATTCGCTTTCTTGCCTCGACGGGTGACACGGACAGGGATGGGGAGATAATCCTTCCCAGCGCATTCAAGGCGGACCTGAATATATTTATGTCTAACCCCGTTTTTCTGGCTGCGCATCAGCACAGGCTTAGTGATGGCACATCGCCTGTTATCGGAAAGATCATCAACGCCTGGATAGATAAAACCGGCTTCTGGGTTGTTGTCGAATTTGCGCAGACGCAGCTTGCTGAGGAATACTGGCAGCTCTACAGGGATGGTTACATGCGGGCGGTTTCAATCGGTTTTATTCCAAAGGAATGGAAGGACACCGCCAATGAAGGTGGACGGACAATCCGGACCTTCACGCGTGTAGAGCTGCTGGAAATCTCGGCAGTTGCCGTGCCGAGCAACAGGGCCGCTCTTAGTAAATCAAGGCAGCGAAAAGCGGATTTTGTCGATGCCAAGCGGCAGGAAAAATACGATCTGCCCCTGGATGATATTTTGGATGATGATGAAGATTTTGGCAGCGTGCTGCTTTCCAGTGATCCTGTGGGTGAGGATTGTTTTGCCTGCCCGGTCCTTGAAGCGATAATAAAGGGCGTCGGGTTAAGCGATGACAAATTTTTTGAATTACAGGCGAAGGTAGGCATAGAAAAAATAAAAGAGCTTGCGTGTGATTTTATAAGAGAGATTTGCAACCAGAAAAATATCTCTGGTAAAGTCAAGAATATTCCTGAATCCGCCAAGGGCAAGGCTGGTTTGCCTGAGACGGATTTTGTGGCCTTGGTTTCAAGACGTTAAGGATAATAACATGAAAATTGTATTGACAAGGTGCATGCCGGCAGGCTCGATGCTGCATGTGCGGGTCTGCAATTTTTTCGAGACTTGTTATGGTTCGGTCAGTTTCTTTTTTTCTTGTCCTGGGCGCTGTCTCTACCAGCGGCAGCGCCTTTTTTCAAGCTGGGAGCTGGTAAAAAATGTTAATCGAATTATCAAAATTAAACATTAGGAGTATACGAAATGTTGACAACGGATGAAAAAATCGCCGAGGCCTTCAAGGTCATAGGTGAAAGATTAAAAGATATTGAAAACAAACAGGGTGATATGCCCACAATGAAAAGACACCTGGATGATATAGGGAATGAGCTTCGGATTTTACGGAAATCAGGCACGATAGCTCGTGCAGCAGACAAAGGCGACAGGCCTTTGTTGTGGATGCATGAAGAACAGGCCAAGGGATTTGGCGAGATAATCCTGCACGTCGCAGGCAAGAAGGCTATGGAAGAGACGGTCAATGTTGATGGCGGCGTTCTTGTGCCTGAGGAGCTTGCAGCAAACATAATAAGCCTGCTTGGTGTGTATAGCAAGTTTCGCAAAAATGCGCTTCGTGTTCCGATGAAAAGCGACAGGCTTATGGTTCCCAAGGTCGAAAGCGACCTTACGATTTATTGTCCTGGTGAGGGTGGCGCTGTTACCCCAAGCGACATGTCGTTTTCCCAGGTTGCCCTGACCTGCCGAAAGCTTATTTGCCTGGCAAAGGCCAGCAATGAGCTTGAGGAGGATTCAGTTATTGCCCTGGGTGAGATTATCGGTCAATCGATAGTGCGCAGCCTTGCCAGGAAAGAGGACCTGATAGGCTTCCTCGGTGATGGCACTTCGACATACTTCGGCATGACCGGAATAGTCGGTGCATTGATGGCGGTAGATGCAACCATAGGCAATATCAAGGGTCTGAAGGTTGCTTCCGGCAATGCGTATTCGGAAATAGCCCTGGTTGATTTTGAAGGTGTCGTGGCGCTTTTGCCGGAAGAGGCAGACGAAAACGCCAAGTGGTACATGAACCGCAAGTTCTACTGGAACGTTGTGTATCCGCTTGCCGTCACTGCCGGTGTTGCGAACCTGTTTGACATTCTCTCTGATCGAAAGACCAGGTATCTGCTGGGCTATCCGGTTGAGTTTGTCTCCTGTATGCCGAGCACGGAAGATGACAGCCAGATATGCGCGATCCTGGGTGATCTGTATACGGGCGCTTTCCTTGGTGAGCGAAAAGAGATCACTATTGATAAATCGGTCGATGTCTATTTTGCAAACGACCAGGTCGGCATACGAGGCAAAGAACGGATAGATATTGCCGTGTATGGTGTCGGTGACACTACCGATGCCGGACCGATCGTCGGATTGATTACCGCTGCTTCTTAACGGCAGTGTAATTGACAATTAAAGGATGTTTAACTGGTTTTTACAACTGAAAGTATTTTACTTTTTTGAGGTAGAAAAATGATTGATATACAAGAAACAAAAACAGTGATTTTGACGCCACCACAACTTAAGGATGACGGTGATTTTGCAGGTAACATCTATGTGGATACCCAGGGTTGGGGCCATGTCCGCTTTTTGTTTATCGTCGGCACAGTTGATGAAGCTATAGGTTCAACCGCTGAAGGTGCAGCTCCGTTTGTGGAGGAGTGCGACACTACCGATGGGGCCTATACCGCCGTAACAAGTGCAGCGCTGGCTGATGCAATCGGTGCAAGTGAGGATGATTCCCTGTTTGCCATTGATCTTGACCTGACAAAAAGCCATAAGCGATACATGGAAGTCAACGCCCCGCACGCGGGCAATGGCACAACCGGCTGCAACCTGGCGATTATCGCCATACTTTCAAGGCATTCAGGCCAGGGTCCGAAAAATGCAGCGGGCCAGGGACTTGCGGAGCTTATAACTGCCTGATTTTAATAGCTTTGTTTTTCTTTTTCAAAGACCTGTTTGCGGTTACTACGCCCGTCTGCCTGGTTTATGCACAGGTAAACATCGGCGGCGGGCGTAGAATTTTACGGAGATTATTGTTATGCCGGATAAAGATATAAACATTCGCGTCCAGGCACAGGGCGCAGATCAGGCCAAGCGGGACATAGACAAGGTCGCAGCGAGCACAAAAGACCTTGGCGAAAAAACCACTGAAGGCCAGAAGCAGGCGGCCCATTCGACAGAGCAAGCCACACAAAAAATAGGCATTATGGGCAAGGTTGCAGGCGAGGCAAAAACCGCCCTGATGTCGATGTTTGGCGCGTGGATTGGTGCCCAGGCGTTAATAAAGGTTGTTAATTGGCTTGTTGACAGACTGGAAGCGATTAAGCAGCTTCAAAAAGAGATAACAGAAAAAGCAACCAGTCTTTCCGAGGTTGGCCAGGCCCTTGTGATGCAGGCGGGCACGCCTGGCCAGGCGGATTTTTGGACCAAAGAGGCCTTAAGGCTGCAAAAGGCGGGGGGATTAAAAGATGTCGGTGTTGGCAAGCAGATGCTCATATCGGGTGATATTGCCTTTGGTGCTCAAGGTGGAATGAAAAATGAGCAGGTGCGGGCGCTGTTGGCAAAAATTGCTCCGTTTGCCGGAGCTAATCTGCTTGGCGAAGAAGAGGTTGGTAAACTGTTTGAGTTCGCAGGGACAGCAGGTGTCGCTCCGAATGAGCAGGCCTGGATGGGTTATTTGTCGAAGCTTCAGGCCACTTATACCGCGTCAAAGGCTCAAAAGTTCGGTGCTTTTATAGAGGGCCTGCAAAAAGGCGCCACAGGCTATATGGGCCTTGGTGGCTCGTTCGAGGGGGCTTTGGCTGCTTTTGCCTCAGCTCGTGCAATAACGACAAACGAGGCCCTTGCAGCGAGCCTGCTGGAACAGGTAACGCGGCTGTCAAGCGGTGGGTACGAAAAGCCAAGAAAGGCTATTGAAGCGGGACTTGGCTTGAAGTGGGAAGATTTGAACATGGACCAGCGGGTGGGGGCGTTGCTGCAATATGCCAGGGGTATCCCTGAAAACATGCGTATGCAGAGGCTTGTAGAGATGGGCTTTGAGCCTGGGCTTGCAGGTGAAATAGGAAAAATGGTAACGCCGGAGGCCATACAAACCTTTGCTGCAACTGCGCAAAAAATATCACAGGCCACACCAGAGTTGATCGACCGGCAGGTAGAGGCCTACAAAAAATCACGGCTCGGAAAAACCAGGGCGATAGAGGCCGAAATTGAAAAGGAATATATCGAAGCCGCTCCGGGGTTTGAAGCCTGGCAGTTAAGGCTTAAAGAGGCCAAGGGGAAATTTAAGGTTCTCCAGACAAAGAGCGAAGACAAGTGGTTAATCCCAGATAAGTGGGAAACGGAACTTCTTGCAGTAAAGGCCATAAGTGAGGACTTGAACGAGCTTGAAAAAACTGCCACCACACCGGAACAGTTGGATGAAATAGCAGCATTAAACATGAGGCTTACAATACACAGTGGTCCTTTTACAGTGCACCCCAAGCACATGGCTGCTATTGCCCGCGAAGTTGAGGAAATGAAAAACCAGGCACCTGTCGTTATAAACAATAACAATGATTATAGCATGAATTATTATCCGGCGGTCGAGCCTAATGAAGTTGGCAGATACACAGCTAACGAGGAATAAACAACCATGACCGCCGTAGAGGTATCAGAAAAAATATGCAGGGTATGCAAGATACAAAAGCCACTGGAAGCCTTTGCAAGAGACAAAAAAAACAGGGATGGACGGCGTACCTTATGCAAGGATTGTGCGAATGTTTCGAGACGGGCAAGCAATGCCGCTGTAATAGAGCCGATTATTCCAACAGAGAGAGCCGCCCCTGCATCGCAGTTGAGAAAAGGAATAAGCTCTTTTGGCCAGATAGGAAGTGCTATCCGCGAAATGGCGGAAATGCAGGCGGGCATTGATGCCGAGCAAATGAAATTTGAAGAGCAGATAACGGGTGCTAAAAAATATTTTGAAGACAAGATAGCACCGATGGTTTTACACAAGAAGCAGTTGACCATTATGATAAAAAGCTTTCTGGATTGGCAGGGGGAAGGGTTGAAACAGATGAACCTGGTTCTTGAGTTTGGTTCGGTATTGATAGATGAAAACGGCCTGGACATTAAGCTGGATAGTGAGCTTGCCAGGCAAAGGTACGATAAGCCGTGAGAGAGCTGAAAGAAAAACTGTTTGAGCTGGTTTTGATGATTGCGATACTTGCTGTTTCAAGTTTACGGCTGGTATTTGGCTGGGTGCATATATGGCTGGGTATTGTTATGGTTAAGCTGGAGCGCAGAAAACTGAATCACAGAGCAGGAGACATCGTTACGCCCGTTGATGTGACGGCTTCAAAGGAAACAGACGAAATAATAAACCTGCTTAGTAATAACATGAACGGGCTGGCTCTCAGATTCTTCAGGATGCACCTTGAATCATCACAGGAGGGAATAGAGGCCTTAACCATAAATCCGAACAGAAGATTATATGCCGTTGCAAAACCGAACAAGGCTGAAACCTTGGAAAGAATACGAGCTGTATTAGTGCGAATCAAACCTGAAGTGCTTCCTAAAATTAAGGCATGGCTTTCAGAGGTAGGTCCCAGGTTGCAGGAATCCGAGGACGAAGCCGATGCCGAAATATGGGATAAGTACAGTAGAGGTCAATTCTGATTATGAAAAAGAAAAACAAAGCAGCGGGAAAATTACCAAGGCTTCCCCAGGTCGGTTTGAAGTTTTCAGTGGAGATCACGTCTCCTTATGGTATCTGTAAGGTTGAATCCGACAACTGGGAAAGCATCAATTATGTATTGGGTAAGGAAAGATTGCCGGGAAACTTGGATGCAGAAGCGGAGCGAGTCTGGCTATACTTTCGGCAAGCAAGATCAAAGAAGCGGATGATTCATACAGGAATCGAAAAGAGGGGCTTAGAATTACCGGTTATCAAATGTTATTTAAGTGGATACAACATAAAAAAAACATCAAGTTTTTTGCTTAAAAAGTATAAATACAAAGCAAGTAAAAGTGCCTTAGGACGTTATTGGGTAAACATCAGAAGGCTTGGAATTAGCCCGTTAGTATTCCCCAAAAAGACCATATAACCTTGTATATTATTAGGAGACCTTATCCGGCCTGGGTAGTTTAGGGCCTAAAACACGGCAGGAAAAACAGGACACGAAGTCTATAGAACCGTGTTTACAAGCTAAAAATGAGGGTGATCAAAAAAATGATGCAACATCATGGGCGGGGGTTTTCTTTTCTGGGGTCTTTGGCCATTTAGCGGTAAAATTGGCCAAATAGACTGTCGAACTACATCCTATAATAAAAATTTTCAAAAAAAAGAAAAAAAATGATTTTAGTTGTTGACTTGGTGGGGGATAGTGGTAACATATCCCACAAATGGTACTTTCAGTGGAGTAAAAACCATGCTTTTGCTAACAGGTGAGTATGAACATACAATTGACAGCAAAGGCAGAGTGTTCATATCAAATAAGCTTCGCAGTCAGATAGATGTCGATAAACATGGAGGCAATTTTTATCTGACTTTTGGTGCCAATGCAATTCTTTGTCTCTATCCAGAGAAGTGTTTTGAGCAAATCGCCCTTGCCGTGGCGCCAGGGATGGCTGCCCCGGATGAAACTGTAGCATTTGAAAGAATCAGTTTCGCCCTAGCCAGCAAGGTGGAATTGGATCGGCAAGGACGACTACTTCTGTCGGAAAAACTCAGAAAACGTGCAGGGCTTGGGAATCATCTTACGATGGTGGGTGTGAGGGATCATATTGAAATCTGGAACACATCCAGCTGGGAGCAATACCTCCACGATCATATGGATCAACACCAGCAGCAACTGCTGCAGGCCCGACAAAGTGTTCTGCAAAAACAAAGCAGGGAAATTGAGTATTGAAGGAGAAATTAAAAGATGTTCGCAACGGATTGCAGCCATTGCCAAGTAGTAAACGACAGCCTTTCCGGCCAGGGGACCATAGGAGAGCAGACATTTGCGTCAATAGCGATTCTACGGGACCGGCTTGAACGTTTGAAACGCCGCGACAGTATGTTCGCTGCGATCGAGTTTTCTGAGGAGGTGGGTGAACTTTGCAAACATCAGAAAGAGGTAGGCATAAACTGAGGCCGGGATCAGTGCTCTTTATTTACTTCTGGCAGAATATTTTGCCGGAGTGGAAAAGTGAATAGTGAAGTTATTGACCATGTTCCAGTACTCAAAAGAGAACTGATTGAACAGATAAGCGTTCCCAAGGATGGGATAATAATTGATGCCACTATTGGTCATGGAGGACACAGCTTACTGTTTGGAACTGCTTTGGGCCCTGAAGGACAAATATTCGGATTCGACGTTGATTGCAGAAACGCTTCCAGGGCCCGAACGAGATTAAGCAACCTTTCCTGTAAAGTTAATCTGATCTGTTCGAACTTTGCGAATATCAGAGAAGAACTTGGCAAATTCAGCATGGACAAGGTTGATTTGATAATAGCCGATCTGGGTGTGTGTTCATCGCAATGGACGGATCCGGAGCTTGGGCTCAGCTTTCAGTCAGAGATGCCCCTCGACATGAGACTCGATAGATCACTGAAAACGACGGCAGCAGACGTTATAAACAGAATTGATGAACAATCTATGGCAGATCTGATATACAGATTCGGCCAGGAAAAAGCATCCCGGAGAATCGCACGTTTTATCGTTCAGGCCCGTAAGAAAAAGGCTATCAGGACGACCATGGAGCTGGCGGATATAATCTGCCGGGCCAAGCGACAGAAAGCGAGGGGCAGAAAAAGCAGGATACACCCGGCTACGCGAACGTTTCAGGCGCTGAGGATAGCTGTCAACGACGAACTTGAAAATCTTCAAAGGTTTCTTACAGCAGCCTGTGATTTGCTCAGGTCGGGAGGTTATCTGGCGGTTATCAGCTTTCACAGTCTTGAGGATAAACTGGTAAAAGAGAATTTCAAAGATAACAAGGCGCAAGGTATTTATGAGTTAGTGACAAAAAAGCCGATTGTTCCGACACTTGTCGAGGTACGGGACAATCCCCGTGCCAGGAGCGCCAAACTCAGAATCGCAAGAAAGAAATGACCACAGATCGGAAACGGAGTTTCGATTATGACCTCAGATGCCAAGATCGGATTATTGCTGGGTTTAGCATTTATATTTGTAATAGGATTTGTAATCAACGGTTGGCCGCGGCTCTGTAAAAGTGATGACACCAACGAGCTTACGAGCCGTTATATTGACAATTTGAAGAATGAAACTGACACGTTGAATGAGCAGGCGCGCAAGGCAGCGGAGAAAATCAGCTACGAATCCAGCCCGGCGCAGGATTCGGCACGCTTCCAGATGAATCTTCCTCCCAAGGCAGACAGCCGGGCAGAACGCATTGAGGAACCAAAGGCAAATGTGGTCAATTCGGAAAAAGATATACCTCAAGGCAGCGTTACAGAGACAGCCTCTTCGGGTTATTATATTGTTCGCGAAGGTGACAATCTGGCTTCCGTCGCCGTGATGTTCTATGGTCCGCTGGAAGGAAGTAAACTTGCCGCGGTTAATCACATTTTTGCTGCCAACAAGAATGTGCTTAAGTCACCGGATGAATTGTACCCCGGTCAAAAACTGGCAATTCCGCCTCTGGGATCATCGGACAAGCCCGGAGAGGTTGCCATGGCAAAGGCAAGTGGGTTGCTGAAAGAAGCAGCATCAATAGGCAGAAAGCATCTGTCTGAAATGACAGTTTCAGAACAACACGGGCAATATACGGTCAGGGAAGGTGACAGTCTCTGGCAGATTGCCCAGAGCCAGTTGAACGATGGAAGCAGATACCGCGAGATCGTGGAATTGAATAAAAACATGATAGATGATGAAGATACACTAAAAGTAGGTATGATACTGAAATTGCCGGCTCATTAGCTTTAACCGAGGCCGCAGATGAGTCTAAAGATTCCACTTCGGTTTATTTTTTTATTGTTTTATGTTTGTTTTCTTTTAAGTATAACCGTGCAACTACGTGCTGGGCGGAACCGTCTTTTTTTTGAATATCGAGTTGCACAAAGGCAGGCAGATCGTCTTAAGCAGAGCTTGTGGCAGGAGAAGTTACGGTTGGAAAGTCTGATCAACCCGGCGACAATATCCCAGCGTCTGGAAGAATCCCGGTGAAATATACTGTGGGTTAATCTTTTTCGAGGCAAGGGATGAGGATCATCCGCTGCGCAATCATTGTAACAGCTATTCTGTGCTCATTTATAGCGCTGGCAGGAAGGTGCTTCTATCTTCAGTATTTTCAATCGGGCAAATACCAGCATCTGTCTCTTAGACAACGCCAGGTAAATATCAAATATAATCCCCGCCGGGCAGCAGTGGTCGACTGTCGCGGAAGGCTTCTTGCGGCAAGCAATGAGACCTACAGCGTCTTTGCCGAACCAAGAATAGTAAAAGATGTTAACAAGACCGCATTAGAACTCCACAGAACAATAAACATTCCTTCCGAGCAGATTGCCCGGATTATCAAAGATAGCCGAAACCGCGGTTTCGTGAAAATCAAAGCAAATCTCAAGCAGTGGGAAATCGATACAGTAAGAAGAGAGAATATCGTTGGGGTAGGATTATTTTCCGATTGGACAAGATACTATCCAACAGGCAGGCTGATGTGCCATGTGATCGGCTTTGTCGGCGCTGAACAGCATGGTCTGGCGGGGGCAGAGTTTCTGTATGATCAGACATTGTGCGGCTCATCCGGGGAAGATATATTTTTCGTGGATGCGTCGCGCAAGCCCATCTGGCCCAGAGAGCAAAAGGCACAATGCTCAGAGGGGATGGGGGTGATTCTGACGATTGATGCGACTATTCAGCAATTTGCCCGCGATGAGCTTTACAAGCAGTTCAAGAAGTACAATGCCGACTCGGCAGTAGTGATAGTAATGAAGCCGAAAACCGGTGAGATACTGGCTATGGTATCACTGCCTGATTTTGATCCGTGTAATTTCAGCAAGGTCGAACCGTCCAAACTGAAAAACCGTGCGATCTGTGATCCTTTCGAACCCGGAAGTATACTTAAACCGATTGTGGCCGCAATAGCCATAGACAATGACATCCTTAGTATCGAAGAGAAAATTTTCTGTGAACAAGGGGATTATCGCGGTAAGGGTTTTGGAAGGATCGGTGAATACGGCAGCCATCGCTTTGGAACGCTTAGCGTATGCGAGATTCTAATCAAATCCAGCAATATCGGGATGGCCAAAATAGGCCAGCGAATGGGTAAGGAAAAACTGTATGATGGATTAAAACTTTTCGGATTTGGGCAGAAAACGGGAGTTGATCTGCCGGGTGAAGATTGTGGGATTTTGTGGCCGACTGATCGATGGACCGGTTACAGCGTAACAAGAATACCATTCGGCCAGGAAATTGCCGTTACCGCAATTCAGATAGCACGGGCTTTCTGCATACTTGCAAACGGAGGAAAACAGGTCAGGCCGTACGTAGTCAAAGCCTTTGTTGACAGCGATGGCAAGATTCATAATCTGAAACAGGCGCCTAGTCCTGCAGGCTATGTAATAAAGCCCGAGGCAGCAAAACAGATAGTGATGCAGGCGCTTACAGGAGTAGTAGAGCGTGGGACAGGCCAAAAAGCCAGGCTGGAAAAATGGCACGTTTTCGGAAAAACGGGAACTGCAAACATCGCCAGGTCTGGAGAAGCCGGCTATGATAACTATTATGTTTCATCTTTTATCGGAGGTGCTCCTGCTGAAGATGCCCGGATAGTTGTGCTCGTCTCGATACGTAATCCTGATAAGAGCATTGCTTATACGGGGGGAACAGTAGCGGCACCGGTAGTGGGCTCAATAATCGAAAAAACGCTGAACTACCTTGAGCAAATGTACCCGGCAAAAACCTTTTGAGAGGTGTTCATCAGTGTTAGTGTGCTGCTGAGGCGGCATCTCCAAGATACCCTGCGTCGATGCAAAACTGCAGGATGTCGCGAGCAAGTGATGCGGCATCAGATGCGCCGCTTTGCCCTTTTTCCACAATAATCGAAAACGCGACAGCACGGCCAATTGAGTCTTCCGCAAAGCCGGCAAACCACGCGCTGTCAGGGCTCTGTGTGGAGCCTGTTTTGCCGAAAACGTTTACTGACTGCTCACTGAATCCGCTGTGCTGGAAGACCGAATATGCGGTTCCTCCAGGTTCATTGATAACAGCGTTCATGCCATCGCGAACTACAGCCAAGGTCTGAGGTGAAATATCCATTGCAACAAGTTTGTATTCCCCTTCTCTTTCCCCCTGGCGAACGATAGTGGGTCGTTTATACAATCCATTTCTGGCGATGGCTGCCATGGCATTAGCTGCCTGAAGAGGCGTTACCCGCAAGTCTCCCTGGCCGATGCCGAACCATCGCAGATCACCCGGTGCTATTACCGCTGGTCCCGGATCATCGGACTTTGCCGAGGCTGGACTAGTGATGACTCCCTCCAACTGTAAGAGATTTCTCTCGCCTGGCATATCACCAAGTTCGCCTTGAAGGTGCTGAACGTCAAACTGGGGTAAAGCCAGAACACGGGTTCCGTAGCCGAATTTCAAAAACCACTTCTGCAAAACATCCGGAGCAAGACGGCTGGCCAGGTGAGAGAAATAAATATTGCAGCTTCCTTTTAAGGCGTGACGGGCATCATTGAGCCATCGCTCATCATGACAATAGCCTCTTTTTCTGACCCAGCAGTTGGGCCAGCCGGCTGGTGCTGCGGTGGGAGGACATGAAATAACCTCATCCGGAGTAATGCTGCCTTGTTCAAGAGCGGCGATAAGTATGATTGGTTTTATTATAGAGCCCGGCGGATAATGCTGGTTTATGGCACGGTTGAGCATAGGGTTGTTGACATCATCAAAGGCCAATTTTGAATAATTTGTTCGAACTTCGTTGAGATCGAACCGCGGCAGGGAGGCCAAAACAAGTATGTCTCCGCTGGCGACATCGATTATGACCGCTGCCATGCCTGCTTTGCACCTGGGATTATGAGAGCAGTCCAGCAGATAATCTTCGATTTTTTTCTGCAATTCGATATCGAGAGTGAGGGTAACATCATCGCCGAATTGTCTTTCGGTTCTTTCGACAAAACGGTCATCAAAGTCAAAGACAATTTTTCCACGTTTGCCTCGAAGAGCAGTTTCGCACGCATACTCAATATGCTCTCGGCCACACAGTTCTCCTGGAATATATTCTGATAGTTCCCCCGATAGAGGCAGACGGTACTGCTCGCTTGCAGGGCCGACCCACCCGATAGTCTGTGCAGCTACAGCGCTGTAAGGATACATCCTTTTCATAGTAGAAATGACCTGGATTTCATCTGTGTCTATAAATTCAAGCTGAGCGGCGAGGACTTGATCATTGTTGTGCAATTCATAAAGGGAATAACTTTGGTGCATTTCGGCAATATCGACTTTCACGATTTGCCTGAAGCGTTCATTGACGTCCGGTACTTGTCGGGCAAAATCCAGAAAAGCCTCGACTGCCGGTATTTCAATTATGCTTTTGTATTTTTTTAACAACCCCGAATCAGGGAAGTTACCTCTCCATGCCTGGAACGTTCTTAGATTCCAGACGTAATCGTTTATTTGCTGCAGCCGGCGGTGTATTTGCTCAGCAGGAACCCCGCAAATCTGTGAACATTTGTTTATGACGGCGTTCAATTTGCCTTTTTGGCGTTCAAGAGTTTTTTCCAGTTCGGCAAGGGCTTTACCGGAATCTGCCTTTAATTTGAGGGTTTGTACAAAACGCGGGTCCCCGAATCGTGTGAGATTGTAATGTATCATCAATCTGAAGGAAGGCACATCCGTTGCTATAATCCTGCCGTGTCTATCCAGTATGCTGCCTCTAGCCGTTACAAGGAACTGTCTGGTTTTTTGTTGAAGGTCTTCAACTTTCTCGCGGTATTCTTTTTGACAGACCAACTGAAGATGAACCAGGCGGACCAGGCACGCGAGCAGGAATATGAGACACAACGCGATGAAAACCCTTAGACGTTTATGATACATTGTCTACCTGTCAATGGATATTCTGAGGCGATACCTTCTGAGGCCCATCCATTTCGATGCCAGTTTTAGTGCTGAACAGATATACGGACCTATAGCTGCCGAATACACTGATGTTCCAAAGACAAGCAGGTATGTATTGGCGGGTCTGTCAGCCAGCTTGAGCGCCGTGAGGAAATGTATAATGAATTCTGAACAGAATCCCGTGACGAATATAGCCGCGGCAAAATGCATTGATTTTCTGACAACGATGACTTGATTAATCTGCCAAAGCAGCGAGCCCAACAGGCCAAAGCTTATCATGTGGACGCCCATAGCGCCGCCGACCAAATCCGCTGCAAAACCCAGGACAAATGAGATTATTATAGCATCATGGCCGCTGCATTGAACAGCAAAAAAAACCAGCAGTATCAAAAACGGATCCGGCTTGATACCGAAACGTGTGACCGCAATAAGGTCATCTATGTTGCTTAACCGGAGCAACACCACGATCAGAACGACTGCAGCAAAGCGTAACCATCGCATTGATAGTTAATCCTCATATTCGGTGCTCATGATAATAACGGCAACGGTATCCAGACCCCGCACATCACAGACAGGTCTGACGGAAACATCCCAGAGTAGTGGATTGGCATCGCTTTTTGTGCACTTGTGCACTTTTCCAATAACTACAGGGGTCTCGATGAACCACGGCTCTTTGTAGGTGTAAACAGTATCTTCAGGAAAGACCTTGACAGCCAGGCCGCTAATCTTTGCTCCCTCTTCCAGCGAACCCTGCAAAACACCCTGGATGTATTTGTCGTTGTGTAGTATCTGCACGCCGAGTTTAGATGAGGGATCGGTTGTGAGTTTTACAGTAGCTATGTTTGATGAGACAGCGTTTATCACACCAATGACACTATTTTCTCCCAGAACAAACTGGCCTACCGCCAGACCGTCGGTGCTTCCACGGTTAATGGTGATAATATGGTGCGACGCAGTGAGCTGAGTTGTACCTACTCTGACCAAAAGGTACGTTGCACGTTCCCATGCATTGCCGCTTTTAAGGCCGGTCAGTTGTGTGACTTTTTCCCGCTCCTGACGTAATTCAGCCTCAAGATTGCGGCAATGGTTTTGATAGGAGTTTTCTCTTCTGGTTGTCTGCTGAGCACTCAGGCTGCTTTTTGTGGGGCTAAAGAGCGATATTCCCCGGCCTAATCCAAGCAGAGGTTTGAAAACACTAAGGAGGCCCAATTGAAATCTTGAAGTGATGATGTCCGGAGTCAAAAAAACAATTAAGGCAGCAAGCATGAGCCAGGTAAATAAGAAGCCTTTGGATACTTTAAGCTTTCTGCGAGTCATTTCACGAAGAGTTGGAAGATAAACAAAACCGCCATTCGGACAGCTTTTCCCAATACACGGTGCCGCACATTCCTTTGTGCACGCATATTGTCATGACGGCATTTTCTCCAAAGGGTCGGCAACGGTACTAATCCCATCCATAACCATCATGATCCATTGTATCTTTCCAGAGTTCAAGATTCTCCAGATACACGCTGGTACCGCGGGCCACGCAGGTGAGGGGGTCATCAACACGTTTTACCTGCAGGCCGGTTGCATTTGAAAGGACTGTGTCCATTCCACGCAACAGTGAGCCTCCGCCGCAAAGATACAATCCATTATCAATCAAGTCTGCAGCCAGTTCGGGTTCTGCTTTTTCCAGTGTTCTTGTAACAGACTCTATGATCGCTGCGACCGGTTCTCTCAGTGCCTCCCGAATTTCCTCGCTGGTAATAACAATCTTGCGCGGCAGGCCGGATATGGTATCACGCCCGGCAACTTCCATGGTTAATTCTTCGGTCATGGGTGCAGCCGAACCGATCTGTATCTTCACCTGCTCAGCTCGCGGCTCGCCAATCAGAAGGTTATAGGTGCGCTTTAGATGATTAATTACGCCCTCATCCATATCGTCTCCGCCGATACGGATGGAATCGCAAGTGCTGATGTCCGCCAGGCTCATAATCGCTACTTCGGTGGTTCCTCCGCCAATGTCGACGATCATAGAGGCAGTCGGATCAGTAATAGGCAGTCCTGCGCCGATTCCGGCAGCCATGGGTTCGTCAACGAGATAGACTTTTCTGGCACCGGCGCGTTCCGCACTGTCAATGACTGCCCGGCGTTCAACGGCTGTTATCCCGCTTGGAACCGCGATTACTACTCTTGGACGCACCAGTCCGCCTCGGCCGTGTACTTTTCTTATGAAATAACCCAGCATGGCTTCGGTGATTTCAAAATCACTTATCACGCCGTCTTTGAGGGGTCTTATAGCACTTATAGAGCCTGGTGTCTTGCCGAGCATTTCGCGTGCAACAAGGCCGACAGCTTCACCATTATTGAGGACTATATTCGTGCCTTTTCGAACAGCAACTACGGAAGGCTCATTAAGAACAATCCCCTCATTGCGGACACAGACAAGCGTATTGCAGGTTCCCAGGTCAATTCCCATGTCCTTACTAAACCAACCTAAGATAGAATCAAGCAACACGGAGACTCCCTTCAATTATTATATATATTTTGTAACAACCATGCCGCCAAAATGCAACCACGCCCTGCGAACATTCCTGAACAGCCGGGTTAAGAGTTCCGCGGTACTGTCGATCTTATTTAAACACTTCAGCAATTTTAAAGATTGTCCCATATTCCATGTAGCATTTTATAGCTACAAAGCAACTGGTTGCGGCTACGACGCCGAGCACTATGGCCAAAATCACCGTATATAAGCTGCTTGCAGGGCTGATTTTCCTGGTTCGAATCGGGCTTTCAGGACTCATTTTGTGTATCTTTCAAATTTTTTGTTTACAACCATCCGGTTGAAACTTTGTCATCGACTTGCGGGTCGCCGGCGGTGATACCCATGGTGCCGGCAGATGTTTCAGTATCAACATCAGAAATAATAATATCACAGATGAACTCATCGCCGCGTGTTACATGGAATGTCATTCCCGGTTTTACGCCGTCAGCAGTGCCGAGCGAAATAGTAACAAGTGAGTTACGCAGATCAACTTCGGTAACGATACCCTGCAGTTCCACTTCGGCTGTAACCGGCGGAGCCGCTGTTACCGTCTCCCTTGAGGGAGTAACGGGCTGCGGCGGTGCCATATCGGGCTGTTGGACTGTTCTGACGCCTGTAATTTGTTCCTCCAGCGAGGCGTTCTTTTCAAGGAGGCGCCTTCGTTCAGCTTCGAGAGCGTCAAGCTGAACAAGTTTTTCAGTTAACTGCGATGCGATTTCATTGAGTCTCTGACGACCTTCTATTTGCTCAATTCTGCCCTTATCGAGCGCTATTCTCGTTTGCTTCAGGTTATCTTCCATGTTCGCAATAATCTGGCGGAAAGCCATTACTTCCCCCGACCAGCTGTTTATTCGCTCCGTCAGGACGGAGTTGGCTCGCTCTTTGTTGGCAAGTTCCACCTGGAGCTGATCATTCTCAATATCACAGGCCTGTGCTCTTTTTTTTAATATTGAACTCATCTGTTCAGCGGCGGCAGCCTGTTCGTTCAATTGTTCTTTCAGACTGGCAATGTTTTGCCGGAGTGCTTCTGCGGTTATGTTGAGATCCTCGTACGCTGCTTTGTAGTTATTGGCAGTCCCTACATAAGTTACCACAATTGCACAAAGGAAGCTTGAAAACAGTACCAGCAGAATTATCAGAACTTTCGTTAATACACTCAAAATATACTCCTTATAACTCTTACAAAGGCTTCTGCAAAATTGAAGTCAGGCATATATATCGGACAAACTTAATATGCGAATTTTACGTTTTCCAATTATTAAGGTCAAGTCATTTTTCATTAAGCCCGGCGTACTTATTATTATTTATTTGGCTGGCATAAGCACGGCTTTTGCCGCCGCCAACCTGACGATTATTGACTCATCCTCCAGCAGGGCAGGCAAGTGCCGCTCAAGTCGGTCGGTGCCGATCTGGCCGATGGCAATGGCTGTCAGAACTTTTGCACGTTCAAGATCAGGCGTATCCAGGTTTTTCTGCCCCTCTGCAAAAAACTCAAGAACAACCGTTTCGCCGGTGTTTTCCCCAAGCTGACCGAGCTGGCCCGCTGCGACCAATCGCACCTCGGGGATCTCGTCATCCAATAATGTGATAATCGCATTTTGGGCCTGCGCAGTCCCCAATGCGCCCATGGCTTTTATGCCCATCACCCGTACGTCGGCATAAGCACTTATCAGCATTGTCCACAGTTTGGGGTAAATCTTTTCATCACCCAGCATCGCGATGGCTTCAGCGGCCTGATAAACGGCTTTGTCCTGCGAATCCGGCGACTCGATTACCTTGTACAGTCTTCCGATCCATCGGGGTTCGCCGAGTTTCCCGACAACCAAAGCAGTGTTTGCTCTTACAGTCTGATCGGAACTGTCCAGTCCGCTCTGGAAGACGTGTTGCAGGTTCTTTTGTCCGAGCCTGGTTAACGCATAAGCGGCGGCAACCTGAACATTTTGGTTGCTGTCTTTCAACATAGATTCGACGACAGGTAGTCCTCGTGCGTATTTCAGGTCCCCCACAGCCAGAGCAGCGGCGAATCGAACTGGCACGTATTCGTCCGCTGTTCGAGCGGTTACATAATACATCAAATCGGTCCTTCCTCGAAAGGCGACGACCTCTATGGCGCGTGCGCGAACGAGCGGGTCGCTGTGGGTCAGTCCTGCTTTGACAATGTCAAGAGCCTGAGTTTCCAGGAGAGGCTCTGACACGGAACCTCGCAAAGGCAGAGATTGAGCGCCATTTCTTTTGCAGCCGCCAAGCAATAGGGCAGACAACATCAGTGAAACAACCAGTTTTTTACCCATGAAAATCTCCACAATCTGTTAAATTATAGAAAATTATTACATTATGCAGGGGACTCTGAGAACCTGGACCGGGGGCAGGAGGCCTTGCGATTTTGAAGCCAAATTCTCAATGCCCATAGGGCTGTGAGGAGCAACAAAGCCGCACAGGCAGGATCCAAAACTTGCCCGTACCTGCTGAAAAAAGTTACCCTTTTGTCAATATCGACCCGGTCAACGAACCATCCGGCGACACCCTGTCGATCCATAGCTTTCATCGGCAAATTCCCGCTGAGATAACCATTTTTTATCCGCCCGAGTGAATCAATGAGACAGCTTATGCCGGTATTGACGCTTCTGACAACCGCAAGTCTGTTCTCAACAGCCCGGAAAACACAAATGGCGGTATGCTGAACCAGTTCGGTACTCGCAGAAACATCTCCTCCGCAGAAACGTACGAACCAGCCGTCGTTGCTGATATTGACCAGCCAGTCTATTCGTTTTTTGTTATTTTTATTTAGTGCAAAGTGTCTGGCAATGCCGGCAATGGTGTCTTCGTAGCAAATCAGCACAGCGAACCTGTAATCGTGCGGTTTGCCGGCCATGTTAAAGACAGTATAATTGCTGCCTTGATTCAGGGAATAATCATACTCATAGGGGGTGAGCTTCAGGAGCCATTTGTGCAGAGACGGAAGGCTTTCTTTGAAGGGAACATATTCGCCAAACGGGACGATGTGAATTTTATCATAATGATTAGGGTCCTGATATCCGTCCGGGCGGTAAAGAAAAGCCGAATTATACCTTTCGACAAGATAGTTCTTTCCGTCAATTACTGCAGGTTTTCCTGCGTAAGATCCTACCAGGATATAAGCCCGGTCTTTTGCATGTTCGCCCAGCACAGCATCAAAAATCCTTGCGGGATGACAGGGGTCGCACAGAAGCAGAAATCGTTCATCAAGCGTGGTCTGGACCATCGTCTCAGGCCAGACAATCAGTTCAGCCTTGCTGTTTGAAGCAGCCGTGCTTTGCCTGAGCAGATCGGCAAGAATATGCACTTCAGCGAGGCCTGATTCTTTTACCCTCAACGGTATATTGCATTGTACGGAAGCTATAAGAGGCCCCTCTGAAACATAACCCGGCGTTTGGTTGACCCGCTGGCAGCCATACAAAAGTGCTGCAGTTATGGCACAGGCGACGACTGCGATTCTAATTATATTGCCTGTTATATTGCCTGCTGAGACCGCTGATTTTTTCGATATGTTTAATATCATATCAACCAGAGCCCCATTGACCATAGCGATGAGAAAAGACACTCCCGCAGTGCCGAAGATGTCGGCAATCTGTATCAGTCTGATGTTTTCATACTGGCTATGTGCCAGATATCGCCAGCCGAAACCTCCTAATATTACGGCTTGAAATGACTCTGCTCCGACAACCAGCACAGGCACAGCAATTATCATTGGAATTGCTCTGCAGCGGCAGAAGCGCAGCAGGACAGACAATACAGGCCAGTAACAGCCCATATATAGGCAAAATGCGATCCAGCCTGCGGCGGTAACGAACCCCAGCCAGTACAGGTTGATCAGCCAATAGCAAAAACAGGTGATATAGCCTGCGAGGATTAGCTGTCCTGGTTTGGATTTGTCATTGGACAGAAGAACCAGAGGCACCAGCGAAGTCCATGCCAGGTAGTCGATGCTCAATGGTGCCTGAATCAGCGTCAGCATAACGCCGGTAGCGCAAAAACCCGTGAAGATCAGTATTATTCTCTTGAAGTTATCACTTTTCAATGAGTAACCCTTCGAGAGCAACGGCTACTTTATCAGCGGTATAGTTTTGGCCGTTATTCATGCGTATGCGAAACTGATTTGTGAGAACATCCAGAATCTTCTTATCACCTGAGATCTCGGCGGCGGATATGCCTGTATCACGCAGCAGTCGTTTCAGTTCATTCATTTCTGTCGTGGGGAAAAACAGGTTTCTGTGTCTGTCTGAACTGTGTTTTAACTCCTCTAGCCTCATGCGGGTGTTTTTGACATAATTGGCCGATATGTCCAGGCCGACGTAATTTCTCCCGAGCTGATAGGCCGCTGCTGCAGTGGTGCCCGACCCGATAAATGGGTCAAGAACACAATCGCCTGGATTAGAGCTGACCGAGATAATCCGACTGAGCAGGGTTTCCGGCATCTGGCAGGGATGCCAGCCCTGGCGTTCCTTGAATGTTCCACATACGCGAGAATACTGGTCCCAGACGTCGTCAGGCATCTTGCCGCGGGCATCGGCGCGACGGTCGTTATATATCATCTGACGATCGGAAGGGACGCGTACGGCAAAATCATTGAAGGTGAAATTTTTCTCGTCATTTACAAAGTAAAAGATGTGGGTATGGGCGCGGGCGAACTTCTGTTTTGTCTGCTGCCCGAACGTGTAGTGCCAGATTATCCAGTTTCGCATAAACAGCCCAATTTGTTCGGCGATGAGTTTGACATTGGCAGCATAGTCATCGCCTATCGCGATATAAAATGACCCATTGGGTTTTAAGACTTTTTTGCATGCCCGCATCCAATCTTCGGTCCAGGCGACGTACTTTTCTTTTTTTACGGTGTCTTTGTATTTATCATACTGATATCCGATGTTAAAAGGCGGATCTGCGAAGATCAGGTCGGCGAAAGATCTGTCGATACCGCCTAAAATTTCTATACAATCGCCTTGTATTATCTTGTTATGCAGCTCTTCCATGCCGGTGATTGTACAGTCGCGAGGGGGAATTGCAAGCCGAATCAAGGCAGAGTCCTGTCTGTTAAAAGTGCAGTGAATTCCGGTAAGTGGTCGATATATATTATATTGCGGTCTGGCAGGCGCTGTTATTATCGCTGTTAATAGTTGTTTTTATCGGACGAAATCAGAGACATTATTATGGCTCAGAAGAAATCGTACATTACCGCGGCTCTTTGTTTCTCTGCGGCGGGGTTTATGCTGGTTTTCTGTAGCTGCCTGAGCTTTGACATAGGCGACTATCCCAGCGATTATGTCTGGCCTCATAATCAACCCAGTAAGAACTGGTGTGGCCCGATAGGGGGCTTCATGGCCTACTATCTGATGTATTATATCGGGCCAGGCATATTCATTGTACTTGGCACGGCTACCTCTGGACTACTGGTAAAGCTGGCAGGCCGACAGATCACTCAGCCGATACTGCGGTCAACTGGGTTTTGCCTGCTTACTTTGGCTGCTTCAGCGAGCACCGGCCTTATCCTCAAGGATACTGCCAATGGTTTTCCTATCGGAGCAGGGGGGGTGCTCGGTACGGCAGTTGTGATCTTTTTGCGCGAGCATTTCGCGATTCTGGGTACCGCAATAATTCTGGTGAGCGCCTGGATTGTCGGAGCAGTTCTTCTTGCGGATGTCGTTGTTGTGTTCACAGCAAGATGGATTGGGAAGGTTTTTGTTCGTGTATTCGGCCTGGCGGCGCCGGCGTGGTACGCTGCCAGGGAACATTCCCAGGTTCTCGGGGATATATGGCAGAAGCTGAGTACAAAACAAAAACAGGTTGATTCGCAGCAGACTGCCGAGTTTGACCACGAGATGGCGGAACATCATGACAGTACGATCGAGATACTGGCTGAGGAGGCTGGCAGAAAAGATGCAAGACCTAAAAGAGCAGGCATCAAAGTTACCTCGACCAATACGGGCAAAGGGCAAAAGCCCTATGTGCCGAAAAGTTATGACGATTATATTCTGCCTTCCCTTGATCTTCTCATGGAGCCTGAGCACGGATATACGTCGGTCCAGGAAAAAGTTGTCAAAGCCAAGGCAGCCTCTCTCGAACGGCTGCTTGCCGAGTTCAATGTTAACACCAAAGTGGTTGCTGCGGATACCGGGCCGGTGATAACGATGTTTGAACTTGAGCTGGCGGCGGGAATAAAGGTCAGCCAGATCAGTAATCTAGCCAATGATATGGCGCGCGCCCTTGGGGCAAGTGCCGTGCGCGTTGTAGCGCCTCTTCCGGGCAAGCATACCATCGGGATCGAAGTTCCCAACAATGAGAAAGAAAAAGTCAGGATCAAAGACCTTATTCAGCTTGCCGGCAAAAAACAACTTCAGATGTGTATACCGCTGTTTCTCGGTAAAGACAGCAGCGGTGAAGCACTGGTTTCAGACCTTGCGGTTATGCCTCATCTTCTTATCGCCGGTACAACAGGTTCCGGCAAAAGTGTCTGCATTAACAGCATTATAACGAGCATCCTTTTGTTGAGGCGGCCTGACGAGGTTAAGCTGATTCTGATAGATCCGAAAATGGTTGAGATGACCAACTTCAGTCTGATACCTCATCTGATGAGTCCAATTATAACAGAAGTCCGCCGGGCCGAGCAGATTCTTGAATGGGCTACTGTAAAGATGGATGAGCGGTATGCGATTTTCTCAGAAGCCAAAGTAAAAAATATCGACGAATACAACAAACTTGGCAGAGAAGAGATAATATCACGTTTTAATCCTACGACGGAAGAGGAAGAAGCCCAAATACCTAAGAAGCTTGAGTCAATCGTAATCATAATTGATGAGCTTGCCGACCTGATGATGACATCGGCAAAAGAGATTGAAGCCCATATCGTTCGCCTTGCTCAGAAAAGCCGGGCGGTGGGCATTCATCTTGTTCTTGCGACGCAGCGGCCGCAGGCTACGGTTGTCACCGGCTTGATCAAGTCGAACATGCCAACGCGAATAGGTTTCCGCGTTGCTGCGAGAATGGACAGTAGAATCATCCTGGACCAGAATGGCGCCGAGACACTGCTTGGCCAGGGCGATATGCTCTTTCTGAAGCCCGGAACAAGTGAGCTGGTAAGGGCACAAGGTACATTTATTGACGATCGTGAGGTCAAGGCAATCGTTAAGTACCTCAAGGAGATTGCCGAACCGCAGTTCCATCCGGAACTTACTCAACTGCATCGGATTGATCCTTCGGAGATGCACAAGGATGAGTTGTTCGATGAGGCTGTTCGGATGGTGCTGGAGTCTAAACGCGGAAGTGTTTCTCTTCTGCAAAGGCGTTTAAGTATAGGTTATGCACGGGCATCACGGATAATCGAGATGATGGCTGCGGCGGGTATTCTGGGGGAATACAAAGGCAGCCAGGCGCGTGAGGTAACAATGACGCCTGAAGAATATCAAAAAGTGCGAAATCAAATGGCCTGTGATGCTGAGCAGGGGTACGCTGATTTGACCGATGAAGGCGGCACTGAATCGAGCGAAAATCCGGATCCACCTGAAAAAAAGGATGCCGAGGAAGGGGAGAAAATCAGATATGAATACATCTCTAATGAGGACTGAGCCCAAAGCATAGCACAGGGGGGAGATACTTTATCTTTACTGTCACATCCGGAGCAGACGGCAGGGGTTGTAATAAAATCATTGATTTACCTTGGCTTGGGATGTAGATTGTCCGCAGTCAGCTTATGAGCAGCAAAAACAGAGTTATAACAATTGGTTTGTGCCCGTGCTGGGACACAATCTGCCAGGTAAAACGGCTGGAGTGGGCAGACCATGCAGTGGTGGATGCCCGCTATGATGCCCCGGCGGGCAAGGCATTGAATGTGTCGTGCGCCATGGCGTGGATGAGTATGGCAAGTACCGCAGCAGGCTTATGGGGCAGTGATGATATTAAGCAGATGATCCGGGCAATGCGCCCGCTGCGCACATTTATCGACATACGGATGACCAGTGTAAAAGGAAGGACTCGCCAAAACATAACTATTGTTGACAGAAGAAAAGGCAGGGAAATTCATCTTCGCAACAAAAGCGAGCTGATCTCGAAAGTTTCCATAAAATTGTTAAAGGCTGATCTGCGCAAGCTTGCCGGCCCGGGGAGCATCTGTGTTTTTGCCGGCTCCATGCCCCAGGAGGACCTTTTGTTCCAGACAGTCTCGCTGCAGAAATTATGTATGGCTAATGGCGCAAAAGTTGTTCTGGATACTTCCGGCAATGCTCTCAAGGCGATTGTCCGGGCAGGAGGCTTATGGGTGATAAGTCCTAACGTTGCGGAACTAAGCGAACTGCTGGAACGCAGTATTGCTGACAATACTGCGGTGCTGGCTTCAGCGGGCAGGGAGTTACTAACTCAAAGCCGGATTGTTCTGATCAGCAGGGGTTCCAAAGGTGCGATAGCACTAAGCAGGCAGGGTAGTTGGTCGGTACGCACCCGGCAAAGCAGAAAAGCTGCCCAGACTGTTGGCTGCGGAGACTATCTGCTGGCAGGATTTCTCCACGGGATGTGCACGAGCGGACGTATCGATTCGGCATTACGAACTGCTGTAAGAGTTGCAGCAGCCAAGGCGTGGGGGCTTACAGAAAGCCGGGGTTTTTCCACAGTGCAGCGCAGGATAAAAGTTACAGCAAGAAAGATACCTCCGCAAATGTGAGGCAGGCATGGAGTAGAAAGTTAACCGGTAGACAGTCGGTAGACAGATAGTACCGTGTTGGATAACCAATTGTTTAATTTGAAAAGGAAATTTTGATGCAGTTAGTCAATGTGTTTGATGTTCAAGGCAACTGGTACAAGGCGAATCTTCATTGTCACACAACCAGCAGCGACGGAGAAGTCTCCGCTCAGCAGCGCGCGGAGCAATACAGAAAACGGCATTATGATATACTTGCGATTACCGATCATCGTATCACCAGCAGCGTGGAGAATCTTTGCAGTGATGATTTTCTGGTAATCACAGGCCTTGAGGCACACCCGTATTGCGGGCCTGATTTTCTATACCATCTGATTTGTCTTAATGTTCCGGAGGGTTTTGAACTTCCCGATGAATACGACGCCAACGTCTGCGTCAGAAACGTTCGGCAGGCGGGAGGTGAGGTTATTTTGGGCCATCCCTACTGGTGTGGTCATAACATCAACGAAATGCTCGCAGTACAGGGCTATATCGGGATAGAGGTTTTTAACGCCACATGTACAAAAATCGGCAAAGGATTCAGCGGCGTGCACTGGGACGAACTGCTTGATGCGGGCCGGTTTGTCGGCGGCATAGCATGCGACGATACGCACCGCGGCAGGGATATTTTCATGGGCTGGACAATGATCAAGACAGAAAGGCTCACAACAACTGCCGTCATGGATGCCCTTCGCTCAGGGGCTTTCTATGCCTCTTGCGGGCCTGTCATAGATGATTTCCGTGTCCAGGACAACATTGCTTCGGTCAGATGCACACCGGCAGCGGAGGTGCATTTTATCTGCGACAGAGATCGCGGTTTCAGTTATTACACTGACGGCGGGGAGCCGATTACCGAAGCTGAATTTAATTTGCATGAAACCAGCAAATATGTTCGGGTCGAGGTGGTGGATGAAAAGGGCAATCATGCCTGGACGAACCCAATTCTGCTCGATTGTAGCAGGAGATAGATTACTGGTAGAACCGGAGACTGTAGCAAATTTACCGGTATTTTTAATGTGTTAGGACGGTGATGTCCGATATATCCTTCAGAAAGTTATTGTTTTTCTGGAGGACAATAAAATGTATGGACCCGGAGAATATGTTCCTGATGCAACCGAAGGAAT
>JBDRHL010000103.1:0-3249 GCA_043816955.1 Planctomycetota bacterium | reverse complement strand
TCATTATCGGCTCCAAGAACTGCTACTTCGTCAGGTACTTTTATATCACTTGCCTGACAGGCTTTTACAATACAGGACGCAAATAAGTCATTGCAGCAGATTACTGCAACTGGTTTTGGAAGGCTTTTAAGCCATGAGACTTCTCTATCAAAATATCGCCTTTGAAGTTCACATAGCCAGTTGCTGGATGGATCAATTTCAAGTTCCAGTCTAAAGATAGGTCCCATCCCTTGATCTTTTAAAATCTCGTCAAGAAAAGTAATTCGCTCTTCTGACCAGTAGGAATTCTTTAATCCGAAATAGCCGAAATTATTGTATGCTCGTTCTAGAAAATGACCTGCTGAAAGCTTGGCAGCCGCTAAATTATCGTGCACTACATTAATTGTTCCTGCAATTTTTTCCATGCATGGAATAACTATCGTCGGCAGGCCAAGATTAACTATCTTCTTAATTACTCAAACTGACCGATTTTATGCCGCGAGGAGTTTTTCCAGGCGGCGAATAACAGGTTTTTCATGACTATATTTGATAACATCTTGAATGTTCTCCTGCCAGACGATCCGACGCACTCTGTCTTTGAGTTTGCTAATCGGTTCAAGTCGCAGCACCTTCTTGGATTTGTTTTGGCCTTGTGCACGATAGGTTTTAATCCCTACGTGGGTCAGGCAGGCATAGGCACAATCAACCAAGTGCAGGTGTCTAACCACAGCTTGGTACCGCAGTACACGGTAGTCGCCCAGCCCCAAATGCTGTTTCTCGTCCTTGATCAACATCTCAATGGACCATCGTTTCAGATAGTCAGCCACAACAGTTCTCATCGAGGCATTAAGGTTGTCAGTAACAATTGCAATATGTTTATTTTCTCCTCTACGACGAGAGAAGACAATCTTAACTGTACCCAGTTTATTCAACTTGCCGATTCGTTCAGCCAGCCGATATACTCCGGATTTACGCAGGCCGGCAATGTTATACCAGGTGCCACTATTTCGCAGAACATTCCTGCCATATTTGGCAAGCTTGCGTTTGACCGAACCAATCGTAAACCATCGATTAGACTTGCCTACGCCAATATAATGCCATTTTCGCTCTTTGCAGGCATTGACCACATTTGGGCAAAGGTAAAAAGCATCAAACAAAACAGTAACCTCGAATTTTTCCGACAAAGCAGCATCTCTGATTGTCTGGCCGGCAAGTTCAGTAAGTTTACAAAAGTCAATCTCCAGTTTGCTGGCATGTTCTTCTTTAACGTACAACAGCGAAGCCCATGGAATAGTAATACCACGATAGTACAAACACACTTTCAAAATAGTATGGCCAATTCCGTACTTGCCGGTGGCATGATGATGCAGTTTGCCCACGGCCTGCATCTTTTTGGCTCGCTTGAGGGTTTGGGTATCATCGATGATGAGGAACAAGTGGCGGTCCTTTTTATTAAACAGACTCGTCAGCGTATCCAGGGCAATTTGCTGCATTACGGCCGACTCATTCCAGTTGCTTCGCCAGAGGAATTCGCCGTGATTGGTGCGATGAGTACTGTTTCGCAACGACTTGACGAGCCTGTCAATCGTGCTGCTGTGACTGATGCAGATCGACATCACCATAGACCAGAAATAGCTGTAGACATGTTCAGAAACCTGCCTTTTGACAGGCCTGAAAAAACTTTGTAGTTTGTTGGGAATTTTGCCGATAGTAATCATACAGCCTCCATGCTTATAACTGATTCTTATCAAGATACTTATCGGCATAAGAGGCTGTTTTTGTTTAAAAATGACTATCACCAAAATTCCCTTAATCGGTCATCTCTGAAAGTGCATCTTAAGTCAAGCATATTTTTTCTTTTTACTTACGTCGTTTTTATGCTTTTTTAAGGTCTCGCTGAATCTCGATTGGCTGATTCGCCAAAGTCATCTCTACGTCATCTATGTGACATGAGAATCTCCTACAGATATCTCGCAATCAGTTTGCGTCCGTCAAAGCGGACATGACCGTAACGCGTTCATACCTGCGATAGCGAAACATTTTTTATCCCACGTTCCTTATAGGATTCGTTGTTCTTAAGCATCCAATAACTGGCTTCCGCAAGATGTCTTGCCATCGCGCCTACAGCTTTGGCGTGCCCTTTCCTTTGCCGAATGCGACTGTACAACTGACACACATGACGATGTGGCCAGCTCTTGCGGTTGACTACTATTGAATTGCCTGCCTCAGAAAACGCCCATTTCAAATAACGATTGGTATCAGGCCGCAGTCTGCCAAAACGCACCTTATCTCCACTGGCGTGCACGCGAGGTACTGTTCCGCAATAAGATGCTAAACGCTGCGGACTGTTAAAACGGACCACATCGCCTATCTCCTGTGAAATAACCACTGCCAGTATAAAACCAACTCCCGGCATAGTCATCAAAAACCTGACCTGCTCGGTCTTTTCAAAAACCTGCCCCATACGTTTCTCAAGCCGCTCAATTTCCTGGCAGACTGTATCCAATTGGCGAAGCAAGCACCGCATTGTATAACGAGTCTGACTTGGCAACTGTTTCATGCATTGCTGCAGGAGTTCTCGACCGGCCTTGCCAAAAATGTCACTTACTTCTTCAAACTTATAAAATAATCCATATTTAGCCAGAATCGAATGAATGCGATTCTTCAAACGGGTACGCTGGCAGGCAAATACCATCCGGGTCCGTGGCAGCTCTCGTTTGTCTCGCAGGTCTGCTGGCGGTATCCATACTGTCGGAAGAGTTCCTGTTCGTTGAAGAACATTCAACCCGCGAGCATCCAATTTATCTGTCTTATTGATCGAACCCAACATTAACTTGGCCTTTCGTGCATGCACAAGCCTTGGCAGCTTCTCTGCCTGCTCAATTTCATCAATGATCCAATACCAATTGCCGATGGTTTCAACTGCCACAGGACTGCCCGGTTCACAACTATCCAAAAACCTGATGATATTGCCTTGGCAGTGTACGATTCTTCTTTCTTTGACCAATTGTCCATTTGGTTTTTCCACACGAGCTAAGGTATAGCGTTTGTGCGAATCAAATGCTATAATCTCCATATGCGTCTCCTTTCGAAAAAAATGCCTTTTTAGCGCGTATTTTACCCGCAGGGTGGCGATTAGCATCGAAAAGGGGGCCAGAGTTAGCATATCTTAGGGCCCAAAAAAGCGTCTAAAGGGGGACCATCACACTTGGCCGAAGTTTTGTCTCTGGAGATGGTTCCAGATGGCAAAGGGCAGAAAGGATGCTAACT
>JBDRHL010000102.1:0-44606 GCA_043816955.1 Planctomycetota bacterium | reverse complement strand
CAGAATGTCCTTGAGTTCGGTGTTCTCTTTTGTTAATTCTTCGGTATTTGCCAGTATCTTATCGCACGCTACATCATCGAACTCATCACCAAGCATACTTCTAATCTTTATATTCTCGGCTTTGAGTTCGGCCAACTCTTTATTCCTTTCCATTATTTCGGCGGCAAGACTAGTTCTGTCATACACATTATAGCTATCGGCACCACATCTGATACATTTAATTCTATCACTCATCACTCACCACGCCTTTCCACATATCACAGCCCTTACACATTTTTTCCATATCTTCGTCTGAGGTTTTATCGTCAATATGCCACGCATAAGACCAACAATAGCCAAGAGGCTTGCACGTAAACAGATAGGTGCAACGCCTGTCGGTGTTTCTGTAGCTGTTTATTTTTGCTACACATTCCGCTTCAGTGTTTCCGTAGCCACACATTATTCACCGCCTTTCATGCCTTTTTTGTCCATCTTTTGTGTGTATGAATATATTTGCAATCTCTACGCACTGGCCCCTTCTGAGCCTCACTCTTTTTTGTATTGAGTGAAACACTTTTCCATCAAACGAGCTTACGATATTTCCTATGTATATTGCGTCGTCCTTCAGGGTGGGTTTTTCGCCAATGTGTATAGTGTATAAATTAGTCCATTTTTTATCTCTCGCTAACCATATTTTAGCCATCACTCACCTAATTTCTCTCTATCAGCTTTTCGCCACGCCTCTCTATATTGTCTTGAAGGGTGACCGCTTGCACAAAAAACTCTTGGGTTTGTTCCAAAATTATATCTCGTCACGTTAAGAAATAATTGGGCCGCTTCCCTGCTAAAGAACGGGCCGGTGATCATAGAAGCAATATCGTGTATGGATTGATCATCAACACGAAAGTTTTGCCGTGGGTTTATAATTAACCAATACGGACTGTCCGTTCCTTCGTTTTCTTCTGAAACATCTATTGTTATTTTCATTTCGCTATCCCTGCTTTCTTTGGTTTTTCCGATTTCATCAGCCACGAACCATCCGTAATTTCATGACACCATTCTTCACATTCTCCGCAATCCGCTTTTTTACACTTATGCAAATATCCTGGGACGCAATCGTTAAAACTCCCTTCGCACATAATAAATAGTTCGTCGTTGACTACCCTACATCCGCAACCTTCGCCGCATAGGCCATCGTAGCCGTTTTTCTCCAAATACTCTTTTATAATATCTTTAACATTCATTGTGAGACTCCATTTCCTGCTCACAACAGAGCGTATGCGACAGCTTGCCCGTCTCGTGTGTAACCTCGTCGGCTTCGGTTAAAACTGCATTACAGTAATAACACCTAACCTCGGTCTCAGGCTCTACCGCCCCCATATGCACGGGCATATGTAATTCCTGGTCTATATTGCTTTTGAAGTCATTCATCGCTATCTAACTCAAACACACTAACTTCGACACGCGGTTTATTAAAGTCATCCCAAAACTTACCAAGCTCGCCAGCACAGACAATCGAATCATCCTTGAAAAATACACCAGTCAGAGAATCCAGTATGAACTTGTCGAGATTATCACGGTCCGGCTTCTTGGTGTGCCAGTATTCATGCGCCGACGCTTTCAGTTTGCCAGCATTTTTGCCGGTTCCAAAATGACTTTTGGGCCGTGCGAAAAACCACGCAATATCTATCCGTAGCGGGCCGGTCAATAACTCCTTTGGCGCATATTGCTGAATTGTTGCACGAAAATCCTCTTTATTCTGTAAGCTCGGATCGTACTGGCCAATAAAATTGCCACGCCGAACAGATCTGTGTCGCTTTTGTGCTATCGGATTGCCTAATATAGTGAACTTAATCATTATTTCTTCTCCAAATTATTAAAAAGCGGTTGTTCAGTTTCTTTATAATTTAATTTTAATTGTCTTCTTATTTCTGAACACCATGTTTTATACGGATAACACTTGCGTTGGCCATATGGATATGCTTCTTTTAATGCTTTGCGTAATGTTTTCATGTCATCTTTGCCAATAGTGTTAATAATGTTGGCTATTATAGGTTTGCAATGCTCTCGCCAAGTCATTATTTTACCCTTTCAAAATAGGTGGCCCGCAACAGGAAAGGAATGTAACCATCACGGGCCACGGAAGTAAAGCATCCATGCTCAGTCGCCATCATCCCTGAATAAAAAAATTAAAATACTTCGTCCCTTTTACGCTTCATATCTTCGGTTGTCAATACCGCATATTGTTGGCTAAGGTCAGAAGCCGGTTTCTCGACTTCATCATTCCACCGCTCGGCGTTCAACCATGTTGCAGGGTGCGGGCAGAACTTCTTATCTCGATACCACCCATGCGCCATTGCCTGTTTTCCGATAGCGGTTATCATTTTCTGCGTCAGATTATCATCAGGTTTGATTTTAGCCCACACTTTCTTTGCGTTACCTATAGCCACCCTTCTCGGATATACAGCCCAGAACCGATTGAACCGTGCTGCTATAGCTGCCTCTGCCACCGTCTTAGAATTGTCGTCGCCGAATAGTGTTTTCATTATTCAAACCTCATCATTGCCCCGTTAAACCGAACCTCAACAGCACCTAATTCGCCGTTACGGTTCTTTCTGATAATCAGTTCGGTCTCATCGGTTTCTGATTTTCCGTAATACTTTGGCCGATACACCATTATAATCTTATCCGCTGCCTCTTCAAGTCCGCCGGATTCCTTAAGGTCTGACATGATCGGCTGTTTGCTGTCCCTGCTTTCGGATTTGCGATTCAACTGACATACGACTATTATCGGTATCCCCAATTCGCCAGCCAACGTCTTGATGCTGCGGGATATATCATTGACCACTTCTGCTCTCTTCTTATAGTACTCCGGTGTATCCATGAGTTGCACATAATCAATAACTATCAATTCTACACCATGCTTGCGCTGCATCGCCCTTGCTCGGCTACGCAGCTCTATCGGGTTAAGTGTAGATGACATATCCAGCACCATCTTTGTTTGAGATAACCGTTGGCAGCATTCCTGGATTTGTGCTTTTGTCGTTTCCGAAGCCACTCTGTTTTTCAGCGATTCATGCTCAAACCCGCCAACACTGGATAACATACGTCTGGCTAAATCCACTTTGTTCATCTCAAGTGAGAATATCCCAACTGGCCTATCAAGGTCTATCGCAACATACCCAGCGATGTTCATAGCTAAAGCCGTCTTACCCATCGACGGCCTGCCTGCAATAATAATCATTTCACCCGGATGCATACCGTTTGTTATACTGTCAAGTAACATAATCCCAGTAGGCAGGCCGGTAGTCAGCCGCACTTCAGTCCGTTGCAATATCTCCTCCACAATCGGTTGCACGATGTCGCCGAGCATAACCAAGCCATCTGTTTTATGCTGTTTGGCTATCTGGTGAATATCAGCCTCTAACTTGTCGGTGAATTGATTTACGTCGTCCATCGGCTCGAATGCTTTGTCGATTGCTTTGCCACATGTTCTGATTATATTACGCAGCACGGCTTTGTCTTTGACTGTCTGGGCGTAATATATTGCGTTCGTAGCGGACGGTAAATCGTAAATTAAGTCAGATAAAGTGGCAACATTCAGCATGTCCGGGTTTTTCCCGTCCTCATCGAACTTACCCGCACTTTTTAGTTCATCCCGCAGCGTAACGATGTCTATCGGACGGTTCGAGTTATACATACGTTGCATAACCCTGAATGCGGCTTGATGTGGCATGGTATAAAAGTCATCACAAACCAGCAGCGCCATGATGTCTGGCGTGTATTCCAACTCGCTGTCGAGTATTATCGAACCGAGCGTACACTGCTCAGCCTCTAATGACTGTGGAGGGATTTTGTTGATTTTATCCACTGTTCTCCACCCATAAATTGTAAGACGTACAGATTTTGTCGTAAATACGGCCGAGCCAGTCATCGTCGGTAATTCCCTCAAGGGTGTCGACGACGTGTTCTTTGCCGGTTTCGTCTGTATAAACCGAATATGTCATAAGAGCGTCTTTGATACCATTCAAGCCGTCTTTACCGTGCATTTTACATACCATCGTCATAGCGTCTTGTGTGAGACTCAACCGCCGCTGTTCAGGTGTCAAAATATCATCTTCGGTCTTTGTGGTCTTTTTGGCCTTATCAATCGCTTTGTTAACGCCTTTGCTTCGTTCGGCTTCGTCTAATTCATCGGCAAGTCGCTCTGTTTTCGTACGGGTATCGGTATCTTCTTTGTCATCAGGCAACGGCTCAGGATTAAGATTGATGTTATCATCAAACTCCTGGTCTATCTCTGTTCCCCGCTGTAATTCAACACTACTTGGTATGTAATTAAACACCCTGCGTATAACCGTCTTACGAGCCATTTGGTTGTAATCAGTTACCCATGGGCCCGAACTTGCTTTGCTGCGTGCCTTAATCCCCTCAATCTGATCTTTGGTCATAACCTCAATCTGTGGCTCTGTCCCCTCAATATGAACCACCGCATAAACACACCTGAACGCACCTCTATCACCGTCAATCTGTGGTTCGTGTTCAAGTATCGGATTTAACCCCTCGACGTATTTAAACTTGTCATTTACAAATACGACTTGCGAGTTAATCTTCTTGACCTTACCAGAACGCATCGCCAACTCGATCATACCCTTGTAGCCAAGTATGAACTGACATTCGTATGCTTTGAGTCTGCTGTTAAAATACGGCACGAGATAGCCACTGCCAAGCGTCCCGGTGAAGTCGAGACCTAATTCGGACGATTTCATAATCGCCTGTAAAAACGATTCTTTTGTACACTCAAACAGTTTTGGCTGCCTCGACGCAGCCACGAGCGCCATTTTCATCACCCGATCAACAGTAAGATGTTTTGGTAACATATCAGCCAAACTTCCTTTGGCTCTTGTCACTAAGTCTTTGAGCGTGTCTCTGTCTTGAACTACCAGTGTTCCCATTACTTATCTCCTTGTGTTAAAGTTTTAGTTTCAAGTTAAGCCAGCAATTTTGATAATGTTTTTTCAGCCTCCGCTTCAAGTTGTCCGAACAGTTCGACAAAAAATGCAGTAATTTCATCACCAATGTCATTATTGTTTGGAAAGTATTTAACATGTGTACTTCTGCCACCAAACTCGACAAAAAAAGCCTGTCTGGGATCTGGTTCTTCGTGATCATATTTGTTAAGTTGCTCAAGACGTTTCTTTTTTTCTTGCATGTCCACGATAATCCGTGTTAAGGCGGACACTTCTAACGCTTGTTCTAATTTACTCATAATTATATCCCTTTCTCTAAAGTTTTAGTTTCCAAAAGTTCCCATTTAGTATATCTAATCCATACCTAAAGCAAGCCCCAACGCAGCCGGCAGCGCCTTGACATTACTCAGCCGTGCCACCCTGAAAGTAGTTGATTTTACCGTGTATTCTTTTCTTGATTGTTCTTTGTATGTTACCGTGCCTGCCTCAGACTGGCCAACCTCAGCGTCACCAAGTAGGGCAAGCACCTTTTTCTGTGCTATCTTTTCTGCCAACACGGCAATTTTTTTAATCTCTTTCGTCTTTTGCCACAATTCGACAGGCTCATTCGGTATGTTGATAATCTTGTCAGGTTCCCGAATCATACGAGAAATCGCCCGCATTGTCGGCTGCGTATCAGGTGGCGGCTGAACAGCCTTAACATATTCCCAGAACTTCACCGCCTCTTCCCGTATCATCTGTATCAGCCTTTCGTTGTAATGGACAATAAACATCTGAAATCCTCTGCCGGCAAGGAAAGCAGGGATATAACAGACATCGGACCGGCAACATAATATATGAGTCTGTGCCTGAACAATGACGTAATTAGGTATCTCGTCAGTCCCCGGTTCACCCCAGTCTTTATTGAGCGGGCCGAACAATCCGCTTGTTTTAGCATCAACCGGGCTGCCATCCGAAACAACCATCGCATCGGTATTGGAGGCTATCGGCAATCCATCAGGTGCTATACGTCGTTGGTTACGCTTCAATTTACCAAGCATCTGCTCAGCATAATCCAACACGCCCGACTCGAACATGGTGCCAGCGAACATCTGCTTGTTTTCTTTTTGCTCTGTCAACTGGCCGGTCTTTTCCAAAAATACATCAAACGCTGACTTGTAAATATCACCACCCAACACAGCCAACATATCAGACGACCCGATATGATTCTTACGCCGTTTTAATTGTTTTGCTGTTATTGCCATATTATTTCCTTAGTATATCCAATCCATACCTGAAAGCAAACCACAACTTTCAAAACCGTCGCCTGACTACTTTATACTTCGCCAGAACCGAACAACACCACTCTGTACATAACCATTGCACTACGTTACTACGCCTCACCTTACCGTTACGCTACTAAACCGCACGCGACCGTTACAACACTAAACTATTCGGGATCGTTGCATCGCTAAACCCTACAACTCTATACCATCGCTGTTCAAGTCAAGACACCACTTCGCTGTTACAATACCATTACTCAACGCCACGTTACAACACTCCGCCAAAACAAGGCGAGACGGGGCATCACTATACCAAAACCAAACGATACCCTACCATACTTTACCAAGACACCACGAAACCACACTCCGCCAAAACCATACCAAACATGACCAAACCCAAACTATACAAAACCAAACCACACCTCGCCAAAACATTACTTGACCCTACTTTACTTTACCAAAACACTACTGAACCACACCTTACTTCGCCAAAACAAGGCTTGACCTCACAGTACCTCACCATCGCTCTACGTCACCCCACTCTACCATTGCTTGACTACACAATACGTCACCATTGCTTGACCTCACAATACGTCACCATTGCTTGACAAAACCACACCATACTTTACTTTACTGTTGCGTATTTGGCAATTCTTCAAACGTGAACCGACCATAACCGGCGTTACGCCACTGGCCCAATCCGTTAAGACGACCGTACGACATCCACGCTACAACTAACCGCATTAAAGACTTGGATACAGACTTAACTTTGATTTTGTCGGCAAGACACATGACAGAGATGTCAAAAATTGTACCAGCCGGTATGCGTTCCGATGTAGCCAATGCAATTCGTGGGCCTTTTGGGGTGTCTGCTCGCAACGGGCGGGTAAAAAAGTCAATCTTACCCCCTGGCGGTAGCACCATAACTATCTCTCTCGGATAAACAAATACTTCCTGATCCGTCACTTTCTTGTATGCTGGCAATTGCAACTCGTGTCCAGGTACCGTAGCAACCTTACGCGATAACGCCCCAGCCGCGGCCTTGAGAAATCCCTCAAACTGGTAGTCATACAGAATTGGCTGGTTGTCCGCATTACGATGAAACAATGTTGCGCCTTTCTGTAATTCTTCGTCACTGGTGGCGGCAATGGCCCTTTCCGCAGCCTCGTGTTCCTCTTGTGATAATTCAGCGGTTGGGGCCTTGCTCGATATATATGTGTCGCTTGCCCCAAGATCGCTCGATTGTGCTCCCAATACTTCTCGGATAAATGTTACCCGAAAATCCTTAGTGACTGACCCTTCCATAATGTCGATAGGTTTTTCTTCTTTACTCATTTTTTTCTCGCTTTCTTTTAAAAAGAACAGCCTCACTGGGTTGTGTTACCGACACCGAAGTGTTGATCACCAGCAAGGCTGTTATAATTATTAGGAATTATCTGTCGGTAACACATACTTATATACTACACCACGTTTTGTGGTTTGTCAAATGGATTTTGAGTTTTTTTCTGATATATTTTCTAACTCTCTTTTATTCAAGGAGTTGTGAGTCGAAGTTTTTTTAAGATGAGGCACAGGGTTTATCTTGACGGATAACAGTAGTTTCCGCCATTCCTCGATTAACTTCAAGGCAGCAACCGTGCATGTGCGCTCACGCACAGACCTCTTGTGCATTCTTTCGGCAATCTCAAGCCGCTCGGTTTCATGCACAAGATAATACCGGCATTTTTCAACCAATTCCTTTTTAGTATCAAAAAACACGATTTCTTTCCCGTCCTCGTAATAATCCCGTGCATTACACTGGTCGTGGTCTTCGTCGTGGTCTGCCACCAGCATAAACCCACCGGCCAGCCCACACTCTGATACCCGCTGGTGCATCGTCATCATCGGGTGAATGTTCAGGTTGATCCGGCTGTGGTTGTACACATTGTTCAGGCTTATGTCTCTTAATAATGGGCCGTGTGCATATTTTTTTAGCCGTTCGTGTTTTTCCCATCCGTTACCATATATTGCCAAATCAATCTTATTATCAACCAACTCCAGCAACATCTCGCTGCGAAATGCAAACTGATATACTTTAACGTAAAACGATGTAGTTAAAATGGTTAGTGAATGTCTGTGATCTTCGCCTATGTCTGATGTGAACTGAGCCTGGACAAAATCATGTATATCGTGTTCGTATATTCGCTTGTCGGCATTAAAACAGGTTTGTTTGAACACCTCAGTAAAAACAGTCACAAGTGGTGGTATACTGTCACAATCCTGTTCTAAGAAGTCAGCAAACACCCTGTGTAATTCATATTTACCGTGATTGACAAAGCTGATGTCACAATTAAACCCCTCATCCAGCGGGTAAAACATCTTCTCGCTGGCAGGAACAGGCATAACGAACACCTGATTTTCCGGAACGCCCTTATGCATAAGATAAAACTTTAATCCCGAATACATGCACGCAAACAAATCTTGATTTGTTACGTGATCGGCTAAGTTCGGTAGTACCAACGTGGGACCGCATTTATCCTGCATATAACCGATAAACGGCAACTCTTTCGGTGCGTGCATCCTGCAAGATCGGGCAAAGCTAACCATAAATATCGCATCAGGCCTGAACTCGCTGAGGTTTTTCCACATCAAAGGCTGTGTCAAAAACTGAACATCATTCTGCTCTACCACAAACATTGACTCGCAACCGATCTGTTTGAAAGCCTCGTGAAAATCAGCCGCACAGTATTTCAGGAAAGTCGTCCAGCGGCATGTCTCTATATAGAGTCTCGGCATTAACTCACCTTTTGCTATCAGCTTTTGCCGCTCTGCAAAGGCGTCGGATGAATAATACTCTCTGGCTATGTCTTCTGTGATCATTATTTCCTTTCATTAAATAAAATTAACGTGTTGGGGCATATACCCGTTCGTTCCATTGTTGTGTTTAAGATCATACAGATACTCATTCACCTTATGCTGCAAACACAGACAGCCACACATAGTATGAGGATCAAACTGGTCAGAGGCAAGAAGATCCATAACCTCCCAATAGCGTTCGCCCTGCCAGAGTTCCTTAAAAGATGAGTCGGCGATATTACCGATGTGGTATTTTTTATATTTGTTTCCGAACAACATCCCACACGGCGCAACAAGCCCGGAGCCGGATAACTGGATTATAAACGGCGGCCCGTAACACCGGTCATATTTGCGATTGCCATCACTTAAAATCTTGGACCATTTAACCTGAACCGAGTATTTTTCATTAGATTGTAGTTCCGCCCGCTTAAGAGTGTCTATCAACCTGTAATATCCATGATAATCCACACCCAAACTGCCGTCCTCATCGTCGCTGCAATGCTTGATAACCAGATAGTCAACACCAAGGTCTTTACCAATCGTCGTCAGTGGAATAATCTGGTCGGCAAAATCAGGCAGCAATACCATCTGTATCCCGATTGTAACAGGTAACTGATACCGCTCTTTTATCAACACACATGCTCTTATTTTATTATATACCACATCGAAAAATTCTGGCTTGCAACCCATTATCTCGGCATATCGCATCGGCTCGGCAGCGGATATGTTAAATCGTAAATAAGTCAGATGCCCAAGCATTTGTTCTAACCGGTCATATCGAAGTGCATACCCGTTCGTCCCTAACGCCATGTCTATCCCGTTCGTATGTCCCCTGATAATCGCATTATACAGGTGTGGCGAACACGTGCTCTCACCGTCGCTGACAAAGCTGATGCCCTTGACACCGATATCCGCAGCGTCGTCGAGAAACCGGTATATCACATCTTGGGGCAATTGTCGGGAGTAATTATTTTGTAATTGGCCGTAACAATACACACAACGATAATTGCAGCTTCTGGTCAACGCACAATCAATAGTAATCGGGGCAATCCGTTCACCAGCTAACCATGCCTCTACTCTGTCTTTGTGCCAGTTGAGCTTGTGTCCGTCTAAAATTAGTTTATCGTTCATTTTTTGCTTTCAAATAAAGTGCCATTGGTTACAGTTTTTTGTTTAGAACAGCCAGCTTTGAACCAAGGCCCCAACACCCGAACCGCCCGCTCTATCTGCTCTTTCTCTTCAGCCGTCCGTGTGGGATATTTATATGTCGGTTTTCTTGATTTTTTCATACTACATCCCTAAACGTCTTGCCCTCACGCAACTTACGTGCCGACGGTTTAGATATTTTATAGTAAATAGCAACCGATTCGATAGTCGCCCCCTCAGCAAACATCCTGCGCATTCCACGTATCCGCTCTGGAGAAAATCGTATGTGTTGTTTTTCTGCCGAAGAGGGTACATCTGTAGATTCTTCGGCGGTTGGACAGTGTCTTTTTAACAATTCTTCCGAAGATGGGTCTTTTAAAAACATATGGTATCCCATCAATAAACTCTGGAGAGACATTTCAGGTAATTTTAATCGAACTAACTCAAGATACATATCCCAGGGATTCATACCGTCATCCTTAAACTAAAAAAATCACAAAAATTCAAAAATTTTTAACTCTTTAAAATAACGGTTCCTATTGCCCTCTTCCGATGGCCTCCAGCTCTACAACAAAGTAAAGGGCATTCTTCTCTCTCATTAGCTCCTGTACTGTATATGTACTATATATAGGAGAAAATTTGAAAAAAAATTTACCTTTCTTCGCCGTCTTCACCGTATGACACACGGGCTACTTGGCCAATGGTAACCGTAAAGCAGAACCAAGCAGCAGGGGGCTTGAGGGGTTCGGTTTCGTTATTTCGCGAGTTGAACCACTCAAGCGCATAAAAAAAGAACGGCTGACGATGCTTAATCATCAAACCGCCCTTTTGAAAAACAAAATATTTATAATTAAGCATCATATTACCAAATAAGTCGGAACAAGTCCTGCAAAAACTTTAATAAAAATATTTATTTTTTTAACTCATTATCTGACAAGGGCTTACCGTCGGGATACAATCTCACAATATCTTCTGGTTGTAGTATGTGGTCTGGCGGTAAGTCGCGGGCGGCGACATTATAATAATCGACCTCTAATGTCCCCTTTGGTTCTGCCGTCCATGGTTCCCACTCCATCTTACCCATTTTATCTATTTTACCTTATAATAAAAACCGCAGATTCGCCAGGCTGGCTCTGCGGAGGCCTTGCTAATCCCTGCCACTGGCAAAGAATGCTGTCATTTTACCTTATTATTTCAGGGATAATTTATCCTCGATTCTTCCTAATGATAGCTTGATTTCGTTTAGAATATCTTTTGTGTCTGCTTTGTAGTCTTCAAACACTGTTTTATTCAGTTTTTTATGTTCGAGCTCTTTGACATCACTATAATTAGTCCTCACCGTCTGCTTTATTTCGCCTGACAATACGAGTGCCTGGGCGAAGAACCCTAACAAAAAGACCCCGATGCCGCCGAATATCCATGATGCGATAGATTTCATTTTGTTACTCCTGGTTGTTCATAATCTTTAATAGAAAGTTTTATGCTTTCGATGAGTTCGTCATACAACTCGTTGTTTCCAAAAGACTTAGCGTTTCTGGCCCCTATTATAAGCGATTTTACGGCTGTTTGTGGCGCACTGAATGCCGCTTCAAGAAGATTTATGTCCCCCTGTTTTGGGTTCTGAACATTTATTTCCTCGTTGGTGACCATTTCTTCGATACGCTCACCCGCCATTAGACCACTTAACTTGGCAAAAAGATAATACTCGTTTTCGTTCATCTGCTCGTGTGTTGTTTTTCTGTCACCCTCTTTTTGATATATCTCAATCGATCTGTTGGGTTCGCGGATCCAGAATTGATTGGCTGAGTCGTCATGGTGCTTTCTGTTCCAGTTCATAAGCATTTCGAGGGCTTTGGCTTTTGTGTCCTCTGGATTTTTCTGGAGATACGCTGGTAGTAATAATTCCATAATAAACCGGCTTGTCGGGCTGTCAGCATACTTTTCCACGTCCTCACCAAAGACATTCACCTTGGGCGGTGGAGCCAGTGCTGCGGTTGGGAAAGCCTCTCTGACAAATTGCTCGCCAAACGACGGGCGCTCTTTGTCTGTCCCCATAATTCTGCGTTCTCTTATATTCTTATCAGATGCACGCATCGCGGTTGAGGCGATATTCGGGACAAATCCGGTAACGATGTCTTTTAACACCCTGTCGCTGTATACTTCAGGGTCTTGGGACATTTTTATAAGATCACCTGCGCCTCGAAGCCACGACGCGTCAGAATACATTGAAACTATCTTAGAGCGGGCCTGATGATATGCTTTTGACGGTTCTCGGCCTTCCATAATCTCCTTAACACCCTCGATTACTGTTACGGTTGTTCCGATAACCAGACTGAGCGGGTCGATATTTCTGTAAGAAACCCTACCCCACGGTGTTTTAATGGTCATCGGCGGCGCCGCTTCTTTTCTTGTGTTGGCCTCGTCTCTGTATTCTTTGTCATAACTTATCGGGCCGGTTATCAATGTATCATCCCCTCCAATATGCGGCCATAACAAGGCAGTTGTCCCTGCCCCTATCATCTGTCTGGCGACATCCAGCGATAATTGCCGAGCGGCGTATGGCTTACCCATTAGATGCCCCAACGCCCTGATAGGTATCATTGGCAGACCAAATGGCGTGTGCATGGCTGCCTGTCCAGCTAATTGTGTGGGTGTTTTAACAAAAGGCATAACCAACCCAACTGGTGGGGCTAATCTTCTTAACCCCAATGCTGCCTTTTCAAAATTGCCAGCATCAGCCTGAAACGTCACCCGCCACGTGTCTTTGTGTTTTATCGCCCTTGCCCAGCTTCCGCTAGTCATATTAGCAAGCTCTTCTTCAACAAATGCAATCATCTCTTTTGATCCTGATTTCAACCCAAGTTTTTTACCTGTTGTTACCGCCTCAGCCGCCACCTCTGAATGGACATGTATTGTCTTAACGTATTCGTCAACGCCAGCCGCCCCTCTCTGTGGCAAGCGAATCTTCTTTCCCAGCTTCCCGACAACATTTTCCACCATATTGCCATATTTTGTACCAAGTGTCTTGTCCGCCAGCTTTCTAATCCATCTGCCGGTTATCGCGGGCGGCCCATATATTTCCTGCCCTTTGAGTATGCCAGTCACCTTTAGCTTTGTCTCAAGAGCGGGAACCTCGTAACGAAACGAGTTTATCATATTGCTCATAGCGCGAGTTCTGGCTATTTTTGAGTTTGCTGCATATATTGCTGCCCCGGTCTCAGCGTTTTTGCCTTGTAGCAATCTGGCGATTGGTTTAGTAACATAAATATCCTCAGCGGCATAGAGTCCGCCAAGCATGTTTCTTATAAAGGTCTTTGGCGATGACATAAGTGAGTTTCGGTAATACTCCTGAATTGGAGACCATCCTCCCTGCCCTTCCCCCAATTTACCCAAATCCGATGTGATTCTGAACAACGTCCGGTCGTCAATTGTATCTAACTTGTTTATATCGTCGAGCGATATGCCGTCTTTTTTCCAATCATCCAATACCCGCTGCGTTCGCTCGGCGTGTCTGTTAAGGAGTTCTTCTGCCTGCTTTACCCGCCCGCTCCGACGCAGAGTAGCAACCTTTTTTCTGGTTCCTCGTGGCACTTCAGACAACCCCTCCCTTGTTAAAATACCGAGACGTTCGCCAGGTGAGCTTACCTCATCAACCCTACCACGCATCTGTCTGCCTATATCTGTTCCCGTCTCACGCCACCCTGTCTGTAAGTCCTGAACCTCTCTTATCTTAGCTGCATCGCCACTCTTATAAGCAACCGCCATCCGCTCGTTGAGTACCATTTTTCCGGCAAACTGATCCTCCCAATTACTGAACGGTTCGCCTGCTTTCATACGATTTTCAATAGTGGCCCGATAGCCAGGGTTAGTCAGTTTTGCCTTTGCCACATTTTTCGCCTGACTTATTGACTGTGCTTCAGGAACACCTGCCATTTTTAAGGAATCGTCAGTTAAATCCATCAGTCTGCGTCCGTCTTCTGTCATCATTGGATTAGCAAGTCCAGGTCTGCCGAATGTCTTGGCTTTATGGGCAGCAGTTCCAATATCGGGCGTTACCCCCACACCCACCTTTGCCGTGGCCGTAGCTGATGGTTCTCTGGTAAGTGCTTTACCGGGGGCAACATCCCGTAATCGCGGCATATCATAACCTCTTTCTATATAAATCTTACCAGCGGTCTTATATAATTTAGCTGCCATGCTTTCTGTCATATACCCCTCATCAACCAACTTTCTAACCTTATTGCTTTCGACGGCCGCTTTGATGGCATTCTTTGCCGCTGGTGTTGCTGTAGTTGCCGCCTTTTGCAGGACACGTGCCAATTCTTCAAAGTCCTCTTTGCCGGGTGTCATGGCCGCACCTTTAGCCCTTGAGAACGGTTTAGGCTTGATAAGTAATGCTTCTTCTGGCGTCTGGTACACTGGCTGTTCAAGTAATGTTTGTTGAACCCTCGTCCCGTATTTTGTTAATTTCGGTTCCGGTGGTGTCTTGACCCCTGTCTGCAGTGTAACCCCACCCTTAGATGCCGGTGTAGTTTTGCTAATGATATGTGCACCTCTCGGCCCCCCTGATATATGCCTCATTTCCTGCTCGCTTACGCCCTTCAGCACTGTTGGTGCCAGTTTTTTTGCAACTATTTCAAGATTTGTGAACAGCTTGTTTTGTATTGCCTTTTCTGTTTTTGCTAATTCAGTGAGCGATTTACCCTGTGCTTTCAGGTCATTTATCCGTTTTAATTGTTTATTGAGTCCGATATTTCTAATTATTGCTCTCATCGAACTGTCGTCAGCAACAATCATTTTCATAAGGGAAGAATCAGGTATCTTTTGAATTGTGGCTGTGAGGGCTTGCGGCGATGGCTGCCTTAACTCTTTAAGCTGCTCGAATTGTCTCACTTTCCCCATCCCGTCTATTGAAACATGTGTACCTCTCAATGCTTTTTTTATGGCGAGTCGTTTCAGAATATCACTGGCCCAAAAAACCATTATTCCAAGCTCTGTTACGTCTGCTGTAGCCATGGCCTGTTTATGTTCTTTCGTGCCGTGTTTTTGCAGATATGACTCAAGCACCTGTGAACCGATTAAAACTTCCTGTGCTGCATCAGAATCCAGAAATGCAGCGAGATTGACGGTGAAATACGGGTCCATCTTGGTTGCTACGTCTGTAAGAATCTTAATACTAGCCACTTCGTTCAGCGGCATAGTTGACAGCATCTGCTCCGCGTATTGGGTGCTTTCGGCCCCCTCCCCGCCCCTGCCAAACTTAGCGAACGGCGATTCTTCTTCCGGCAAACCCAACGGATCGGGAACGGCATACTCTCTACTTGGCACCCCTTCTCCCGGCAAACTGGCTGGCGTTGTTTCCACCTCTCGCCGCATCGCTGTAATTTGTTCATTAGTAAGTGGATCAGGACCAAATCTAAACAGTCGATTAAGCTCGTCAACATAACCCTCAGCCGTGACTAACCCCGTAGGTATAACCCCTCCGATCTTATAGTGTTTGCCAGGCATTGGTCCAGGCAACGTCGTATCCTCTGTTGATATTGGGGCCGCGTTTATTTGTTGCCTCCGTATTTCGTCCATCTCTTGTGCATATCGTTGTTCATCGGTCAGCAAGAGTCCTGGTGTTGGCCGTGAGATTGATACTAATGGCTGTGGTTGAAACATTGACTGTTGCTGAACAGGTGGGGGTTGTGCTTGTGGTGACTGCATTTGCACTGGCGGGGCTGGTGCGCTCATAGCCCGATCTTCTTCCATAAGGGCATCTATCCCGCCTTGTGGAATTTGGGGTCTTTGCATAGTCCTGTCTTCTTCCATCAAAGCGGTTATGCCAGACGGTTGAGGTGGGGCGTTAAGCCGAGCGTCTTCCTGCATTAAATCGTCTATACTCATTGCCTTATCCTCTGCTTGACATATTCAACAGTCCATGCGCCAGCGCTGATATTTTTGTCGATAGTCGCTTTTTGGTCTGTTTTCAAATTTTTATACCATTGATCGTTCTTATACGACTCACTGGCGTCTCTTGGTTTAGTCAGGTGTTCCGGCTCTTTTGGCGGTCTCTTAGCTTTCTTAACCTGAGCCTCAATCAATGTAAGAATATCGTTCGGCGTCCTTTCTGTCAGAGATGTTCCGGGACCCTCCGGCCAGCCATTGGTAAAAATCCATTCCTGGGTATCTTCTGACAACTTATTTATTTCAACAGACCTTAATCGGTTGGCCCAAGCGGTATTAAACTTGTTTTTTCGATGTATCTTCAAAAGGTGTACTGGAACGTCCCCAACGCCCTGATCGATTGGACTCCTTCCTCCTCCATATCCCGCCATTGCAAGGTCTTTTATTGTCTGCATAACGGTTTTGGCAAAAATATCACCATTTTCTTTTTTGGCTATTCGGACGTAGCCTTCCGGGGCGGTTTTTCCGACAGCCGGAATCATACTGTCCTGAACTGCCGAACGAGTCCCGGTGACAGCTTTTTCCCAACCCTCGAATGTGTCTTTCTCTGTTTTTTCCAGTTCCTTGCGTTTTACGGCTTTGTTTTTTTTGGCCTCTTCGGTTTTCATCTCTCCATAAATCTTGTCAGACATACTTTGTTGATTAGCTTTTTTTGGTGGTGCCGACGAACCCAAACTCGCAACCAATTCGTTTGCGCGACGAACTGACTCTGGCGTATTTTGCTTTTGAAGAAACTCGGCCTCAGCCCAGACATCTTCTTCTTTCCGCTTAAACGGTATGGCATCAATGCTTTGCATCTTTTCCGGCCCCCAGCCGTACTTCAGTGGCCATTGCAATCTACCAAGCGCACGCTCTGGCGGGGACATATACGGCACTTTTTTTATTAATTCCTGTCCTTCTTTCCACCTCTTATATTCCCCTTCTTCCAGTCTTCGGTTGAAATCCTGCTGTTGAAGTCGCATCTGTTGTTCTTCTCTCGCAATTCTTGCGTCTTCTCGCTTATTAAACGCTTTCTGTTTCTCTATCTCTCGGAACACATCGCCGACATTCCCCATCGCGTTTACAAGTCCTGACAAGTCATATTTCTTTCTTCGTGGCGCTATTATTGTTGCCATCAGTCGGCTCCTTTATGTTACCAGGTTATCGAACGTACTTATGCCGAGCAGTTGCATTATCATATCACGCGGATCGCCTTTGCCTGCGTTGGACACGGCGTTCTGGAAGTCCTGCCACGACATCGTCATTAGTGTCTGGACGGCCGTTCGCTCAACGCCCTCACCAAGTGCCATCAGCATACCGGCGTTCTCGATTTCCTTGCCGATATTAGCAAGCTCCTGAGCCATCTGGGTTCCCTGCATCCCCTGAACCTGTGCCAGATCGTACATGTTCCCTATAAGCTCTTTATCCTTAAGTGCCGGATTATGGCTCGACAGACTGTTATATATGGCCTGAGTGTTTGCCCTTGCCATGTCAAGCCCCGCAAGTGCCTCGTCCATTTTAACCCCTGAGAACGCATTGTTCAGCCGTATCTCGTTACGTATCGCATCGGTCTGGGCGTTTGTAAATCCTATCCGTGCGGGAGTTTCAGCAAGCCCCATAGCCGTGTCTATCGCTTCCTGTTTGGCGGTCTTTTCATCGCTTAATCGAGCCTCCGCCCTATCCAGGTTAGCCTGGTCAATCTGTGTCCATTGTTCTCCAAGACTGATTTTAACTTTCGCTAACCGTTCTGCGTATGCCTCGCTTGATTCAAAATCTTTCTGTTTGGCAGACTCCAAGACGTCCGCTTGCTGTCCGGTCAGGTCTCGTTCTAAAGTGGCCTTCCGTTCTTCGTAGGATTCACCTGCCTTGAATTCACGTTCTCTTCCAGCTTCCTGTGCACCGAACCTTTGTATGTCTAAAAGGTTAGCCTGTTGACCGGCTTGTCTTGTTAAGTATCTCGGCATTCCGGTACCCACAGCGCTTCCGGTCTTGGAAAACTGTGTCCGCAACCAAGGCGCTACATTTTCCTGCCACGCCTGCATTGACGGGTCATACACGTTCTGGTTGAACTGCTGATTGATCTGGTCAGGGTTATATTGATATGACGGTCCCTGAAGCGTTGCCATTGCCGGGGTGTAAATATCCCTCATAAACTCTGAGTATGTCTTATCGCGGTCATAAATGTATCCCTGTCCAGCGACAGAAGCCAGTGCCGGATCGAGAATATCCCTCTTATAATTGTCATAAGCTGTCTGAGAGTCATAGCCGAATGTCGGATTTGAATTAACAAGCGCCTGATTAGCAGCCCATACATCCGGGTATTCTCTTGCCCACCAGTCTGCGTAAGCCTCTGCCGGGAACTGACCCTCATCCATAGTACCGGGTTTATACATATCCCACATCGTCAGTGCGTCGCCTGATGTGGTATCGTCTGGTATATCTTCTACTCCGGTGCCTGTTTCGTCTCCCGGGGCAACAGCCGGTGGTTTTGGTGGGCCGACAAAGGTTGACGGGTCCCAACCTGCTCGATTTCCCTCAGCAGGCATCCACATGCCCATGGATTGGTTGTATTCCCATCCTGGTATATTATTTGGGTCGTATGTGTTCGGATTAACAGGCATTTCCCATCTTCCCCCACCGGGGGCACCCGCGTTCCATACCATACCTCTATTTCCAAGATTCTGTTCTTGTCCAGTCAATCCACCGCCTTCTGGTGTAGCCCAAAAGCCCTGTTCTGTTACATCAGGTGTGGCACCCCAGTCGCCCGTTTGGTATCCGAACGGCTGATCAGCCCACGGATTACGCTCAAACGCATAATTTTCACCTCCCGGCGCCCACATCTTCTGACCTAATTCAAACTCTGTCGGGTCTTTTGTTTGTCCCCAACCGCTCATAAAACCTGTTGGCGCCCCTGTACCTGTCTGTATTCCAGCCCCGGTGTTATATCTCTGATTGGCAGCGTCCCACGTCCAGTCGCCACCGCTATAAGACTGCGAGGCCGGATCCCACTGAGCGCCCGGTGTCCACATACCCTCTGAGATTCCTTCTCCACCGACTCCCCACTGGTTGTCATATAACCCATATCCGGTCTGTGCGCCCCAGTCTGTCCGCTGGTTAGGCTCCCATGTTCCCTGTCGGCCTTGCCACTGTCCCCATGATGGATTGCCTTGTGCTGCCCACGCGTCGGCACCGGCACCCTGCTCAAATGCACCAGTAGGGGTGTATGGACCTAACAATTCTTGTCCAGTCCAGTATTTCCAGTCTTTTTTACCAGCTAAGTCTTGGGAGAATTCGGGTGATTCCCAGCCTGTTGACGTGTACGGGTCATTCTGTCCATATATCCAGCCTCCACCAGCAAAGGAAGGCATCTGTGGCGGCATCTGTCCGGGTGGCATTGGCCTTTCCTGTCCGGTATTAGCTTGCGGCCCGCCCTGTCCAGCGAGGCCTGGGGGTAACTGATGATTCGGCACAATATAACCGGCCTGATTCGGATTAAACAGTTCCGGCCCCTGCTCGCCCACCATGTTCCGTTGACCGTTCTGGGCGATGTGCATTTCCGGCCCCTGCTCGCCCACCATGTTAAACTGTGACATATTGTCACGGTTCTGCTGTCCAGGCATCTGGCCACCCTGAGCGAACGGTTGATTTTGTCTCCCTGCCATTTGCATTGCATATTGCATCGCTGGGTTGTTCTGGAATTGAGGATTATTTGGTTGTGATAACAATTGTTGCATAGCCTGCTTTTGTCTTGCGTATTCCTGGCTTTCAAAAGTTGAAAGTTGTGGATATGCCGGTTGCTGTTGTGCTTGGTAATTGTTGGGGCGTAACGGGTTTTTAAACTCATTAAATCCTTGCCAATTCTGTGTCGGCATCTGTGGAACACGTGATGACGAAGAACCCCATGAACCAGGCTGATTCCACTTGCTGTAAGGAGACTTATTCTGTTGAGAATCGCCCCAAGTCTTATCGGCCCAGCCACCGCCTCCCCACTGATTGTCTTGAGTAGAATCGCCCCATGTTTTATCAGTCCATTGATTTGATTGTTGCCAATCATTTCCAGCAGGCATCTGGCCACCCTGAGCATAGGACGGCATCTTATTCTGAGCAGGCATGTTACCACCCTGAGCGTACGGTTGATATGGATTATACTGCCAGCCGGGGTAATACGGGCTGTTTTTGGCGCCGCCAAGAGCGCCTGTTTGAGAGACAGTTCCTCTGTTTTGGTTGCCACCTATAAGCGCACCTACACCACCCCCAAGAACCCCGCCAATAGCTGCACCTCCCAAGTTAAATCCACCCCCCTTTGGCGGCGGCGTCAGATACCCTGTTTGTGGCACCGCTCCATATTTAGGGTCCCATTGGGCGGTTGTTTCCATCGCCTGTGTCATCTGGTCTCCGCTCATCGGCCCTTTGAACGCCCCGGTGGCTTTTGCTGCATACGGGTCGATATAAGACTGAGGCTTTTTACCGCCTTTCATAAAATACTGCGGATCCTGTTCCGGTAGCTCCTGTCGCGGCATCATACCGGTCAAAGCCATCTGATTGAACTGGTATGGCTCTTGTGGGGCCTGTGGCCGCTGCTGAGAGAGATTCTGGGCTGTCTGCTGTATATTCCCGGGTTTATACTCCGACAACGCCTTCATGTAGTCAGGGCCGCCCTGCTGCGTCGCAGCACCCTGTCTCTGAGCTGCGTTCCATCCCATCTGTTGAGCGCCCTGTTGCATCTGAGTCATCGGTGCCACTCTGGGCATCTCGTACCGAGGTGCCTGCTGTGGGTCATACTCGAACACCATGCCTTTGGGCGTCTTAACCCATTTGCCCAGCCGACTCATTGCCTGTTGAGCAAGAATATCGAACATTTGTTTTTGTTGCCTGTTGAGCTTAGGCAACTGCTTAACGTCCGAAGACCCCTTATTGCCAAAAGCGTCGAATATGCCTAAACCTAAACCGCCTAACGCAGCCGCTCCTTCTGCGCCGCCTAACGCTGCCAATGCTGGTAATACCATAATACACCTCTCTATACTTTCGTTAATTTCTGGAAATATATACTACCACTCATCCGGGTAAATACGTAAGCGCTTACCCCGCTAAAGTGCAGGCCGAGTTGTCCGATGTCCATCGTAGCGATTGTTGGCGCTGATGTGTATACCTGCAGCCTCGTCTGTCCAAGTCTTAGATCGTGATAGATATTATCGCTCATTCTCGTCATAGCCCTGTTCACGTCCTGTAAATAGCGGCCAAGTTTATCCAGCACCTCTTCGATTGTGTTGCCTTTGAAGTCAGGCGGCTTTGGCAGGTTAGCACTTATTGTATGTTTCAACGACATTACGTTACCGACCCTTCTTCAACATCTAATGAAAACCATCGTATCTGGAACGAACTTGAAGCCGTGGCGTTTCTGAACCGTATCTTGAGCAGTTGAGCCTCTACCGGAAAATCAACATAATATCTTGCCCAGCTTGAAGTCAGCGTTTTAGTCGTTCCTGCAGTTGGTAGCCAACCGGCACCGTCCGCGTTATAATAGACCGTTACCGAATCACCTTTGGCCTCAAAATGCACACCCCGCCACTTCTTGTATTCTGTCCGTCCGCCAACTTCCGTGCCGAACTCTTTCGAGTCCCAATATGAATCAATCAATGTCAGCACGGTATTTGCGTAATCATCCTCAGCGTCGTAGTCGATCTTATGGAACTTGCCTGCCGACGTGCCGAACTGGGCGCCTCTGTCTAAGTTGCCGGTTGTCAGCCCGTAATAAGATGTGCCGGCAGTCATGTTCGTGCCGAACTTAAATATCGTCCACCGCTCGTACGTCAAATCCCACACATAAGCCTTGTCGGGATATGCGCTTGCGGTCGGCACCACAATCATAAGCAGGTTCTTTTCCTCGATATAGAACATCCACGAGCGTCTGTGGTATTGCCCATCCGAATAGTTGAGGTCGTCAAACAACGCATCTTTTATCGGGTTGCCAATCGGTTCAGGCACCCCGCCGCCGCTGTAGCGATATACGTTATTTCTGCCGACAAAATATATGTAGTTGCCGATAGTTTTAACAAGTCTTGGTGCTACAAGACCATCCCCCCGATAAACCACATCGTAATCGTACATAGACGTTTCGCCGCCTAAAAATGTAGTCCGCACAATACCGTCAGACTTGAATATGTACTCGTTGTTGTCTAATTGAACAGAGTTTAGTATCTCGCCAGACGTTCCGGTTATGTCAGAATACTGTGAAACGCCGGCATCCCAGACATCAGCGTCAAGAGTATCGCAATACCTGTCTCTCAACGTGTGGTATGTGTCCGAGCCGTCCTTTTCCTCGATGGTGCCTAATAAGTGCAATAAATCGTGATCGCCGGAAATCGCCCTTGCTCGGTGATAATCAACCGCAGTGTTGTAATCACTTGCTTCGGACAGACTCAAAGAACGAGATGAACCTGAGGCAACGTATCGAACCGTTCCCAGTTTGTTTGTAAAATACAGCCGATTACCTGATGTTGAATCGACTGAGCCAACCCATTGCCTACTGACAGTTGCTTCCTCGGTTGTGTCGATTGCCTCCCCTAATCCAGAGCCGCCATGTTTACCGACACGGATGTCGCACAGATATAATTGAAAATCGCCGACATCAACGGCTCCGTTAAAAGCAAAAACTATATATCTTTTATTTTGGTATCCGCTGTTCTCTAAATCAGTCTGGTCACTTGCGGAAAAAGTTATTTCAGCATATTTCCATGTTTGTTTATCGGTTCCGTCAAATGTTGGTCCTCCTGTAGCGGTTGGATAATTTACTCCGCCCATGCCTGCGACCGGCTTGCCTGCAGCGTTGACCAGCGGCCATGTCATGATTTTTAAATCTGTTCCGGGCCAGGTTACTCCGCCGTCATAATAATACCAGAATGATATTGTGTCTGCGTCATATAATTCCCCGATGCCTTCATCATCGCGGACAAATAATACCCTTGGGCCTTCAGTCGCATGTGATGTATCGTATGCGGACACGATATCGAGTTTCAGACAGTATGTATTTCCTGTTATTTCAGGTGGTGCCGGAGTTGTTACAGAACTTACGGTCGGTCTGTTTGTGTGAACGTAATTGATTCTTGTTATATTATTTGTTGTATGCCCTGTTGCGTCTTCAAGTTTTAACGATACATTGGTGTCTGTATATTCGTCAGCTCCGCAGTTATAATCACCGGCATAAGCGGCGCTGTCTTTTGACACCTCAAAAACATTCGGGCTGGTAGGATCGCCGGACTTGATTCTTATGTCATAAGTTGCGTCTGCCCCGTTGTCCTGTAGCGAATAGATAATATCGTTAACAGACCCTGTAGTATAAGTGCCATACACGCTTGCGGCCTGAACAATGTCTGTTTCAGGATATGTATTGTCATTCAATCGATGATATAAGCCCGTCGTATCATATCCCCACCATTCATCGGTGTCGTTCCAGTCGATCAGATAAGACTTGGTAAGTGCAATCAGCCGCCTGTTCGGTTCACTGCTGTCGTAGCTCTCGTCGAACATCACCATGTGCAGCACTTCTTCTGTCAGTGCTGTTGACGCCACTGTGTTCAACTTAGTTATCTCAGCCGTTCCCCAGCCGAACCGCGTCTTAATCACCCCGTTCTCGAAAAACACGTTCTGGCAACCGCTGCAATGTTGCGGGGAAATATCGGTCGGGATGACGTTGTTCATCAGTCCCCTGTCCGGCTGAGATACTTCGATGTATTTTTTAACTGCCATTGGTTTTTATATCCCGTATGCTGTGAACTCAAAAGCGTTACCGCCTCTTGGCGAATATAGTTTAATGCCACGCCCAGGTATTGCCGGTCTAAAGTGATTTGTTTCACCGACAAGAAGTTTCAGCCCGCTCAGATAGCCCTGTCCACTGAAAAAGACAAACAAGCCTGCGGATGTCGTGCTGTTGAGTATCGTTGTTGACGTATTGGTAATCTGAATCCCGTATATACCGGCGCTCATCAGGCCTTTGCTGATTGTTGTCGATTGAGTACTCAGCAGTCCGTTATTACCGGGACGGTTCGTGATCCCACTGACAGTGAACTCTTTCGTGAACGCATGCCCCTCACCAACCCCTTTGTACGTCGTGGATATTTTGATTGTAGCTATTCCTGAAGCCATATTATTTATCTCCTGATTATTCGACTGCTATCGGGTGAACTATCAGCTCACCACGTCTCTTTCTCGAGGCTGTCTGTCGTGCGGCCCACACCGGCGTATAATCCGATGGATGACCGTCAGACCTTGCTAATTTCTTCACTTGTGCGTCGCAGATATTCGTAAATACCTGTCGTTTGGCCCAGTCCCCCTCCGCCGTTGCCCCATACGCACATGCACGGGCGATCAGCGCATAGTCCAGTTTGTCCAGCGGGTTCTCGTCGTCGTCTGTCGAGTTGAACTCTGTCGGCCATCGGACGCAGAATAAGTGTACCTGCTTGCCGGTCTCGCTGGGTATCGGGTACAACTTGATATGTTCGCTTTCCCATGTATAGATGTCAGGATCGCCATTCCCGTCATTTTCAGGATGTGGAAACGACTTTCTGAAATCAACAGGAGTATAATACTCAAGCGGCTTGCTCATCACCTCATCAACATAATGAACTTCAAGTATGTCCTTGATATTGGTTGGCATAGCGTATAACAACCGACCTTCTACAGTTTTGAGGCTGTTCTCGTCGAGTTGTTTCATGCTACGCCAGTTCCGTATAGCAGCCAAGTCCTGTAACGCAAAATTGAGCCAGTCAACGCCATAAGTTGTAACGTCGTTTGACCTGTTGCCCAAGTTCCGTGTTATATGTGTTATAAGTTCCGAGCGCTTCATATCATTACTCCAAAAATAGGCAGCCGCCACCGTGTGGTCTAATGGCGGCTACCCCTGTGGGAGAAAAAAAACGAATACTATCCGTTAAAATCCATACGCGGTGAACGTGCCGCTGCATATAGGCAACGGGACATTTTTCAACCCGATAACTGTTGTGCCTGACAAAGCGTATCCGACAGAAGACATTTTTAATGTTGAGGGCGCAAACGCATAAAGCATACCTCGCTTAAAGGTAGCTGACCGCTTGTAATTAATTACATACCCGCTCGGTACGGACACATCTATTCTTTCACATCTGGCACGAAACTGTTTCTCGATAGTAGATGCGACAAACGAACTATTGGCAGAAAAACCTATTCTGCCTGTAGCCATCACCAGACCCCTGCCAAGTTTGACAGGCCGTGCGTTTCCTGAATTTAATACTAATACTCCAACTGCCATGATAAATACTCCTTCATGTAACCACCCATAACCCACCCTGCACTATCGTAGCATTCACGTTGTTAATATAAAAACACTCATTGTTGGCGTTGGTTATTCAAAGTCCCAATCGACCGCGAAGTACTTGCCGTCTGCACCTAAATCCAGAGCATGTGCGAAACACTCGCCGGACAGGAAACTTGCCGATAGCAACAAACCTGATACGCCCGGATAGAGCGGTGTTCCCTGAGTTACAGAGGCACCGCCAAGGCCCATACCGCGACCCTTAGTCTGGATCAACTGGTATCCTGATACCGAAATGGTGTCGGTAAGCGCACCAGCCGGAATAGCACTACCTGCCAGATATGAAGAACATATCAGCAGCCCGTGATACTTATTAGAGCGCATACGAGCAAAGAGCGTACTTGTCATACCAACATGCAGGCCCTCTTTAAGGGTAAGTATGGTTGTACCTGTCCCACCTTCCTGAACGCGGTCAATCAAATAAGAGTAACCTTTGCCCATACCGGAATAAACCTCGAATGTGCCGTCTTCGTACAATGCACTGACCGACAGTCCGGCTGAAACACCGTACAACTTGATCTTCGTGTCGCCAACACCGCCGCCGAAACCGACAACATTAACAGCACTTTGGAAGTTAGAGGTTGTCAGTGCTTTGGGGGCTGCCTTTGCCTGCGCAACAACCTGTCCGTGAAGAGCGACACCGGAGGCTCCAATAACATGTGCCCACCGAAACATCCGCTGGCCATCAGTAAAATACTGACCGAGCGGTATGTCCCTCTTGCTTAACGAAGAACCATCGGACTTTAACGTCCCCATTGGTCTTCCATAATTCATTACCTGATTCATTGTAAAATCTCCTTAGTAAGTCGTTAGCCGTTATTGTCTGTTCAACCAGTTAAACGGCGATATTGTAAATGCAACCGAGTCCACGAGCTTCCGAACGACAGAAATTATAGTCGACGCCAAGCTGCTGAACCTTAGTCTTGATGACGTTTGGCAGCTCTTTCCAGCCTGTCCAGTAGAAGTAATTAGACGGGTCAACAGCGAAGTGGAACTGATCATTCGTAACAAAACGCATTTGCTTGACCGGCGCTTCCTTGTCGTGGATGATCATGGCTGTCTTATACTGGTTCAATGTGAACGTGTTGTTGTTGATCGTCCTGGGCTGGCTACGCAGGAAATCTTTACCGTTGTTTTCGTAGATTTCCTCTGTAACACGATCCGTGAAAATAACATCAGGCTCACCGGTCTCGTCAACTATTGTGTTCCACATCGTCAGCATGTTCTCTTCCAGCTTCTGAGTGGCGTACAGTCCGCTCATATTGATAGCCTGAGTCCTCCAGAACGGGAACGTGGACGGGCTGAGGTTTCCAATAGTGGTCGTTTGACTGGCAGGCAGTGTCGCGGGAATCAATTTTTGTATCCCCTCAGCTTGTTTGCCTGCGCCGGTTCCGCCCCAGAACTGCTCATTCATAACTTTCTTTGCGGACCTGACTGTGTTCGAGATTTTTTCTTCAATCAACGAAAACTGTTTTTCGCTGCCTCGAACAACACGCTGCTCTTTCTTGCTGAGCCGAACACCAAAGCCCATGAACTTGACTTTGTATATGGCCCCTGTGATCGGGTCGAAGTCATCCATGCTGATGGCTTCCTCTTCGTCGATCATTCCGCCGTTCGGATTGTCCATGTGGCTCATCGAGATGATAAACTGCTCGCCGCCGTTAAAGTAAGTGGTGTTCTTTCGTTCCATAACATAAGACAGAACCGGTGTCTTGAGCGACACCTGATCTATGATTTTATTGAGACGCTTGTCCACCACTGCCATAAACAGCGACCCCATATCAATCTCAGTCTGTCCACCTCTCGTGTAGGTAGGTTTAGCCATTGTAGTATCTCCTAATTAGTGACACATAAAAAAAGACCAGTTGCGGCGGTGTCGACACCACAACCGGTCCAATGCCATGCCAATAAAGGCAAGGTATTATCCAAATAAGTTTTCCTGAGAGTTACCTTCTTCGTCTTGGTCTTAGATGTTGCTCACCCTGTTTAGCGGCGAGTTCTACGATGTCTTCGGTAAGACTGTTATCCTTAGAAGTAACTCTCGGCGACGGTCCGGCAACCGGCCTGCGACCGCCGCTCTGCGATGCCTTGTTTCTGCGTCTTTTGTTTGTCCGCTGATGCTGATCAACCTTATTGGTTAATTGTTTATTCTTATCAGCCGCAGCTAAACCTCTCTCTGCTCTCAAGGCAACCTCGAATTCTATGCCAGTGTTTTTAGACACTTCCATAGCTTTATATATGATGTCTTTGTCAGGCCGGTCAGCCATCAATAAATCGATAGCTTTGTTAGCCCTGTTAAGATATGTCCCAAACTCATTTCTCTGTTGGGCCATCATATTTTGCGCCATGAAGTTGGCACGTTGCACAGCCTGAAATACAGCATAATTTGCCTGCTCTCGCGGCGTCATGCTGTCAAAGTCCGGCTCCATTTGGTTCCCCATATGTTGTGGCTGTTGTTGGGGTGGGGCCTGTTGGCGCTGTTGTTGCTGCATGGTTCCAGTTAAGTTCTGGAGCATCTGAGCAACCTGGCCAAGTCGCGACTCTACATTATCGAGTCGCTGTGTGTCGGCGTTTTGAGCTGGTGCGTCACCGGCGTTTCGCTCGGCTGGCGTATCTTCATACTCAATAACATTGCCGTCCTCATCAAGCTCATCGTCTTCAAACTGTTCGGGTCCGAGATCATCAGCCTCGTTGCCTACTTCCCCGTCGGGGTAGTCATCGTCGACGGCATCAGCTTGGTCGAGTTCTAATTCTTCTTCATTATTTAGTTGTTCTTTTGTCATTTCTTCCGACATTTTTGTCTCCCTGTGTTAATTTATCGATTGCTTCGTTCGTTTCTTCCGACTCATTTTCATCGGCCTCTAATTCCACTGCCATATCAGCTTTGGCTTTTTCCAGTCTTTCAGCCTCATCTGCTTCTTCTTTGACTATTTTAGCCGCCTGTTCATTCGAGCATTTGATATGGTTTGCTCGAACCGCCTGTTGAAACGGGTTCCAGATACTGATCATTTGCTTTCGTGACCACCATCCGGCCACTTGAACCTCAACAACATCGTTGCCATCAATAACAATAGCAGCCGACACTCCTTCCCCTAATCCATATAATTTCCGTTGTTCTGCCAAAACCTTGTCTTTTTCAGCCTCGTACAACCTGTTCAGATCGGCAATCTCATCTTCGGCATGTTGTTCCCTTGCCAGTCCCTGCTCAACCATAATCTCCATTTCTTCGAGCTTTTTGGCAACCTCACGTAATTCACCAATGTTCATTTGTGCAATTTTACTTGTGTCCATTTTTTGTCTCCGTTTCAAAGGCTCTTTTTACCACGTTACAATTAGTATCGAATCTTAACTGAAATTCGTCAAACGCCATTGTTGCGTGCGCCATAGGTATCGCTTTATTGACAAGCTCTACATACAAACGCGACAACCGTGCCGATATGATCATGCATAATTCGTAAAGGTTCTTGTCCCATAAGTCTTCACCGTCCGCAAAGTAAGTTTCACCGTCTTTAATGATACCTGACCATTCAATATCCGGAATCCCATAGCGGTCTTCGAACACGTCTTCGTATTTGTGTTCTGCTATGGTTCTCGTTTTCTTGAACTTCGCTATTTCGGCTTTGTGGTTGGCTAGGGCTGTTATATCAAGTGGCTCGTCTTTGAGGTTTAAAACGATAGCTTCCATCAGCGAAGCAAGTTGTTTTGCTATCGTCGGCCATGCGAGATATATTGCGTCTGCAACTGATTCAGTACCTATGTTTCCTCGTTGTCGCATACACTTAACGGACCTGGCAAATCCAAGAATATCCTCAGTTAGCCAGTCTCGTGACATCTTATGACAGGTAATCTCATCGCACATCGCCACAAACGCCAATAACTCTGACCACTTGTGACAACTGCGAAAGAAAGTAAGCAACACCTTGAAGTCGTCAACGTGTTTGACGTTAGCCTCGAAGTATTCACTCGTGTCGTCCATCACAACTCTCATCCGTCTTGCCGCACTGAGCAGGCGTTTTCTGTTTTTGTTATTTTGATGGCTCATCTTTTTTCTCCTTAATCCAATCCCACAGGATGACCGCCATCCCGTCTTTTACAAAGCTCCCGAAAGTGATGCTTATTGCGGACCCATACACTTTTACCAGGCAGCGAATGACAAACGCCTGGTATCCTGCTGCCCTTGCCGGTATTGAACGTCATAGAGCCAAGCGACATTATCGGCTTTGCGTTTCCGCCGCACTTGCACGCTACCGGATCGTCCCTGTAAGCCACAAGTCGAACCATCTCGGTTATCTTGTCGCAATCTTCACATTTGTATTCGTATATCATCTCGGCCTCCCTTGCTGTGGCATCGGCGGTCCTTGTGGCATCATCATCGGCATCCCCTGTTGCGGTGCCTGCTGTTGCTGTTGCATAAACCCCTGCTGAAACTGGTCGAACGGCATCGGTGGCGCTTGTGGCGGCGATTGCTGCATCATCAAAGAATCTGTATCCCAGTCTGAACCAATCCGTGAAAGCCACTGCGTAACGAGACTCATCGGATTGATTATCCCCATCTCAACAAACGGCTGCGCCTGACCGAGTATCATGTTGGCCTCTTCAACCCGCTCTTCCTGACTCTTTGTCCGCATGGACTCAAGCGATATTTTATAATCGTAATCGCCGCGTATGTCCTGCCCTGTGTACTGGACAGTAACCGGCCTGCCCGCTGCGTCATGCGTCTTGGCTATGTCAGGTTCGATCTGGAAGTCGAACAGCAGCTTGCTCCAGTTTATTATGATGTCCGTGATAACATTCGCTATAACCTTACGCCTCGGCGCCATCGAGCGGTCGTGGTGTCCCTCCGTAACCTTTGTCTCGAAAGCTGTGTGTCTGCCCTCTGCCATGAGTCCTTTTTGTGTTTTACCGATACCAAGCCCGAACTGCTCGATCTCGTCTTTGGCTAATTGAATCTGTGGAACTAAATCATAAGGCTGCGACGGCGCCCACGAATTGATAAACGCTCTCGGATCGCCATTGATGCCAATCAGCGCCATAGTCTCATCGCTGGTCATATTCTCGATTGCTTTCTCGTATGCCTCCATATCATCCATTCCCTCAAGCATACGTTTGTCATAAAATCCTTTGACTATCTCTAAATGTCTCAATCTCATCTGCATCGTGCGAATATCGTTGATTTCTTCCGCTAACGGCATCAAAAGTCTGAAATCAGGGGAACCATAAAACTTCCTGCTGTTCTTATTGAAAATAATCACATGGAGCGGCAACCGGTCAAGTCGTATCAGCAGTTCGTCAACTTCGTCCTGAAGTGCGTATGAGTAGTTTTCGTTGAACGTAGTGCGGTGGTTCGTTTTCAGGTCGTAATAATCCCACAGCACCACATAATCCTCGTCGAGATCACTGTCATTTTGTCTGTCAGCATTGCTGAAACAAGCGTCCGGTGAAACTTTCATGCGGTGTTTCTTTATAAGTTTTTCGTCCGCCCGCACATCGTCGATATGTCTGATATATCTGATGAACATGCCGGTAGCGTCTGCTATTCTGACAGTGTTGGCAGGAACAAGAACATTAGTTAAATGTATTCTCAGTGTCCACGGCAGGTTGTCGTATATATCGTCGTGATACTCGATCCGCTCTCCGGCTTCGTCTTTTCGTGTATGGTCAAACCCCTGCTCACTGACGTTGTAGTGTATGCCATATTGAGAACCAAACCCGTCCAGCAAAAAACCTGTCCCGATAGTAACCGCGTCCTGAGCAGCGTCGGCTATCTGGTCCATAAGCCGCAACTGTCTGATAAGATGGTTTTGCTTTTCGGTATTGACTCTCGCTCCGGCAACTTTCTCCGGCACTTTGGTTGTAATCTCGATCCGTGGCTCGCCCCCGACCAGTCCGGCTAATTGACGTTGCGCATCGGAAACAAGCGTCGGGACAGGCAGCATCGAACCTGTTACGTCGTATTCGCCTTCCCAGAGTTCTTCGTATTCGTCAATCTCTCTGTCAGAAATCTGGTTAATACGAAACTGCTCCGCTTGTTTTCTGAGTTCTTTCAGTTTATTTAATTGTTGAACTCGCATATTACCATCCTCTTATTGCGAACCCTGCTGCTGCACCATTCGGTATTGTCGAAACGAGATTGATAGCAAGGAATTGAATCCCAAGACCGTCGCCATGTATTTTCGCCTTGCCGTTAGTGCCTGCCGCATCCAGTTTAATGAACGTATGATTATAACTCGATGTTTCTGTGAGCGTATCGGCATACATACTGGAATTAGTATGAGATACAGCCACACCAAAATTGGCGTCGGGACGGATTGGCCTGGTGAACAGTCGTTGGGTGCCGACAACAGCGGACGCTAACAGCAGTCTGTCAACGTCACCGCCTAACCCTGCAAAACCGTCAACACGGAACTTGAAGCTGTTGTTGGCAGAACATCCTTCGAGCCATGCTGTGATTGCGATGTTGTTCGGCACGCCTCCGTAGTGCATAAATATGTTCTCGAGGTTCTTGGCGTCCCAGCAGCTCGTAAGCAGTGCCTTTGCCCATTGGCCGGTTATTCCTGCCGTCGTAGTGGCTGATAACGTAAGGTCGAACGTCTTTGCTGTCCCGTTCGCCAGTGGCGCATCATGGAACATCAGCCACGGTGTCAGCTGCGTTTTTAATATCATATCATTTTTCATTGTACTATCTCCTTATATGGCGATGCGGTCAAGGCGATCTATCCTTCGCCGCCTGCCTTGTTTGTGGAACGGCCCGCTGTTAAGTTGTCCATACACAAGTGTCCTGTGTTTTTTGATACTTGCTTTTATATCTTTATGTGTAAATGTGTTCGGGACAGAATAGTCAGGTTCTTCCCGCTTGATTGTCTTTGCAGGCCCGTGAACAAAATCCATCGCATAACCAAGTGCATCAAGTACATCTTTTTTCCCGTAAGGAAACGGAAAATGCTGCATCTCTTTACGCAACCTGAGCTGGTCGTACTTGATATGCAAAGCGCCTTTGTTGTGCCACGGTTGCAGGCGAACTATCCGTGCGTCCTTGTTGCGGTTCTTGTGTTTTAGCGGCTGGACATAATAGCGTAGTCCGGCTTTATGCATTGCATCGCGCAAGGTGTACTTGAGTATTTCATTATTCAGGTTCTCTTCGATATGAATGTTTCTCAGGCTATACTTACGAACCATCTTATGGATAAGCTCTATCTTTTCGGATGGGTTTAATTTTTCTTCAATCGCTTCGCCAACCCATATATGATTATCCTCATCAATCCATAATATCACCGCAGCGGTATAGCAACTCGCGGCGTTCTTAACGTCCGCCATATCCATCAACATCATAATACGATACCGTTTCTCGCCGGTGTTATACAATGGTGGGTATAAACCCTGCCAGTATTGGTTATTATCAACCGGGAACGTCAGGTCGCCCGGGTTATACGGTTCACACTCGTATTGAGTCATATATATAAAATCGTTCTGTGCTTTACGAATCTGGGCCAGCCTCTTTTCTGATAATCCACCGGGCCAGAGTAACGAACCGTCCGGTTTATGTGCGGCCATCTCAAGGAATTCGAACCCGTGAGGATTATCTTCGCTTTTCAGATGATTAGCTGTCAGGTGGGCCACAACATCCTCAATTGCCCAGCGGTTTCCGACATATTGTATTTTGGTCTGTTTGTTCGGGTTCGTAGTATTGATCTGCAAGCCGTGCATTGTCAGTTTAATCCAGCCAATAGCTTTGGCAATCTCTTCCGGCGATATGATAATAATATCGTGTTCTTTCATATCGCTTTTGTCAGCGGCAACAATGTCATCCATAAGAATATGACTGAAGTGCTGTCCGGCTAACTGAGTCTCTATCCCTGCCGCTGTAATCGAAGCCTCACCATATATGCCGGGCCGATGGAGTGTTACTGCTTTTTTACTCCACGTTGTCTTACCCTTGACCTCCGGTATCTGTTCGCCGAATATCTGTATAACACGCTTATTCTGCTCGAAGTGGGTCTTGATCTCCATCATTCGTATCTCGGCATTGGCCGCCGTACTCTGGACAATCAGGACTCGTGCGTTCGGGTCCCTCAGCACAATTTGCATAGCACGTGCGACTGTGCCGAACGAAGTCTTAAAAATACCGCGGCTGCCGACTAACATCTTCGGGTTAGGAGTATCAGAATCGAGAAACCTGCACATTCTCTCGTGTGGCTCAATCTCGGAGTCGTTGTAACTAAGCAACTCCTTTCCGAAATAATACAGAGATTCCCTGCACTCCTTACGGATAAGGGCAACTTCCGAGTCTGAATAAGGTTGTTCTGATTTTGCTACCATAGTTTTATTGTCCATACCAAAAAAAAAGGAGCTGTAATCTAATTGACTACAACTCCATATCGAGCAGTGGATATGCACCTTCAATGCATTAGCTAAATGCAAGGCGCTCTTATTTTTTTGGCATTATTTTATTCTTCTGTGCCTGTTTTTTTTGCTGCTTCCTGCAATTCTTTGAAAATCATAAGTCGTTGCATAGACGGCGAGTTCGGGTCCATCTGTTCCTCTGTCTGGTTTTCGACAGCCACTGATTCGCCTGTCCTGTCCTTCAGCCGGTGATCTTCAATAACAACATCGAGCGACGTTTTTATCGCTTGTTTATAAGCGTCTGGGAACACCATATTCAAGTGCCGTTGCCATTGTAATTGTATGGACGGACTGTCTGAGAATATACCGGCAATGAGGTTCTTCAGCATTTTGTTGCTCAAAATCTCCCTGAGTCTGACCGGTGCAAAACCATATATTGTCTTAAAATCCTTACGCATACTCCACATACTCGGTATGAGCGACTTTATTTCTTTGTTTAGTTTCGGGTCTTCTACTCTTTTATAATTACCTTGTACCATAATATCACCTTATTATACATTCGCTCCATACCGAACGCCCATATATCTGACACGCGTCCGCTCGATAGGATTTACGATCTTCGCCGGAAATGCGCCCATCACACTATTATTATAACCACCCTTTAACACCTGAATCTCGTGCGGTTTATATTCGTTGTCCAACAATGGATTGACAGCCAGTATACCAGGCCCAGCTAAAAATACATCGGTTGCACCTGGATTATAAGTATTCGTGTAAATGGTATAAAGCGAACCAGTTGCTTCATTAAGGTTTTCGCTGCCACTATTTGACACGGTTGTGTTTATGCAGATAATTGTTGAAGCATCGGTGTTATTAGCTATTCCATCACCGGCGGATCCATCTGAAGTATGGTTTATGCAGACTGTATAATTCCCAACACCGCGGCCTTTTGTGCCTTCGTTACCGGAAGCGTCATATTCCAGACAATCAACTAATACGTGCCGTCCTGTTGTTTCACGCGTGTTAAAATTGACAGCATTTCCATAAGCTATACACTTATAAAGCACATCGCCAAAGCCTCGTGCGTAGAAACCGGCACCGCTTGTACCAGTAGCCTCACAACCAACACACAAAGAACTTTGCGTTGTTATGATTAACATAAATCCGTCAGCCCAGCCGTCGGTCAGACAGTTCTCGAAAATGATATTCGTGTTACCAGTGTCTCCGACATAGAAGCCGTCGTTGCCAGTATTAGTCGCAGAATACAGCCAGCCGTTACGCCAGATAAAATTGACGGTATTGTCTATGTCAACACCTCTTCGAGTGGCGGCTGCCCCTGTCCACTTCGTCCGTCCATTATCGCCTGGAACAGTCGTATAGCTCTCCATAATCACCCATGCGTTTGCGGCGATTGTTCCCTTGATTATATTATCAAGGTTAAAGGTCGTAGCCGCTATATCCTGAACCACGTTATAAAACATGTGAACAAGCTGATTTGCTTGGTTTGCATCAGCAGCATTAGAAACCATTGCCTGTGGAGTAGCAAAAGCACCACCGACATTTACGACCAAATCCGCTAAAGCATTATCAAGTTCAAAAGTTGCACCAAGCGTTAAAATATCCAATGTGGTCGCAGACGAGGCAGTCACAATTGCCCATTGAGGGTCTTCGGCCCACGAAACAGAATCTATATAAGCAACAAGACCAACTAATCCATTAGTGGCTCCGCCGGTAAATGTCCCAGTTAATCTGTCGTGTGTAGCGTCAGGAGTATGCCAGGCATAAGTTACTCCAGTATCAGCGGCTTTCGCCCCACCGTTCGCAGTCATATAACTTGCCATCTGAGCAAGAGTCGGAGCAACACCCTGAGCCACACCCGCCACAGAATGAAGTCCACCACCACCGTTGGTATCAGACTTGCCAGTCTGGTCACCTAACCCACCGGCAAAATATAATAAATCAGTTGCTGACATTAGTTCTCCTCCTTGACAATCTCGGCCTTGCCATTAAAATAAACCTTAGCAAACCGGCCATCCCCGTCCTCGCCATATTCGCAAACAGCTTTCGGAAACAGCTTGGCATTTACGACACTAACAGCAATTGCCTGTTGCTCTGTTTGTAATTTAACCTCAATCACTCGCCGTCGAATCTTTTGTCCGACAATCGAGCCGGTCGGATTAGCCTTAAAATCCTCAGTCAATTCCACGGACGTCATGCTTTCCTGTTCTATTGTTAAAATGCCAGCCATTTTTATCTCCTATCCATATCATCCATAATTTCAATCTCCCAACTTCAAAACTATAACATTACTCACAATCACCACACTCATCAGCCGACTACGTAACGCAGCCAACTCAACCTCCCTCGCAATTAACCTCTTATTCTCTGCCAACCGATCAGGACCAACAAGATAACGACAGCTCGGACAAACCATATTCTCGTATGACTTAGCCCGAAAACTTACAGTCCCAACCTCCATCTGAAAACCACACTCAGAACACCGAACCTCATACCGACCAAAACCAATCTTCCCCATATACTCGAACATAATGAATTATCTCTCCCTGTAATTACTACCCATCATCCACCTTATTCATTTTCTAATCCCTATCGACATTTTATACCCATCTGCATTAACTTGTAGTGTTGTTGTGAGTTCCTTGAATAACCTGACGGTAATTAGGCCACCACGCGCCATCGTAATCCAATAGCTTGGTTTTAACACCAGAATCATCAATCTGCCCAAATGCAGGGTCCCGACATCGAAAAAACTGCTTACTGTCAAGCGTATCCACGTCAATATAATAATTTGCATTCATAACAATACCACCACTGCACAACAGTATGACACATAAACCAACATAATGCAAACTATCTATGAAAAGTACTAAAAAAATTACTAAAAAAATTACAGAAAATAGAGCATGAGTATCTACGTATATGAGGGGGTGGCCTGGGGGGGCGATGGGGTTGGTGTAATGTGCTATGGGATAGGTGCTTATGGAATGCGCGTGCGCGCGCGTATACTAGGCTTTGCCACTGCTTTACCAACGCTTTACCGATACTTTCCCGTTTGACTGGTGTTGGTCTGCTGGATTTGGACTATAACCTGTAAAGCACATGTAAAGCGATAGAAAAGCGTTGGGAAACAAAGCACTTACAGGTCAAAAGCAAACAATAGCCACACTGGACAGATCGCTATCAACTGTATCATTAGCTTAATGATGCGCATCATTAGCTTAATGAGACACATTGTGGATACGCCATGTCCATAATAGCCGATCCGAGTAAAGTTGAGCAACTCATATCCTTAATCTGTCATAATGGCAGTCATCTTACCTATTTTAACATTATCACTTTTTATTGATTTTATTCTACATTGTGACCTACATCACAATCTCTCTTTTACCTATTTTAACATTTCATTGGATTGATTGATCATGGAAGTTGCCAGTTGAATGATTTGAGTGATGTTTTAGTCTGGTTGGTCCTAAGTTCCGCCCGGCCTTCCCAAGGGTAATGATCGTTTTGGCCTTTGTCAATGATAATCTTTTTATGAGTTTGTACTTTAATCTTACTATGGCATGTTTTTTTGTTTTCTGATGCAAGTTATGAATGGAAAATAGCCAAATCTACATAAATAATAATAATTATAAAGATTTATTTATTGTTATAAGTTGTTGGTATTGCAGGTGTTTAGTTGTTTTGTATGTGTCTATTATCAATATATATTAAAGTTTTTATTTGACAATTCCGATTTAGGTTGTATACTATATTACAGTGTTACTGACAGAAACAAACAAAACTAATGAAGGGATGTAAATTATGAAAACTATCAAAATTCTTCAGCAAGGCCTGCGATGGTCAGTTTATTTTGTTGAGGAGAAACAGATTTTTGAGTCGCCAATGCCAGCGAGTATGCCAGCGGCGGCGGTGTTGGAGAAAATCCGGAGACTGAATCCGGGGTACTATGTTTGCGAAATGGACGAATAAAAACAAAACTAATAGAAGGGATGTAAAAATGGAAACGAAAACAGACTACGGAATAAACGCTGTGCTAAATGGTGCTAAATGCATTAAATGCGGTCATGTTGTTTTGGATTGTGGATTAGATCACCACACTGCATATTATAAACGTAATGGTGCATTCTGGCATATATTTTGCCGGAACTTTCACGATTACCAGTTAGACAACAAAGCAACAGCAGAAGATCGCAACACTGATGAAATGGTTCGATTGTTTGTATTAAAAGCTATATAAGCCCCAGCTCCGCAAGCGTACGCCGGATTCGCGCCCGGCAGGGGCATTGTAATTGAGTATTGTTGACTAATTCTATTTTGAAGGGATGGTGTACTATGGATCGGATAACAAACGAAAATCTAAATTGTTTAGTAAAGCGGATCAATGAAGTTACTGGATCGCCGATGGATCAATTTACAGAGACAGTCTCGCCGGATGGATCAAAGCGGTACAAATCAAACCCAGGGCATTACCACATCAGCGGTGCCTACGGAGGCGTCGAGTTAAACAGGATTTGTACTGATGGTGGCGGTGTTAGAACTGTTAGCCATGACGGGTTTGGCAGCAAGCGCCAATTATATCAGTTTATGACGGCGTTTTTAGACGGATACAGTGAAGCAGTCAAGATATAAGCCCACCGCAGCCGTAAAACATAGCAGGGACATCGGCCATCCCTGCGAAATGATGAGTTAGACAGGCCTTCGGACTGGAAAGTAGGTTTATAATGGAAACAAAGTATTGCTGGTGCTGCACTTACAGCGACCAATGCGAGCGACAATGTGAGACGAAAGACGAACAGGCTGAAGAGCCGGAAAGTGAGGATATTATGGACAAATTGGAGCAAATCAAAGACGAAATCGAGCTTGTCGAGCTTGAGCTTGAAAGGTTGCGACAGCACAAGTTGAGTCTGGAGAGGTCATACTGGGACGAGTGGCAAGCGCAAGGTAAATTGTGCGTGCAGACGGGACGAATGGAATACTAATTTAGAAAGTTGGTTATTATGGGAATAAACATAAAAGAACTCAAGAGAATGATAACGGAATTGAAAGAATTGAAAGACTCGACAGATCCAGAGGTGGCGCACTGTTCTGCTGACGATATATTAGCGGAAGCACTGCAAACAATATCGCCAAAATCAAAACTTGTCTCAGAACTCATCAAGGCATACAACAAAGTGCCAAAATGGTACGCATAAGCCAGAGAAAGTGAGCAAGCATGAAACATTTGACAACCTCCGAAAATGTGTTATACTGTTAATAGACAATAAGATTCTGAGAGATTTATTATGAAAAATAAGCCGTTTCTGTTGGCAAGTCTTCCTCTTGGGATTCTTATTGTCTCCAGCAGAGCGGCTTTCTTTTTGGAGTTAAGTCTATGAAAACAATAGAACTTACGCAAGGACAGGTAGCTTTAGTCGATGATAGTGATTTTGACGAACTTGACAGATATAAATGGCACGCTTTGTGGGACCCATGTACCCAATCATTTTATGCTGTGCGGAATGTCAGTATAGAGCAGGGAAAACAAACACTTGTTTCTATGGGCCGTGAGATTTTAGGGCTGGAAAGAGGTGATAATCGCCAGTGTGATCATAAGAATCATAACACCTTAGATAACCGACGATGTGTTTTGCGAATTTGTAGTCGTCAACAGAACTACCAAAATAGTCGCAAATACCAAACACATGCTGGTAGAAAGTGTTCTTCAATTTACAAAGGTGTTAATTGGTTTAAACGAGATAAGAAATGGAAGACTCATATTGCATATAATGGCAAACAGATTCATTTAGGTTACTTTGTCTCAGAAATTGAAGCCGCAAAAGCATACGATAACAAAGCCAGAGAATTATTTGGTGAGTATGCTAACCTTAATTTTAAGGATAAACTATGAAAAAAATGATGACAATTGTTTATATTAGAATAAGCACATCCCAGCAGTCAACGGACAGCCAGAAGCCGGACATTGAGAGATACCTTGCGGCTCAAGACCCCGAAACGTTAGGGAAAGTTCTTTGGTTTGAGGACACTGGCACGGGCCGTAATATGGAGCGGCCTGGTTGGCGCAAGGCTGAGACATGGATTCGCTCTGGAATAGTAGATCGCATTATATGTTGGCGTTTGGATCGTTTAGCTCGCAATATATCTGGCATGTGCAAACTGGTGGAGTTATTGCAGGCTAAAAATACAAATCTGGTTAGCTTAAAAGAAAATATCGACTTGAGTACCCCTACCGGCAGGTTGATGATAAATGTTCTGTCATCTTTCGCGGTTTTCGAAACAGAGGTCAGAGGCGAGCGGGTATTGGCTGGTCAGGCGGCTGCACGGGCAAAGGGTAAGAAGATCGGGGGGTCCAAAAAGGGAGTACGGCGGCGAGTAACTGATGCAAAAATCGAAACTATATACCACTTGAGAGACACAAATCATACATATAAGCAGATTTGCGAGGTTGTGTTACTGAGCAGGGAGACGGTGAGCAGGTTACTTAAAAACCGAATTTGAGCCTTAGCCGTGCGATTTCTGCTATCATTTTATCGTGAGCCGGAATCTGTAGTTTCTTCTTGTGTGGCTGGCGCACCGGTAGCAAAGACAGTGAATCTTGAAACAGCACACCGGCATTCGGATCATTGCAGACGAAATCGCCGTATTTGTCCATCTTGAAGTTAAAGAACTGCTCGCGGCGTCTGTCATGGACGCACTCAATTAGCTGTATCTTGAACGAACCGAACTTGTAGCTCCACTCGCTTATGTTTTCTGACCTGAAAAACTGGCCACGTATATAAAGTCTGACGGGTACTGTTTTCTTTGAGCGTCCAGTCATTTTAATCTCCTTAGACATTTCCTCAGGCACTCTAACAACTCATCGCCTGCTCGCTCTATAATTTCCATGTAATTCAAGTCCTCGGCCCAGCGAGCATCAAACTCAGCCTCGGCCTTGAGTTCCGATAATACAATATCACTCTGGGACCATACCCGCAACGTCTGGGCTGTTCCTGACCATAACTCAATCAGAATCTTAGCCTGCTGATATGCTTTCATCCGGCAAAACGCCTGATATACCTGTGCTTTTGTGTCCTCTGGCTCTGGCTTACCCGCGGCTTTGGCGTCCGAGACCTTGGCGTAGACTTCCATCGCTGCCGAGTTCGCCCTGAGATATTCCTCAACCTCTTTGATTCGGCTGATTATCCGTTCTTTTGCAAGCTGTGTGCTGTTATATTTCTCAGGATTGATTTCAAACAAATCAGCGTCAATTGGTTTGGTGCAATACTTTTTCAGGGCCTCGGCAAGCGGTATGGTCTCATCCACGTTTTGCTTAGGATATCCGCCCTCAGTGCAATCGATTACTCTGGCGGTGCATCTGTCCCACATTCGCTCGAAGATCTCAAGGTATCCGTGCATTTGAGCGTCCTGGTAGATAGTTTGGCCGTCAGCGAGCTTGATCCACCGCGAGGCACGCGATACCGGATCAATAACAATAGGTTCCTTTTTCTTCCAAGGATGTGCAGTGAGCACACATTCCGGGTAGTATTTATCCGCAGTGAAACCCAAATCCTGCCCCACCATAATAATAGGATCGCAACCCATATATTCAAGTAGCGCGAATGATAGATGCGCAACAGTGGACCCAGAGGGCATATAGTCTTTGTCGTTTCTTTGAACCTCATCGGGGAATTCTCCTAATAAAAAGTTTAACAGGCCGTCAGCGGGGAATAGGAACTGACCGCCAAGCTCTGCCGACTTAGCCACTACCGCACCGTTGACTTTGGGTTCATAGACAGCGGAAAATGGCAACGACTGGCCATCCAAAAACTTTGCAGAGACTTCGTGGTAGTCAAGTGCAGTCACGAAGTCAGGGGAAATACACTCACCGGGCACGTCCATCAGAGGTTTGAGCATAGTTAAACACGACACCATAACAGATGTTGTGTCCATGTTTACTTGTAATAAGTCTTCTAATTGCTTATCAATACTTGGCCCAGCGCTAATCATAATGCCTGGCTTGCCCTTGAATCTGTCCTTGAGCATGTTCACACCAGCCGACTTGACGTACTCAGGCAGGTTGTCAATCAGGTTACGAAATGTGTACTTTGAGTGCATCAGCATCGTGATAAGATTGTCTCGCTGCATTTCTGTAATGTCCAACAGCATATTCTCGGTTTCATACGACTGGTCGATGTCATACGACGGCGCCAACGGACATTGGCAAACCGACCGATTGAGCAACTCCTGCACCGCTTGTATCTTGTCGTAAATCTCTTTCTTGACAGCAGCAGTGATAAATATCAGCCTTCCGGCTTTAAGTTGCTCGCTGAAATCATACCTTGACATTGCCTGTTTGATATGTGACATCTGGCATTCAAATACTATGACCACCGAATACTTACTAATATGCTCGAACAGTGCTGACACGTAGCAACCGTTAGCTGCGCCGCAGACGATATAAACCCATCGCTCGAGCTTCAGGTCGGAGAGTATGGAATCTTTGATTCGTTGTTCGTTACACTTGACTTCGGCAGGCTCCACGTCTTTGAGTTTATCTCTTAATTCCTCGCCCAGATAAGCCTCGTTTGTCTGCCATAGCGAATTTTCCATCGTGCGTAACATACTCTTAACGTGTTTCTGCATTTCTTTTTCCTTTCATATAAACCATCGGGCCAAGATTCCCCACCTCGGCTCCACTTCCACCATAACGCCTTGATAAGGCCCAAGTTCCTACGACAGATAGTTATGGCTGATTATTATCTTTTCGCCTATTCCCTATACCCGACGCTGCCTCGTCGCCGATGGTTAGTCTCACTTCTTTTGTATATCTTTCCAATCCTTTTTTAGATTACTCCAAAACCAGACATCATCCTCTTTTGTCCATTCACTATAATGTCTTGTTACTTGTAAAGCTGAGCATAAAGCAGCAGTTCGTTCTTCCTTTTCTGCTGATTCTTTTTCAACATTTTTTATCAATCCAGCATATAACATCTGGAATAATGCCCACATAGCAACAACTTGAGGAGGACGTTTTTTAATCTTCTTTTTAAACCACCACATTTTTTTCCTTTCTAAAGTATCGACGGCAGGAAAACTATCTTCAATGCCTTCGATGCCTACGATAAGCACATACTCAATCATGTCAGATAGTTCATTACCATAATCCTCTGCAACTGCTCTTAATTTTTCCATCAATGCTTCTTCTAAAGAAACATTAAATGTTCTATCGTCCAATTGTGCTACTTTTACTCTCATTTAATTATTTCCTTTCAATTTCCTTAACACTTTCCCTCTAAAAAATTAGCCACAAACTCAACTTGTTTCTCTGAGTATCTTTCTACTACATTTCTATTACTACAGCATAATTTATACTTTTTATTTGAGCCACAAGGACAAGGTTCATTTTGACCAACATTCTTAGCAGGGTCAGGCGGGATTCCTTTTGCTGTAAATCCTACATCCGTGATATTAGTAATCTCGAAGCGGCACCCTCTGACCATAAAAGTGTCACCTTCTTTTATAACTCTGGCATGTTCCTGGCTCAACTTTAGGGCTTCTTCAAATTGTTTCATAGTAACTAATTTCATTGTTCCATCATCATTTTGCATAATTCTGTCCTTTCACATAAACATCAAAAAAACATCATCTAAACATTCGAACATCGTGAGTATTAGCATCACAAATATCGCCCAACCTATTATCATCACTATTATTTCTATTGTAGTAGCTTTCATTTTTTATTACTACTCAGCCTGCCGCCGATGATTCTTAGCTCATATTGGGAGCATTGCACTTTCCATGATATCATTGATGTTGCCGATATAATCCCAAGAGTCAAGTGCATCTCCCAAGAGCTTTTTTATCGATTCTAGTGTATAACATTTATTTTTGTCCATGTGATATTTATAGCGGCCGAAATAATGTCCGGCATTTCCCCCTGTTAAATAAACATAGCCGATTAGTGTTTGGTCTGTCGAATTATCGTGCATAATCATTATATACTGATTTCCGTTTTTAAGCACGTCGCCCTCTTTTATTCCCAAAGGGATTTCTCGGTAAATAGCTTCTAATGGTATTGGTTTTTTCATGATCTTATTTCCTTTCAAATATCGACGGCAGGCAGGATAACAAGCCGCAGCTTTTTTTAGCTGCGATATTGTTAGTCATGTCATCGCTCATTATCGCTTACCTGCCACCGATGATTACATTCTCGTTTCACGCATAGCCGCTGCTCCATAACTCGCGACAACCACAAGATGAACACGCTAAATATTCAACTACATAACCCTCGCCGTGTTCACCTTCAGAACGTTCACACTCAATGTGTATGTGTTCTTGGCACCTCTCACACAATCTGTTTTCGACTTCATCCATTTCTTTTTCCTTTCATATGGTTATAATAACTCTATTCTCAATTTGCCTATTTCCGCACAGTCATTTTGTTTCAAAGTAATACCAGTCTCTAACAGATCGAAATCTTCTTCTGATATATTTATATCAGCCAGAAAAAACCCTCCCAGACCATCTATATCTGGTTTTTCGTCCTGTAAATGTATTTGGTATCCTTTTTCATCTTTAGTTAGCCATTTTTTCATATTTTTCCTTTCAAATATCGACGGCAGCACTCCGGATTAGTTCCGGTGGCGCACGATAAGTGATAACTTATAATGCTGCCCCTCGCAGATGCTGCCGCCGATGGTTAAGTTTTTATCCATACACCAAGTGACTTCTTTGCTTTTTGTTCAGCTTCCTCTTGAAGACAGGCATTATACCATCGCTCCACAGCTAAATCATCACTGTAAT
>JBDRHL010000101.1:0-2704 GCA_043816955.1 Planctomycetota bacterium | reverse complement strand
CAAAAATGCGTTCAACTCTTTACCTATACGTTTGATTTGTTTCGTGTTCATATCGATTCTCCTTATAAGCACCATGCTCATAAGAAGTTATCGGCGCTACTACCTCTTTTTCTTGAGCTTAATTCGCGCTGTAGTGTTAATTCAGGAATTTTAGAAACTAGCGGACAAGCGGATACATAACTACTTCTATAAAAGGAAGTTAAACGCATATCCAATAATGGGCGATACTGGATTCGAACCAGCGACCTCACGGGTGTGATACGCACGCTCAACCTTTTTGCCCATCACGCTTCTTTTAATAAAAAACCTTCTTGCTTGCCTTAACTATCTTTTCCCAAAGCAGTTATATCACATCAAAGTTACATTTCGTGCATTGTGTTACCATTTTATTCATCTACATACCCATTTTTTCCTTGCATTCTGCACAAATTCTGCACAAAATACTTGCAGCTAACATAAAAAGGAGATCAATATGGCAGGAAGACGCAAAACGCCGAAACTCAGGAAGGACGGGAAGTATTATGTTGTGAGTATTTACAAACCGAACGGTCAGCGGACGAACATCAGCTTTGGCCCCACAGGCGAACGTACCAAAAGCGAGATACATATTGCTTTTTACAAGTGGCTCGATTTGTTCAAACAACAACCGCAAAAAGTGCTTTCCTTTCAAAGTCCATATGACGCAATCAAACAGATTACTAATCCGTCCCAAATTATAACAATTGGCGAACTCATGGACAAGTATATTGTTTACGCAAAAAAAACAACGAGGTCTATCAGAAGCAATAAGGAACATCCCGACCTTAGATTTATTAAGAGGGCCAAACAGTTTCTGGAACCTTACCATTCATGGCCTGCCAGCGACTTCGGTCCTGATGAATTATTAGATGTGCAAAAAGCTCTGGTAAAATACGAGTATATTGCTCCAAAAACGAAAAAAAAGAGGCAAGATACCCAAAAGGGCGCAAAAAATGTTAAGAAAAAGCGGTACACTCGGCGTGGTATAAATGATACCATAAACTGGATTCATAAAATATGGGGATGGGGGATGGGGCGTCGGTTAATCACAGCAGAAGAAGTCAAAGGGTTGCAAGAAGTCAAATCGTTAAAAATGGGAGATACGGAAGCTCCTGACAATTCCAAGCGTACCCGTGTCACAGAAGAAGAGTTCTGGAAGGTTATCAATGTGGTGAATAGTGTGGTTGGGAATATGCTGCAACTTATTTGGTATACTGCAATGCGACCATATGAAGTTTGTGATATGAGAGCTTTTGATATTCTCTATGATGACCCTGACTGTTGGCTTTATATCCCTGGCCGAGACCAAACTCCTGTTGGCCGACATAAAACTACCAGGTTTGAACGTGTCAAAGTAATACCGCTTACATCAAAATGCCAAAAAATCCTGAAACCTCGAATTGAGGACTTTGACTCGAAAGAATATATCTTCAGTCCAAAGAAAGCTATGCAGGAAATTTTCGAAAAAAAGACCGCCAATCGTAAAACACCTTTGAGCTGTGGAAATCACCCTGGGACAAATCGTAAAAAACATCCTTTAGTCAAACCCGGCAAAAGATACAATCACCACACATTACGTAATGCGTGCAAACGAGGATGTAAACGAGCGGGTGTTGAAGTTTTTGTCCCGTATGATCTTCGCCGCAGCATTGCCACCGGGGCTCGTTCAACTCTCGGCAAAGAAGCTGCAAAGCTGTTGTTAGGGCATACTAAAACAGATACGACGGACATCTACTTGCTGGAAGAAGTTCAGGAAACTATAAAGGTAGCAAAGCTTTGGGATGCCAATCGGTAAAGCTATGTTATGTTATGAATTAGATAAGATAAGAAGATGAAGCTAAGTTACACAGATGCCTTCCACCCGAACATTACGCACAATTATCCGCACTTGCTAAATCCGCAGTTTTTGCAAACATCGCAGCCTGACTCAAAACGCAGAACCTGGCCACAGTCGGGACATTTTTTAATAAACTGGTGATTCTGAGCAGTATCAGATAATCCTAAAGCCTCCTCCAAAGCCTGTGCTATTGCGTCCGGACACGAAAGGACGTTAACCCCCTTATTTGCTTTACGTGCAACCGCTGTTGATAAACATCGGATTCCGCTGAGCTGGTTGATTATTACTTTAGGGTCAACACCCGACCTTAGTGCGGTCGAGACAATCCGGCAGGTAGCTTCCGATTGAGAGGGACATCCGCCGGCTTTGCCAAGATTCGCGAATACTTCACATATGCCCGTGTCATCCTTATTGACCGTTACGAAAAGTGTCCCACAGCCCATACGGTACTTGCTTGTCTTGCCGGTAGTAACCCTGCTCCGTGGCCGAGGCCCCAATGACACTTCGTCAGGTTCTACAATTGGTTGGGCTGCTGAAAGAACCTGGTTCTCGCGGCTGCTGTGGTTGGAGGTAATAAGGCCGCCGCAACAAGTTACCGCTCAGCATGTAATATATCATGGCAGCTAACATCAAAAACAGGAAAACCCAAAAACTCCAGGTATGATGTATCCGTTTCCAGTAAGGCTTATCGTCATGATGCTTCTTGTTGTGCTCTTCCCTTTCCTGTCGATGGTGATTTTGTCCATTCTCATTCATTGCTTTCGTCCTTTCTTAATTCAATTTCCAATAATCACGATGCGGTGATGTTTTTGTTTTTCTCTGTCCACTTCCAGTTGCGGATTTCGGGCA
>JBDRHL010000100.1:0-8593 GCA_043816955.1 Planctomycetota bacterium | reverse complement strand
AAGCGGCAGATCAAGCTCGCCGAAATCATGTATTCTTTCCTCGACCAGCCGATGACCGACTTCCTGACGTTTATATTTTAAAAATCCTTTTACTTCGCCCATTGAAACACCTCTTCAGTTGCGGGGATTGTTTCCGTATCTCGCTGTTGGGCGGCACGCATCTTTTACAATGCTTTGCGGTAATCTATCGGGACAACCTTTACGAATCTACCGACCATATCCGGCCATGCGTCCAGTATGTATTGTGCACGTGTGCTACCAGTCCACTTTAGATGCTGTGCAATCAACTCGTGTAGCAGCTTTTTGTCTTTTTCTTTCCAGACGCTTTCCAGTTCGACCATATCAAGGTTACACATCGTATCAAACAGTTGTGCCTCATCTAGCACGTAAGCAAGGCCGCCACTCATACCTGCTGCAAAATTACATCCGGTTTTACCAAGCACAACGACCAGGCCACTTGTCATATACTCACAACAATGGTCGCCAACACCTTCGACAACAGCGGTTACCCCGCTATTTCTTACACAGAATCGTTCACCGGCCATCCCATTTATGAAAACTTCGCCTGAAGTGGCACCGTAAAGCACGGTATTGCCTACGATGATATTTTCATGGCTGATAAACGGGGAACCCTCCGGTGTTTTGACAATAATTCTTCCGCCGGAAAGGCTTTTGCCCAGATAGTCATTACTTTCACCGACCAGCTTTAGGGTTACACCTGGTGCCAGGAACGCACCAAAGCTTTGCCCCGCTGAGCCTTGTAAAACAATTTGCAGCGTGTCATCGGGCAGACCTTTTTCGCCATACTTCTGAATAATTTTATTACTTACAATCGCACCTATTGTCCGGTTTGTATTTCGGACAGGCCTCTCTATAACGGTTCGCTCCTGCCGCTCAATTGCAGGTTTGCCCTTTTCCAATATCTGCCAATCAAGATGGTCGCCAAGTTTGTCGGCTTGTGAATTAGTGTATCTTTTACCATTTCCATTGGAGACATCGCCCTGATGGAAAATAGCAGAAAAATCCAATCCTTTTGCTTTCCAATGGTCAATCGCTTTACTGGTTTGCAGTTTATCTACTCTGCCAACCATATCCTCAAACTTTCTAAAACCGAGCTGAGACATAATCTGTCGTACTTCCTCTGCGACAAAATACATAAATCGTTCAATATATTCCGGCTTTCCCGCAAAACGTTTCCGCAGTTCCGGATCCTGGGTACCGATTCCGAAAGGACAGGCTCCTTCATGGCATTTTCGCAATAATGTACAGCCGAGTGTAACCAATGCTGCTGTTCCGAAACCAAATTGTTCCGCTCCTAACAACGCTGCAACAACAACATCTCTGCCGGTCTTGAGTTGGCCATCGGTTTGAACCCTAATTCGGTCCCGCAAATTATTCATTACCAGAACCTGCTGAGTCTCCGCTAATCCAAGTTCCCACGGACAGCCGGTATGTTTGATGGAGGAAAGCGGGCTTGCACCGGTACCGCCATCATGGCCGCTGATAAGAACTTCATCGGCATTGCCTTTGGCAACACCGGCAGCGATTGTGCCGACTCCTACCTCGGCAACAAGTTTGACCGAAACTTTCACACCTGGATTGCTGCACTTGAGGTCGTATATCAACTGTGCCAGGTCCTCAATCGAATATATATCATGGTGTGGTGGAGGTGAAATAAGAGTTACACCAGGCGTTGAATATCTCATTTTCGCGATTTCTTTAGTTACTTTATGTCCGGGCAACTGGCCGCCTTCACCTGGCTTGGCACCTTGAGCTATTTTTATCTGAAGCTCTTTTGCGTGAGCCAGATAATTAATTGTTACACCAAACCTTCCGCTGGCAACCTGTTTGATAGCACAGTTTTTTGAATCGCCGTTAGCTTCCGGTGTGTAACGAGATGGTTCTTCGCCGCCCTCGCCTGTATTACTCATCGCTCCTATACGGTTCATGGCAACAGCCAGACACTCATGTGCTTCTTTGCTGATTGAGCCGTGACTCATCGCACCGGTGCAAAATCTTTTTACGATTTCACCAGCAGATTCTACCTGTTCAATTGGTATTGGTTTACCATCAACAAATTCAAAAAGTCCGCGTAAAGTGTACAGTTTTTTAGCCTGCTGATTTACCGCTTTAGCGTAATCATCATAAGCCTGACTGTCTGCGTATTTAACCGCATGTTGCAGCCGTGCTATCGTTGTAGGATTCCAAAGATGCTGCTCACCATTATGTCTGAAATGATATTCACCACCAAAATCTAACTCAAGCACCCCCGAGGGGCGCTGCTCGAAAGCGGTTTTATGACGAAAAACTGCTTCTTGTGCTATTTCTGTAAGACCAATTCCGCCAATCCGCGAACTTGTACCGGTAAAGTACTCATCCACCAGAGAACGATTTAAGCCGATAGCCTCAAATAACTGAGCACCGGTATAACTTCGCAGCGTTGAAATCCCCATCTTGCTCATTGTCTTTAGAATGCCTTTTTTGACCGCAGCAATATAGTTGTCCGCTACTTGCGAGGGTTCTATCTCTTTAGGAAGCTGGCCTTCCTGCTGAAGATAGTCAACTGTTTCAAATGCCAGATAGGGATTTATCGCGTTAGCACCGAAACCGCACAAAAGGCAAAAATGCATCACCTCTCTGGGTTCGGCACTTTCAACAACCAATCCTGCTTCGCCGCGAAGACCACAATTAAGCAACCCGTGATGGACCGCAGCCGTTGCCAGAAGCGATGGAATAGGAACCTTCGTTTGTGAAACCTGGCGGTCACTGATTATTATTAATGAAGCACCATTTTTGATAGCCTGCTGAGCAGAATCGACAAGTTCGCTGATAGCCTGTCGCAAACCGCTGCCAACATCAGCAACATTAATATCGAATACCGACGAGATGGTGACCACTTTAAGATCTTCTCTTTTTGCAGTACGCAGCCGTTCAATATCTTCATTGGTCAGGATTGGATGTGGCAGTTTCAACTGTCGGCAGTGCTCAGGCGTTTCCGTAAGGATATTTGGTTTTTTGCCCACAAAATTCATCAGGCTCATTACCCGACCTTCACGCAAGGGGTCTATCGCAGGATTTGTAACCTGGGCAAAGAGCTGTTTGAAATAGTTAAACAAAAGTTTCGGCTTATCAGAAAGTACCGCTAAAGGCGTATCATTACCCATAGAGCCGACTGGTTCCTGAGCGTTTAAGGCCATTGGCAGCAGGATCATTTTCAATTCTTCACGGGTATAGCCGAACAATCGCAGCCTCTGAGCTAACGTATCTGCTTCAGTATGTACCGGTTTTGGCACATCAAACAGACCACGGAGCTCGATTTTATTTTGGTCAAGCCATCTTCGATAAGGCTTCTGTCGGGCAATCTTACTTTTTATCTCATTGTCGGAAATTATCCTGCCTTCGGCCGTATCAACAAGAAACATATGACCAGGTTTGAGACGTCCTTTTCTTTGGATTTTTTCCGGCGGGAACTGTACAACGCCGGCTTCACTGGCCATCACAAGCAAACCATCAGTCGTTGCCAGCCAGCGACAGGGTCTCAGGCCATTACGGTCGAGTGTTCCGCCAACAATACGACCATCGGTAAACACCATCGCTGCAGGGCCATCCCACGGCTCCATTATAGAAGCATGATATTCATAGAATGCACGTTTGTCCGTGCTGATATGATAACTTGAACCGAACGCCTCCGGGATCATCATCATTATCGAATGAGGCATGCTCCTGCCGGTACGAACCAGCAGTTCAAGTACATTATCAAAACATGCAGAGTCACTCGCCTCGGGAGTAAGAATCGGAAATACGTCACTGATATTATCGCCGAACACTTCGCTGGACATCTTCATCTGACGAGCCTGCATCCAATTGCGATTGCCACTTAATGTATTTATCTCTCCGTTATGAGCTACGCACCGCAGCGGCTGGGCCAGCTGCCAGCTTGGGAACGTATTAGTGCTGTACCGCTGATGAACAATGGCAAGGGCAGAACTCAAACGTTCATCGGCAAGGTCGGGATAATAGGCAAACAGCTGCCAAGCCATAAACATTCCCTTATAACAAATAGTCCTACAGGATAACGAGGCCACATAAAAGTCTTCGCCTTTTTGCCCGAAATTTTTTCTGACAAGTTTTTCAGCTCGCTTGCGGGCCAAATATAACTTTTGTTCCAACAGTTCGTTTTCGGAACCTGCGCCATCGACAAAGATCTGTCTTATTGTTGGCTCAGATGCCAAAGCTATTTTACCCAGACAATCATTTGAAGTTGGTACATTGCGCCAACCCAATACTTTCATACCATAGTGTTTGACTGAATCCTCAAGAATCTTGTTGCATTTTTTGTTCAGTTCTTCATTCTGCGAACCAAATATCATGCCAACACCATATTTAGAGGCTAATGGCAAAGAAAAACCTAAGTTTGCACAGTCAGCACTAAAAAAATCATGCGGAATCTGAAAGAGAATCCCAGCCCCGTCACCTGTAACCTCATCGGCACCGGCTGCTCCGCGATGATGCAGATTAACCAGTATTTCCTTACCGTACTCGATAATAGCATGGTTACGTTGGCCATTGATATTTACAACTGCACCGATACCACAGCCGTCATGCTCACGGCGAGATTCATACAGTCCAGCATCTTTATTGGAAAACATAATTTCACCTAATAAAGGAATATAGGATGAGAATCCGGGTTCTTTCCAAAAAATGTTACGTCATCTACTTTTTTAACACACTCTCCCTTGGTTAAGGCAAACAAAGCTCGTTCGATACCAACTCCGCCTCCGAAAGTATCGGGGAATACGGATTTACCATTGCCATCTTTCTGTGCAATAGCCATCAGGAACGGGCCATAGCCGCCAAGTTCATCTATATTTACCAACTTGCCATCCACAAAATTCGGCTTTACAGGAATCACTTTATTATCTATTAGACGCTCTATAATGGGCTCATAAAGCCACTCCCTGATTGCCCCGGATGATATTTCGTATACATCACCATATTTGCCAGTTTTACGCTGAATGGACTGTGCACAAATATCGTAGTTGTAAATCATATCCGAAGTAAAATCGGCAATGGCAATCTTGGAACCATCAGGTTTTAGATAAGGATAAATCAGATCGTAGTTTTCTCTCATAAGACCTGTAACCCAGAAAAACTGCGAACCAGCTTCCTTACCAAGTTTAGATTCAAAATCAGAGGCTCCATATTTTGCCACAGCCTTATCTTTTCTGAACCTCGGAAAAGGCGATTTGGGTACTTCGACTGCAACGCCAAGAGCTTTTAAGTTCTCCTCGTTTTTCTCTGCTACAGCTGTTACAGCATAGATGATCAACTGCTCAAAAAAGTCCAGAGCCTTTTCCATATTTTCTTTTAGTATCTGTTTCACTTTATCCGGGCTACTGAGATAATCTTCGAGAGAAACATCTCTGTTGCGCCTAAGTTCGATGTCCATCTGCGAAAAGTCAGCTAGGTATTTTCCACGCTGAGTGCCTACAGGGCTTTCAATTTCCAGGCGGATATTTGGTGAGTCCACAAATATACCCTTAAACTTCGGGCTTAGACAGGCCAGAAACTTTGAGTATATCATAGAATGTGTTGCCTTGTAATCATGACCTTTGTAAGCAATGGTTGGAACATGTTCCACATCATGGGCAAGCGGATCGGTTAACGGGCTCATTGATACTCTTTCCAGGTTAAACAAACCGTAGTCTGTAAGAAAATTGTGCATTGCGTTAACAAAGGTTGTCCGTATGGCTGAAGCATGATATAGAGTATCGCTTCGCCATTTTTCGATATAAGTCTGGCGGATGAATTCTCCCAGCGATCCACCTTCTTCTTCCAGTGCCGCTTGAAAACTATAAAGACTCTGGCTTATAGATTCGTCATTAGTAAACATTTTGTCTCCTTCAAATTATTTAGAACCACGTTTTTTTGATTTTTAAATTGTTCCCTAACATAATCATTTAAGAAACAACATCTCAGCATAAGTTGGCAACGGCCATAAGTCTGCATCAACATTGGTTTCAAGCTCATCGGCAAACTGTCTCAATTGGCACATAGCAGGAATTACCTTGTCCCTGCAGAATTCAGCCTTATCGGAAATTTCTTTGATATCAGCACCTTCTTTGGTAATTGCTTCAAGTTCCTTGAGGGCTTTGCCGGTAGAGCCAATAAGTCCGGAGACAGTCTCAAGCATTTCTTTCTGATAGTCGGAGCAAAGGCCTGTAGAGCTTATCGATGCTACCGTCGCTGCTAATTTTCCTGAATATTCCGCTGAAGCCGGGAGTATCTGGCGTTTGACAATATTTATCATTGCAAGAGCCTCGATATTTATCTGCATACCGTATGCCTCAAGTAAAATCTCAGTTCGTGCTGCCAATTCAGCTTTACTTAGAACCATCTGTCTTTCGAAAACATTGATGTTTTCCTCATCCATAATAGTTGCAAGTGAGCCAACCGTAGAACGAATGTTTGGCAATTGGCGTTTTTCTGCTTCTGCTACCCATTCTTCGGTGTAGTTATCGCCATTAAAAATTATGCGGCTGTGATCGTTGGCGATTTTTCGCAGAATCTTTTGCACGCTGCTTTTAATATCCTCAGCTTTTTCCAACTCATCAGCAATCTCAGCTAAAATGTCCGCAACAATCGTATTGAGCACAAAAGTCGGGCCGGCTGTCGACTGAGTCGATCCCACCATACGAAATTCAAACCTATTACCGGTAAAAGCAAACGGTGAGGTTCTGTTACGGTCTGTGCAATCTTTGGGCAATGGCGGTAAAGTTGAAACACCCAACTTTAGTTCACCGCCTTGCCTGGATGAGGTTGCGTCACCGTTGGCCAGTTGATTGAAAATATCAGTTAATTGCTCGCCTAAGAATATCGAAACGATGGCCGGCGGTGCTTCATTGGCTCCAAGACGATGCTCGTTTCCAGTGTTAGCAACACTTGCCCGCAGCAGTTTTGCATACTTATCGACCGCTCGTACAACCGCACAGAGCATTACAAGAAATACCATGTTATCATGTGGAGTTTGGCCCGGATCAAGCAAGTTAATGCTGTCATCGGTTACCATGCTCCAGTTATTGTGTTTACCGGAGCCATTGATGCCGGCAAATGGTTTTTCGTGCAGCAAACAGATAAAACCGTGACGATTCGCTACTTTTTGCAGCGTCTCCATAGTCAATTGATTGTGGTCGGTCGCAACATTTACGGTAGCAAATACCGGTGCCAGTTCATACTGGCCAGGAGCCACTTCATTATGTTGTGTCTTAGCGGAAACTCCAAGCTTCCAAAGCTCAATATTAACCTCATGCATAAATGAAGCTACTCGCTCATGAAGCGTCCCAAAATAATGATCATCCATTTCCTGACCTCTTGGCGAAGCGGCACCAAAAAGGGTTCTGCCTGTCATAATAAGGTCCAGCCGTTTCTCATAAAAAGACCGGTCGACAAGAAAATACTCCTGCTCTGGACCAAGCGTGGCCGTTACATGCTGCGAAGTTTTATTGCCAAGAGCAGAAAGAACTCTGATTGCCTGCTTGTCCAAAGCATGCATCGACCTAAGCAATGGTGTCTTTTTATCAAGTGCCAGGCCGGTATACGAACAAAATGCACTTGGGATGTAGAGCGTAATATTTTTCCCATCCTCTTTGATAAAGACCGGCGAAGTACAATCCCATGCGGTATAGCCGCGAGCCTCAAAGGTCGCTCTTAACCCGCCTGACGGGAATGACGAAGCATCTGGCTCTCCCTGGCAAAGCTCTTTGCCGCTAAACTCCATCATCGTCCTGCCATCAGATGTGGGTGAAATGAAAGAGTCGTGCTTCTCTGCTGTAAGACCGGTCATCGGCTGGAACCAATGACAATAATGTGTAGCACCCTTTTCAATAGCCCAGTCTTTCATTGCATTGGCAATCACGTTAGCCAGAGCCGGATCGAGCGGCTCATTGCCGGAAATCGTAGCTTTGAGAGATTTATAAACATCCTTTGGCAATCGCTCTCGCATCACCGAATCATTAAAAACGTTTAATCCAAAAACCTCTGTTACTGTCTCACAATCTTTATCCATTTCACTTCTCCTGATTTATTCTGAGATACTTTTATTATTCTGTATTACCCAATAGCCTTTTTGCCTCTCTCGCCTGTACGAATGCGAACACATTCAGCAAGATCCAGCACAAATATTTTGCCATCACCAATTTCACCGGTTCTGGCACCTTCTACAATTGCATTGACCGTCTGCTCGACGAAATCCTGATTCACTGCTATTTCAAGCCTTACTTTCTTAAGCAGGTTTACTTCAAACTTGATGCCCCTGTAGCTTTCTTCGTATCCATGCTGTTCGCCGCAACCCATAGCATTCGTGACAGACATCTTGTAAACCTGAGCTTTGTACAGGGCATGTTTAACATCTTTCAATTTATGCGGTTGAATGTATGCTACTACAAGTTTCATAATCTAAGCCTTTCTTAAAGCTAAATTTACATAGTACTGAATATCTGGAATCCTCCGTATGCTTCCATGCCATGCTCACCAATATCCAATCCTCTTAATTCTTCTTCTCTGCCTATTCTCAAGCCGACAGTAAGATCAATCA
>JBDRHL010000099.1:0-19970 GCA_043816955.1 Planctomycetota bacterium | reverse complement strand
CCTTTCAGCAAATCCGTGAAAGTATATTGGCTGAAATTTAAGGGCAAGTTGAAATCGATCCCAATCATTTTTTCTCACAACCTATTATATTTATTTGTCTTACAACAATTTCCTAAAACCTTAACGGGACAGTAGTGATTTACAATATTGGTATATCTTGCTTTACACTACAGTTTAGCTGTTCGTTGGTCTCCAGGAATATTACGGGACGCAGAGACACGGTATACCTCTTTGGCTACGTTACAGTCTCCTTGTACTTCGTTCTGGAGAGCCTTGAGTGCCGGTGGGTTCTGCATCCCTTCTTGTCCGCTCTGCTTTTCCCAGTTGCGTCGTGCGAAGGTGGAGACCATAGCCGGGCGGGCAAGCGTAAACATATCGGAGAAGATTGCGCCGGCTTGGTCGGTTAGACGCCTTACACGACGAGCGTCAGCTATAATATTGTTACCGCTGAAGCCAAAGTATGGCAAGGCGATCAACCGGCCGCCACGTCCCGAGAGCATTGTTGCGCTCTTCAACTTATCCAGGGCTTGCTGATCATCCATAGACGAACCGGGCCATGCCCAACTATATATAAACGATTCTATTATAATAGCATCGGAAATTTGCTGGTCAGTGCTGTCACATACAAGGCCTCCATTGGTCACTATCCAAAAATACCGATTAGCAACATTGTTCCCGGTTTGCCGGATTGATCGAGCAAGGCTGTAAAAGGCTTTCTTATGTGCTTTCATGTCTGCAGCCTGAAATTCGCCATTTTTGAGGAGAGTTGAGTGGCGGGAATTTGGATGGAAATTGTCACACATAATGCCGTTGAAACGCCGGTCCGATGCCACCGCTTCAATCCCGATCGACACAGCTTCACAATATCCTTTGGCCAAAGAGGTGGTTTGGTACCAGCCGGGCATGTAGTTTGGGTCCTCGAATGGCTGGCTTGGTTGCCCCTGTTCATTCCGCAGAATCCAGTCCGGATGTTCTCCTAGTTGCACTGCATTCCAGAACGGGTTGGCTTGAGCAGAACTGCGATCGGGACTGCCACCTTGCCACGTGCTCCAGCCATCTGGTACTGCTTCGATGATGGGTGCTTTATAGATGGAAATATATAGCAACACCAATCCACCGGCTTGGTTGAAATCAGTAATCAACTTTGGGCAGCTATTTGGACATCCAACCACCAACATCTGATCTTCACGAATAAGCGATCGAAGCTCATCGTCGGGTTCTGTACCAAAATACCAGAAGTAACAGGTTTGCAGGTCATTAATTCGCTCAGGAACTTTGTTGAAATTCATGGTTTTATATCTCCGATTATATCTGCTCTTCCATCTCGCTTCATTATCCACCAAGTGTCACTGATCCAGATTACTTTTGTTGGCCGCTCTATAATTTACACCACAGTTCTTTTATGTACTTTGCATATACAAAAGCTATATCTTTGCGTTTTTCTATCGGCCAGGTGTTTTCTATAACCGTAATCAAGCCATTGTAGCCGAGATGCTTTAGCTTTGCAAAAACAGCCGGCCAGTTCTGTATAGGCCTTTCATCGATACGTGTTTTTACATATTTCGTGTTTGCATAAGTTATAACAGCATTTTCGCCTTTATCTGTCGGGTGAACACACTGAACGAGTACATTATAAATATGCGGATAAAGGATATCAATTGCGCCAAGATAATCTTCTGCTGCTATGGCCAGGTGCATGCAATCATAAAGCAAACCAAAATTGTGGTGATTAACCTCTTCGAGTAGTTTTTTTGTGCCGGAAACAGTCTCAGTGGGCGAATTTATGTGTGTTCCTGTTGCAACTACAATACCATATCCAGCTGCTTTGTGAGTTGCCAGGCGAAGCCAATGCGGATTGCCGCTGACTTTCAGGAGCCTGCATCCCATTTTTGCGGCAAGGTCGAGATATCTAGCAAACAAATCGCTGCGCTCTTCATCCTCCAGCGGCATTTTTCGTGGTATCATACAGGTAACACACAGGCCGTTATCATCTAAAACCGAGCGATATTGTGAAACAGCGTTTCCGGACGTATTGAGATTAATCTGAGTATCTCTCAGTTCCACGCCTGTGTAGCCGGCCTGACGTGCCAGTACGGCAAAATCCTCAAACGATAACGACTGCCTCTTATAGTCCTCTTCAAACAAAAAACCACTTAACGAAAGCTGCATTATCTACCTCACATCTGTCAAAATTGCTAAAGTATATATTTCGCTAACCACGATATCATTTATAATTTCAAATACTTAAATTATTCCGAATCTATCCTAAAAATACCCGTTTTTTTGCTTTGCAAAACAACTTGCTCATTTTTTTCTAATATATATTCCTTTTTTTTACAGCTTGATCGCCATAACGAATTTCTGAACTTCCATTCAAACACACTCCAAGACGCTCCGGGTGGAACAGCAAAGTTAACAATTATCTGTCCATTATAATCTATACCAAAGTTTCGTACTACTGTTTCGATAACAGCGACTGCCATTGGAGAATAAGTACTTCCACAAAACAGACCACAGGCTTGGCCTGTATTAGGATTGATTTGCTGAGGCATATTCTTCCAAAGCCTCCAACTGCTTATGAAACGATGAGCCAGTTCACTCTTTACTTTTTCCAAACCGTAATAATCCAATGCGTGCTGCCATCTGGCTAATGTCAGCCCCTGCACCGGGCCGCCCCAATAGTTCGTACTGTCCGGAGAGAAATCAGGGTCAGACAGCGATGCGGAAGGGAAAGGACACTCCGTCCAGAACTCGGAGGGATTGAGCAAATGCTTTTGAACCATCTCCAGTACAATGGTTTTGGGAATCGCACAAGCCATTATCGGACGCCAAATATGATCCTGAAGGCACATGTGTTGTATCCCATCGCGATCAATATCAAAGAACACTGCTTTCATATGGTCGTAAAGCATGTCCATAACAGTTTCTTTAAGAGACTCAGATTGCTTCTGCCAACTCCTTGCTTCTTCCAACTTGCCCAATGTACCGGCTATCTGCGACAGCACTTCCATCTCAGACGACACTAAACAACTTACATCGGCTGCCTGAAGTGGCGTCCGGCCTCTATCCGGCACACAGTCCACTGCCGCAAGATGCAAGTGCTGCTCGCCATAGCGGGTGGAATTATCCTGGCCGGTATCTGCGGGAGACCAGGTCTCAAGCACGCCACCGGAACTCCAATTCCGATTTTCTATTAGCCAGTTAATCCACTTGCACAATTTCGGATAACATCTGGTCAGGAATTCCTGATCGGGAAGAAGCTGATTAGTTCTCCACGCAGCCCGGGAAAACCAGCCAAAGCCTATACTTCGATAGCTAGCACCCTCGAGACCGTAACGGTTCGGCAATAAGCCGTCTTCTCGATGTCCGTCTAAATAAAACTCAATCTGCTTTTTAGCCAGTTCAGGTTCTATTCTTGCCCACGTTTCCATTGTGACCGGTACACTCTCAAGGTATGAAGCACGATAAATGCCGCCTTCTTCTACGATAGGAGTGTCATATGTGCCGCCAAACCTAGTGTTGAGCCGCAAAATCATTTCCGCAAGTTTAAACTTTGCAGCCATGACCTGATTATCCGTAAAGAAATTTAGCTGCTCGTCGTACAGCCTTGTCCACTCAGCCTTTCCGGTCGGCACATCTGAGGGAAGTTGTTCACACAACTTAAGAACTGTAGCCAAGTCCTTTTTGTCAGCCTCATTAATATCTATATTCTCCACATAGGTTCCTGCACACACTAATCTTCGTTACCAATGTCTCCCACAAGAAGTTACTTTTTCTTGACAATTTTAACTTTTCCCTTAGGTCCTATGACAATTTTGTATTTAAGCCCGGCAACTTTTTCCTGCCAGCCAGCCAATGGATTTTCAAACGGTAAGCCAGTCCAGCCGAGATGTGCGCCGATCAATCCCAGGGCATATATCGCAGCTTGTGTGCCATTCATATTGCTGCGAGGTGTACAAGACGGCCCACAGATTTGTCCCCCACACCACTGAATCCGGCGTGTTCCGCTGCGCTCGCTGGCGAAAGCACCGTCAGGCATCAGATATTGATGAATAAACTCAGCTATCGAAGCGAGAGTTTCCAATAACTCCTCACTGCGATAATCCGAATTTTCCAGACACGCAACACACATCTCTGCTACGTTACGTGGGAAACATAAATCATCATCCTTATTTGCGTAAAACCCGCCGTCAGTGTGGTGTCTGATACACGAATCGGCAAGTTTATCCATATAAGGCATATCTATTCCCAGAGAAAAAAGGAACCGGCCTACGACCTTCAAAGTTCCGGAGATCTGTTGGTACAATGGGATTGAAGATTTGCCCCACATACCCGTCTGTGGATTCTGTTTCGACAGTATGAATTCTATGCCTCGGCAAACGGCTGGAATGTAATCCTCGTGTCCTTCGTTAATCAGATAAAATAGTTCACGAGTCTGACTCGCAGCGACAGAGCCGATACCCCATGGCTCGTCCCAATTGCCTGTCTTTATAAACTTGAGATATTCTTCAGGGTCGGCTTCGCCTCTTTCCGAAGTCTGCGAATACGCATAAAGAGGCTCTGCTTTGAGTAAGGTAAGAAACTCGAGGGTGTATTTTGTAACGGCCTTGCGAAAAGCCTGGTATCTGCGGCTGTCCTGTTTTTCGGTAAATCGCTCGTCCAGATACGGGTCGATGAACAGTCCTGTATCCGGCTGCTGGCAATTTTGAACGTATGAAACAGTTCCTTTAAGTGCTTCAAGCGAGTAACCTGGTACTTGCTCCAGCTTAACAGACTTAACCATCATTAGACGGCTCAAGCCGACAATATCGGCAGGAAACGTATATGGGATTTCCGAATCGACACAGTCCCTGAACAGGCCGAATCGATCTTTGTCCCTTACCGACATAAGCCAGCAAGCTACCTTATCAGGAAGCTCACTTATCCATTCCGGCATTTGGTGATAAGGCACCATTTCCTTCCTTTAACTGATCAGGCTTTTTTTCTGAAATTTGTTCCGTACGCTCTTCATAATCGTGATCTGTAACTCTGCCGTCGTCGGAAAAATCACGTTTGGCTATTTTTAAATCCCTGAAGAGATTAAACACATCACGAAGACCGCCTAAGGAAAGCCAGACAGCAATAATAAATGATGTAATTATCCAGAACCACAGCAGGTAACGATGATAATTGCTCCACGCCCGATCAGATAACCCCCAGATCAGCGCAATACCGGTCATAACCACAAACAGGATAAAAAGGCTAAATGACTTGACAACAGTAATGCCGTAAATCATTTTATCCCCAATAGTAAAATCTTTCGTTACTCCAAGTAGTCGATACCAACTGAACTTCTGACGGACATGTGTTGAAATACCTGCCTCGCCGCTGGCATGTTCAGAAACTATTCTGTATTTTCCTCTGTGAAGCAATTTGTCGAGATTATAATGTTTACGTTTCCCCAATAACGAAACAACTGTATATAATGTCAATGACACCACCATCGCTACAAAAAACACCTCCTGTCCTGTCAAAAAGAAGTTCGTGTTATACAATGACTTCCATAACTGTTCACATATCAGTCCTGTGCCTGCCACGAGTGCGCCGCTTATTAACGCCGTGTACGCACCAGTGGTACTGCCCCACCTGGTATAAAGACCTCCGATAATCACCGCTCCTACGCCGCCAAGCCAAATTGCCCCGCTAAGCGCAAAGAAATAGACGATATGCTGAGTCTGTCGGAAGAAAAAGCTAAAGAGAATAATGAACAACGCGACGAAAAAAATTGACAATCGAAGTGCCCAGATGTGTTGTTTCGTGGTAAACGGTTTTTTTCGTAGCGGCACAATTATATCTTGTACGAAAATACTTCCCCATGAGTGCAGATAAGTATTATGCGTACTGACAAAGGCCGTGAGCATTGCCGCTGCAAAAGCACCAATTAAACCAAGGGGCATATAGAGCTTCATTGTCATTGGAACAAGTAATTGATCTCGCACTTGGTCATTTTCGATGTGGCTAAGTGAATTAGTTACCTGCTCTGCCTGGGCTGTGTAATCAGGATGATGCATTATCATATACGCCACCAATGGCACAAGAGTAAGTGCATACCAAAATCCCCAGCCGCGAAAACCAGAGATTACGCCGGCCATCTTTTGATCATGAGGTGTCTTGGCAGAACAATAGTATGCCTGCGAACCTTGCCATGAAAGACGGTTAAACACACTGGCGACCATACCTATAATAAAAAACCATGGATTAAACTCCGAATCCTGAGCATCAAAGGGATTGACCATTGATTTGCCTTTTTCCGCTATCAACAGACCGTCGAATACATCGCGGAGGGGATATTTCTGCAGCAAAAAGAGCAGTATCGCGACAAGTACAATGTTGCAGAAAAAGGACTGAAAAAAATCTGATATAATAACAGTTATCTGGCCTCCCACGAAAGTGAAATACAATGCTATGCTCACAAGAATTATTACAAGTGATTGATAGGTCGGCAACATTAAACCAATTACGTGATAGTTCTCTGGTAATCCACAAAAATTGGCAAAAAAACTGGCTCCTACCGCAGGGAATATCCCAAAATTAATAATCCCCGAAATCCAGCATACAGTACCGGCAACAATTCGAAAATTCCTGCTGTAACGCATCTCGAATAATTGACCAATCGTCATAGCTCGTGTTTCTCGGTATCGATAGATGACCCAACCGGTCAATAAAACTAGCAATCCTACGGGTATCGATAGATTGTTCCACCACCCGGAAGCAAAGCCGGATTTATAAAGAACTTGCCATAAGCCGATAATCGTAATGGCGCCGAGGCCCGCCATGCCTTCTGCCAGAGTCAGCAGGTATCGACCAGCACATCTGTTCGCCACCAGGAAATCGGCCGTTGATTGCATATACTTCCTGGTACGGGTGGCTAAAATGACAAAAAAGATTGCAACACCCAAAAAGATTGTCCAGTCAATCGAGTGTAGGTGCATAACCTATGCAGTCCTAATTATTTTCCAAAAATTCAATAATGATGCGCCTCTGCTCCTCAGCCTGTAATTCATCATCAGGGTTGTCGGTCACTTCCGTAACAGCATTCTGAAGTATGCTCATTGCATCCCCAGCGCCAGGGCCGCCCCCTTCAGCTATCGCTTCCAGCATCTTCAGAAGCTTATAATCCTGCACACCGGAATACCATGCCTCCCAGCGGCGACTCGTTACCGGAGTGATTCCGGACTCGACATCCATCGGATAATACGCGGTTCCTACTCGATCACCAAGATGCTTCCAATACGTGCATCCGTCAAGTTCATATCGATAAGTCAGCCAAAAGGGATACCGAAACTCAGCATAAGGATCGAAAGCTCGCTGGAGATAGCCTGCCGAATACGTCCATACTTGTCCCGTAGAACGCATAAGTTCCAGCCTGCCATCTTCAGCCATAGCCGGAATGTCCGAGCGAAATGGGCACCAGATATCGACATAGGGCGCAGCCGCTTCGTAAACCTCTATGGAAGCACTAAGGTCGGCGAATATCATCAACTCCGGATCCCACGATCGAATCAGCCCACCAACATTGATGAAGTCTTCTCCAAGATATTCATCGTAAATATACTGAAGAACGTGTTCCTTACTGATTCCCTGTGAAACAAGATACGCCGTAGTCTGTGTAATCAATGTTTCGAAAGCACGCTTCCATGGTTCCGACATGAAGCTAAGATCAGCCCCCGCTGGTGCACCAGGGGAACTACACTGCAGGCCATCGAGATTCTTAGACCCCTGGTCCCATTCCAGCAGGAGATAGCCGCCAGTTTCATTTATAGCTGTTATATGACTGACAAGACAACTAAAATCCATTCCTCCGATGAGATTTCCATCGGCATCAAACTGGAATTTGATTTCGCGGTAAGGAATCACCTTAAAACTGTTTATTCCATGGGCGATTTCATCTTCCCACCAGCAGGTCAATTTATCAGCATCACCCCACCAGTTATCGTAATATCCCCACCAGTTGAAGATCGCCAGATTGTTTTGTTCAGGTAATACAACTTCACTGACTTTTACATTTAAGCTGATACCCTGCCCTTTAAGGTTGATCTGGTTTTCCAGGCCGATAGAAGTAGAGTAATCTCCCGGAGCAATGTCTTCCGGTGCTCTGACCATCACCCAGTACAAATTCGTCATGCCTGGCGGGATCCTCTGATACCCTAAACGATTAACCATGGGCAAAGCATCTGCCGCCAGTTCAGCCCCCTCTCTCATTCCCGTCCAGGTTACTTGGTGAAGCGTTACATTTCCATGAGGAAACGAACTCTGGCTATTTTTGAGACTGTAAACCGTAAACCGAAGAGGCACAGATATGGGCGAAGTTTCATCCACCCGAATAAAAAAGCCGCCATATGCGGTGCCGCCCCGCGGCACTACCAGGTCTATAGAAGATCCATCCGCCTGTGCGGGAGGTTCAAGATCGTCTGAAAACATTGTGTACGGCGAGGCAGTCCACACGGATAGTTTTCCGGCAAGTTCCTCATTTCGCTGAATATTACCAATAGAAGGTTCAAAGCTGCCTTCAGTGGCCAACACAAGCTTGTCAACGTGAAGCCATTCCCAGCCGCAAGTGAAATTCAATACACATACGCCTGCATCAAGATTTAACGGCTCCGACTTAACCCAGGCAAAGTTTTCACCATCACCATAATAATCAAGTGTTTGCTCTAAATACGTAAGTTCAATATCATCACTGCCCAGTTTGGCATTGAGTATGCCCGGCTGAGAAAGAAGATATTTGTTACCAGTCCAACCAGACCTTGCTCTTACCCAAAGGTGATATGTGCCTTGTTCGGAAACATTTGGCTGCCACGTGAAAGGCTGGTTTTTGAAGTAAACAGAAGCTCCTCCCGAAGCATGTTCGTACATGGTAAGTATCATCGGCGGAATAATTGGCCCGATATCTTCTGCTTCAATTTCAATTATTATCTTATTAACTTCGGTTTTTCCGTAAATTTCAAAGCAATCAGGATTTTCCGGATCTGTGCACCCGAGCCAGACCTCGGCCATAGCGGCAAAGTCATAGAAGTCTACGTAGCAGTCGCTCTCATCACTTGGTCCGCTGATGTCAGCATCAAAATAAATAGTACCTGTGTCGCCACAGAAATCCGGCATCTCATAAATGTAAATATGGTCTATATATTGTTCAAAAACATCGCTTGCCGAAGCCTGGAAAATCAGAATCGCCATAAAGTCGATTTGTGTCCAATCAACCATTCCCATAGTCCAGGCAGTTCCATCGCTAACCGCAACACCGTTAATCGTTGAACCGATCAACGTCGAATTGCCGTTGTCAAGCTCCAGATGAAAAACGTACCACCCATCGGCAGGCGGGTCCGAAACAGCAAGACCCTGAATATCCGTCTCACGGACCCTCCAACAAACCCGATTGTCGCTGTCATTGCCCAGGTAGACATCCATTCCGTTCATTCCAAGCCACCCACACGCCGGGCTATCGAATTTAACAGCTAATTCGAGGAATTCGCCCTTCGATGCGGATAAGTCACCGTGGTTCGTGGTAAGCTGGATGTACGGGTATGCAGAGTCGGTATCCACTATTTTTAGCGAGCGATTGCCAACATAGGGATCATCGGTAGAATTCTCGATCGTGGTGAAAGCACCGCCCGTGTATGCTGTCCAAGTGGTATACGGATCCTCACAATCGTCCAGCATATACGCTTGAGCCGCACTTGCCGCCAAAAGTACCGCTACTACTAAAATTGTCTTTTTCATTTTTACAAGATCCTAATTATTTTCCAAAAAATCAAGAATGATACTCCGCTGTTTTTCAGCTTGTGATTCATCATCAGGATTGTTGATGACTTCTGTAACAGCATTTTGAAGCATAAGCCCTGCTTTTTCAGCACCAGAGCCGGCTCCTTCAGCTACAACCTCCAGCATCTTCAGGAGCTTATAATCCTGCAGGCCGGAATACCAAGCCTCCCAACGGCGACTCGTTACCGGGGCGGAGCCATACTCGATATCGAACGGATAGTAAACAAGCCCGACGCGATCTCCCATATATTTCCACTTCGCACAGCCATCTAATTTAAAGCGGTATGTAAGCCAGAAAGCATATCTATATTCTTTGTATGGCGAATCCCTCCGCTGCAAATAGCCAGCCTTATATGACCACACCTTGCCCGTGGAACGCATAAATTCCAGCCTGCCATCCTCGGCCATAGCCGGGATGTCAGGACGATATGGGCACCAGATATCAACATAAGGTGCAGCTTTTTCGTAAACTTCTATAGGGGCACTGAGGTCGGCGAATATCATCAACTCCGGATCCCACGATCGAATCAGCCCACCAACATTGATGAAGTCTTCTCCAAGATATTCATCGTAAATATATTGAATGATGTGTTCCTTATCAATGCCCTGCGAAATGAGATACGCCGTAATCTGTGTAACCAGTGTTTTGAATGCACGCTTCCAGGGTTCCGACATGAAGCTAAGATTCGCTCCCGCCGGTGCACCAGGGGAACTACACTGCAGGCCATCGAGATTCTTAGACCCCTGGTCCCATTCCAGCAGGAGATAGCCGCCGGTTTCATTTAGAGCTGTTATATGACTGACAAGTCGACTAAAATCCATTTCTCCGATGAGATTTCCATCGGCATCAAACTGGAATTTGATTTCACGATAAGGACTCACCTTAAAGCTGTTTATTCCATGAGCAACTTCATCTTTCCACCAGCAGTTTAATTCGTTCGGACCACCCCACCAGTTGTCGTAATCCCCCCACCAATTGAAAGTTACCAGGGCATTTCGTTCAGGCAGTACAGTTTTGCTGATTTTTACATTTAAACCAATCCCCTGTGCTTTAAGGTTAATCTGGTTTTCTATACCGATAGATGTCGAGTATTTTCCCGGAGCAATATCTTTTGGTGCTGTAACAATTACCCAGTACAGATTCGTTGTGCCTGGTAAAACCCTCTGATAACCCAGAGGATTAACCACAGGCAGAGCGTCTGCTGCCAGCTCGGCGGCGCCCTCTCTCATTCCCGTCCTGGAGACCTGATGAAGCGTTACGCTTCCTTTAGGAAAAGAGCTTTTGCCTTTTTTCAGGCGATGCAGGACAAACCTTAGAGGAACGGGTTTTAGTGAAGATTCCTCCAAGCGAATAAAAAATGCACCATAAACAGTACCACCACGGGGCACTATCAGGTCTATTGAAGGCTCCGCTGCCTGTGCAGGAGGTTTAAGATCGTCTGAAAACATTGTGTACGGCTCAGAGGTCCATACAATAACTTTGCCGGCAAGTTCTTCATTTCGCTGAACATTACCAACAGGAGGCTCAAAGCTGTCTTCAGTGGCCAGCATCAGCTTGTCAACGTGAAGCCATTCCCAGCCCGGAGTAAAGCTTAGGACATATTTTCCTTTATCAAGATTCAGCGGTTCCGACTTGAGCCAGGCAAAATTTTCGCCGTCGCCATAATAATCAAGTGTTTGTCCTAAATATAAAAGTTCGATATTTCTATCCCCCAGTTTGACTTTGAGAATTCCCGGCTTGGAAACAAGGCGTTTATCTTCACTGTAACCTGACCGTGTCCTTACCCAAAGGCGATACGTGCCCTGCTCGGAAATGCTTGGCTGCCATGTGAAAGGCTGGTTTTTGAAGTAAACAGAAGCTCCGCCCGAAGCATGTTCGTACCGGGTAATCTGCATCGACGAAGTAATTGGTCCGAGATTTTCTGCCTCGACTTCAATTATTACCTTATCAGCTAAACAGCTAATACTGATTAGTAATATTATAATGGTTTCGCGCAAAAAAGGCACTCGCATTCATATTCTCCTTTCAAATTTTTTTAACCTGTTTTATAGCTCAAGGCAACATATCAAGATTACCCGATGCGGTAACGATAACAGATATCGAAACAGTCGGGTTGGCTGCCCAGTCCGAACCGGTTGTCGTCCTAATTCGCTTCTCGCCGTTTGCTTCATCAATGGAAACGGAGATAGTACCCGAACTGTTTTTCCCTGTCCCTAATTCTGTGATACTCGCAGTCGAATTGTCTGTGTTAAACACATAGCTGTGGGCTGACTGCTCACCTGAAGCGGACGTAGCGCTGACCTGGATAATCCCTGACATACAATCGCCATCTGCATCTATCAGATAAGCGTTCACAGTCGTATTTGCCGATTGAGTGAATGTGCGGCTTTGGTAACCCAAAATATCATTATCAGGCTTGTAGTTTTTCTTGCTGATAATGTCCATACCATCATCGGCTAATATATTCACACTGTCCGTGGAATAATTCTCATAACGGTATGAGCTGCCAATATTGGTGAATACATCCCCCATAATATTTACGTTCCTGGTCGAGGAGCTGATGAAATACATCGGGCTAACAGGGTCTATCGCACCGCCCTGAAAGGAGTTGCCGATGGCGACAAGTCCCTGCGACGATCCCGCGAAGCTCACGGCCCTGAAGGTAATATTACTATGCACATCGACGAACTTGTTGCCTATCAGAGAAATGTTATTGGATGAACCGGTTATACTGAAAATGCTTCCGCCCACATCCTCAATAAACATTCCATTGAAGTTTATGTTACTGCAGCCGTCAAGCCAGGCTCCACAGGATGCGGTTTCGATGGTGCTGTAGCATTTCTCAATGTGTCCTCCAAAGAAGTTGACGCTTTCTGCTGACTGGGCATAGATTGCGTAACCACGATTATCCTGGAACACACATCCATAGAAGTTCATTACCCTGCATCCGCCCGGCCCTGTGCCGTTGAGAGACAATAAAATCGGGTGCCGGCTTTCGTCTTCATAGTGTCCGAAAAATACGACGTGATAAAAATCGTTATCCCAGCACCAATCATCCATTTGCAGGTACTTTTCTGCAAATTTGGATATCCTCACATTTTGTAAGATGTTATTACTGCATTGGGAACCTGGGGTGCCGTGAATCAGTATTCCTACTGATGCGGAGGCAGAATTGGTCGTAAGTTCGATATTTCTTAGACCGCATCTTTGTGCTCCACCACTAATCCCATCCCCAAATTCGATTGCTGTGCCACTTCCTGTGTATACCAACTTTGCACCTGTGTACGTGGTGGAACCTTCGAGAGTAACGCCGTGTTTGCCTGTAAGGTACAGCGTTGTACTATAGCTTAAGTTTTCGTCAATAACGACCTTGCCGCCGCCTATGGAAGCGGCGTAGTTGATTGCGTTTTGCAGAGCAGTTGCATTGGTTGCGGCGGTTTCGTTTTCACCAGCTCCATACCTTTTGGCGTACCCGTATGGGTATTGGTAATTTACAACGCCGACTTCGCCTGTCCTCAGAGGATAATATGGTATGCAGGACATAGCGGGAGGATCAGTTACAAGCCACTGCTCCGCAATTATAGCAAAATCCTCAAAATCGACAAAACCGTCGCAGCTAAGGTCGGGCGATGGCCAATCAGCAAAGGCAGAACCGCCCGAAAATATGAACACAACCAGCAAAATACAGACAAATAAGTTTTTCTGACACATCGTTTATTCCTTCTCTGTTTTGGTTTACATTAAATCCGGTACTAAACCCAAAATCATTTCTTCTTAGTTCACTCCACCAATGCTACCAAGCTGTTCACAACCCATACTGTGAAAACGGTAACCGGGAGTAAGATAAAGTGACAAAGGTCGAGCAGCAAAAATCAGGATGAGCTAATCTCCTCTTGGCCACAGCAGGGGCTCACCTCTTACAGGCTCCTTATCAAACCAGCCAGCCCACGCGGCGTCACAATCGCCATAAAACGGCAATGTGCCCTGTGGACGGCCCGTCCTCCATGGAGATGTATGCGTATCCAGGAAGAGCATATTTATAGGCTTGCCTCTCGGCCTCGGCAGACTACCCCTATAATCATATTCACAATGCACCCCCCAACGATCACACATCAAAACGGCGTCAGAGGGACGGACGGCACTTCCCATTCTCTTGCCGCGGATAAGTGTTGAACTCATAACCAGGCCGTTGGCACGGAGCAGCCATTTTCCTGTCGAAATAAATTGGTCACGGCCATAAGTACCGTTATAATTATACCAGACTCCCCTCGTCGTAAAAAAACCATCATAAATTTTATATGCTGCGGGACAAACGAAAACATTTTTGACTTTGTCAGGTCTTGCGCTGGTTGTTTTCGCCAAATACGGATTAAGTGCGCCACCAACACTCCAGGGATTTGAAAACCATGAATATTCATTTATACCTGCTTCACCCGGGTGGACTACACACGGCGGAACTCGTCCATCTTCCGAATCAATTGTGTACAGATGTGCAGCAAGACCAATGTTCCGCAGATTGGACGAGCAAACCAATCGCCTGGCCTGAGCTCTGACCTTATTTAAAGAAGGCACAAGAATGCTTAAAAGCACAGCGATGATGGCTATTACCACCAGCAGCTCTACAAGGGTGAAGGCTTTTTTTTGAAAATGTCTCATAGCCTTAATTATTCCTTAGTCGTTATATTAAACCTACTTAACTCAATATGCAAGCACAATCCAAAGCTGTGGGTGGCCGGGGGTTTGTTTTTTTACCGGCCACCCATAATTGCCTTTTCAATAATTATCTGCGACGACGCGAGACAAAGCTTACCAAACCGCCCATGCCAAGCAGTGCTATCGTAGTCGGCTCGGGAATAGCTTCACCCAGGGTAACATGGTCCATATACTGAGTCATGACATCGCTGTAGGAAGCCTGGAAAACCAGAACCGCCATAAAGTCGATCTGTGTCCAGTCAACTGTTCCACTTTGCCATGCCGCGGCTTCGCTCTCTGGAACTTGCACACCGTTAAGTGTCGTCCCTGCCAACGTTGGAAGGCCGTTATCAAGTTCCAGGTGGAAAATGTACCAGCCGTCGGCGGGGGGATTATTCTGAGCCATGCCCTGAATAACCGATTCCTTAACCATCCAGCAAGCTCGGTTGGAGCTGTCATTGCCGAAGTATATCTGGACTCCGTTCGACCCGAGCCACCCGCAAGCGGGGTTATCGAACTTGAAGGCCAATTCGACATAGCTGTCCTTCAATGCCGACTGGTCGCCGTGATTCGTGGTGAGTTGTACATAAGGGTATACACTGTCCACCATTTTCAGCGAACGGCTGCCAACGTAGGGGGCCTCGGTAGAATTCTCAAGTGTGCTTAAACCACCACCAGTATATACCGTCCAGGCAGTCGATGGAGCCTCCATATCGTCAATCACATACGCCTCAACTGCACCTGTGATCATAAGCACCACTGCCACCAACAATAAAACTGAATTCTTCATTGCTACTCCTCCTTCTTTAATACTCTATTACGGGCGTTCTTACAACATTGGGCAACGCACCCAGTTTCAAACACCCACTTATTCAACTTCTTTGTTACAACTTTGTTCTTTCTCTACATCACCACCTCCTTTCACTTACCAGCTTTCACTTACCAGCAATCGGGATTGTTTGGATCTGTGCACCCGAGCCAGAGCTCGGCCATAGCGGCAAAGTCATAAAAGTCTACGTAGCAATCCGGCTGGCCGTTGGGTCCGCTGATATCAGCGACATGGTAAACAGTGCCAAGGTCGCCACAGAATTCCGGCACGGGGGCAGGTTCACCAAGGGTAACCTGGTCCATATACTGCGTAAAATTATCCATCGAGGAAGCCTGGAAAACCAGAACTGCCATAAAGGCGACATTCTCCCAGTTCACAGTACCACCGCTGTTCCAAGCCACTCCGTCGCTGACGGGGACGCCGTTAAGCATCGTGCCTTCCATAGTTGAATTACCGTTCGGGTCAAGCTCAAGGTGGAAGACGTACCAACCGTCGGCAGGAGGGTCACTCTGGGCCATGCTCTGAATATCCACTTCCCTGACCATCCAGCAGGTCCGTTGGGCATTGCTATTGCCCAGGTAGACAGCAACTCCGTTTGTTCCAAGCCAGCCACAGGCCGGGTTGTCTAACTTTATGGCCAGTTCAACGTATGTATCCTTCAGTGCCGATAAGCCGCTGTGGTTCGTGGTGCACTGGACGTAAGGGTACCCTCCGGGGGAATCCACCATCTTCAGCGAGCGATTGCCAACGTATGGGTCCTCTGTGGAATTTTCGAGCGTAGTGAAACCGCCATCAACATAATTTGTCCAGGCAGTATTCGGATCTTCGAAATCGTCGAATACATACGCCTGTGCAGTACCTGCGACCATAAGCACTGCTACCACCCAAACCAAAATCGTCTTTTTCATCATTCCGCTCCTTTCATAAAATTGTAATAGTTTTTACTTTCCTGCAAGCCGGCAAACCGGCCGGTTACACTTTTTCGTTACAACCGGGTTCCAAACATACTCGATTGACGGATAATCACATCTGCCGGAACACATTTTGCCATTCGGGCAAAGGACTTGTCGGCATTTTCGATTCTTTCAATGATTCTAACAACAGCTGTTTCCACCATTTTTTCATAAGGCATCGCCACAGTGGTTAGCGGCACTTCAAGAAATTCACCAAAAGACTGGTTAGAACAGCCCGTAACAGCAATTTCTTTCGGGACCGACCAGCCAAGCTTCCTGACGGTATGCATAACCACCAGAGCATCTTCATCGCTTGGACAAAGCACGGCATCAGGCCTGTTCGCAAGTATCTCCTTTCGGGCAAACTGTTCCAGTTGGGGGTTATTCATAGCCCGTAAATCGGATTGACATCCGATTAGTCTAAGTTGTACTCCTTCACTATTATTCTCTACAGCAGCTCGAACACCATCTATTCGGCCCTGAATACCCGGCGTCATATTTCGAGCGAGAAATGCAATTTTACGACAACCCCTTTCCAGCAGATGTTCGGTTAGCTGCTTATAAGCTTCTTGTCGGTCCCAATCCACGTAATCAGCAGAGTCATTAAGGATCGGGCCGACCCCCACTAATGGGAAGCCTTTGCCGACCAATTCCCCTAACACTTTGTCCCGCTGGCCTTCGATGACAGGCGATAAAATCAGCAAACCGTCTACCATTCGGTGTAACAGTCGGCGAATTTCATTTTCTTCCTGCTCCGTGCTCCAGCGGGTAATTGCCACGATAAGCTCATAGCCTTTCTGAGCGGCAATAATTTCGGCAGTATTTATCTGTTGGGAGAAGTTATTATTACTCGGAGCAATAACGCCAATTGTGGCGGTACGACGGGTTCTCAATGACCGGGCGATAGGATTCGGGGTGTAACCAAACTCACGAGCAACTTGTAAGACTCGTTTTCGCGTATCGTCGCTGATTCGAACTCCTGATTTCTTATTACTAAGAACTCTCGAGACAGTGCCTTGCGAGACCCCGACATAATCTGCTATATCTTTGAGCTGTATCGCCATTTGAACCAAATCTTCCTTTATACTCCAAAATACCTGTATCTGCGCAATCGAAATCCTGCAATCGATTGCGCAGTCCATTCTATTCCAAACAACCCAAGCGTGTCAAGCAAATTTTCCCGTTTTGATGTTTTTTCCCCCAAAGCACGTTTTTCTGATAAGTGCGGGCGACACAACTATTTGATATTGAAAGAGTTATACGATTTAACTTTCCCCTCTGGAAATTTTCACAAACAACAAGGATAATAACATTTTTGAATTAGCATCAATGGCTGGGCGGCATCGGCAGCTGGCCTTGCCACCCAGCCAAAATAATCATCTGTGCCTTATACTACTAGGCAAACCTTCCTGCAAACATCCCGGCTCATGGCGCCATATCAAGATTATCAGATGCGGTAACGATAACAGATATTGAAACCGTCGGAGTAGCTGCCCAATCCGCACCGGTTGTCGTCTTGATTCTCTTATCACCGCCTGATTCATCCATAGAAACGGAGATTGTACCCGAATTATCTATCCCTGTTCCCAGTTCTGTGATATTTTCAGTTGAATCGTCCGTGTTAAACACATAGATGTGCGACGCCTGTTCGCCCGAAGCGGATGTGGCGCTAACCTGGATGAGCCCGGACATGCAGTCGCCATCTGCATCGATCAGATAGGCATTTGTTGTCGTATTCGCTGTTTGACTGAATGTACGAGTCTGGTAACCGAAAATATCATGATCGGGCTTGTAGTTGTCCTTCTTGATAATATCCATACCGTCGTCGGTCAATATATTCACAGTGTCCGTAGAAGCATTCTCGTAGCGGTACGTGTCGTTAATATCAATGAATACATCACCCATAATGTTTACATTCCTGGTCGAGGAGCTGATGAAATACATCTCGCCGACTGGATTAGCGGCGCTGCTGCCCTGGAAGGTGTTGCCGATGGCGACAAGTCCTTCCGACGATCCCGCGAAGCACACAGCCCCGAAGGTAACATTACAATGCACATCGACAAATTTGTTACCCGACAGGACGATGTTCTTGGATGAACCGAGTATGGTGAAAATGCTTCCGCCAACATCCTCAATGAACATTCCTATAAAGTTCATGTTTTTACAGCCGGTGATCCAGGCGGCACAAGAAGCGGTGTCGACGGAACTGTAAAGACACGAAAACAACCCACCAAAGAAGTTGATGTTTTCGCTCGAGTCCGCATAGATACCGTAACCTCTGTTGTTCTCAAACAGACAATCATAGAAATTCACGAGTCTGGCATTGTTGAGTAAAACAAGTTTCGGATGGTAGCTTTCGGAGGAATCGCCGTGGAAGACGCAACTGCGAAATTCATTGTGAAAAGCGAGATCGTTCACCTCCAGATAGGCGGCCGTAAAGCCCTCAAACCTCACATTATCGAAGATATTGTGAACGCTTGCTGATGCCTCTGTGCCTCCAAGGTAAATTCCGACAGCCCCTGTATGACCGCTGGATTTCAAGGTGATGTCCCTCATGCCGCATCTTTGCGAACCACCTGTATTACTATCTCCAAACATGATGGCCGTCCCGGTTCCGGTGTAGTTTAAGCTTGCCCCTAAGTAGGCAGTGCTTCCCTGTATAACAACGCCGTGTATCCCATTAAAGTCCAGTGTTGAATTGAAGTCGAGGTTATCCTCAACCAGAACGACTCCACCGCCCAAGGCATTCATGGAATCTGCCGCCTTTTGAAGTGCTGTTGCATTCGTGGCGGCGTCTTCGCTTGCACCGGCCCCATACCTTCTGGAGTGACCGTATGTGTACTGGTAATTCACAACGTTAACCTCGCCCGTCTTCGGCGGATAATATACCATGTTGAAACCTTCATTACCGTCATCTGTAGTCGTACAGGCCAGGTCATCTTTCAAATCGTTTGCATCGTAAGCCATAACTTGCGCCGCCGGTATCAGCACGACAACAGCAAATATCAGGCAATAAAGTATTGTCATTATCATTGAGTTTCTCATTTGTTTTTCTCCTTTCTTTGCTTTCTTTTTGTACTTTAACAAAAACAACAAACCATAACGTGTTCTAATAACTACCCTTTCCGATATATATATATCCTCAATATGGATCCTCTCAAGCAACCTGCTGAACGAGTATGACGTCAACTCGATCATCGACAAAAAATGCGGCTAGCACACATCCATTTGCCAAAGTACTTTACCTGAAAGGACTCATCTGAAGTTTCCAGAGAGCTGACTGCATAGTCTGTCTAGTTCTAGTTTCGCATCCATACGATTTCACAGTCAAGGAGCCAAGCTGTTGACATGAGCAAACGTTTGCGCAATCTTGCAAAAAAAAATTTCTGAAGCATTGAATAGCGCAAACGTTTGCGCAAATCGCCAATTTTCACAAGCATTATTTCATGACCTCAATTTGTCAGGCGAAGTTACATTTCTTCAAAAGACAAGTAAAGTAAATGTTTGTTAAATTATCCGTGAGCTATGGTCCTATCTAAAATATGAATTTTTCGGAGACTGTAGCAAGGTTACAGAGTATGTTGCGTGGTGGGCATCTGTTGCTTGCAGCCGAATCGTGGCAAAAACCCAAGTTTAACGTTTGGATCCACGGAACAGGAACCCGGAAGGTGCTATCAGCCAAGTTGGATGTTGC
>JBDRHL010000098.1:0-14885 GCA_043816955.1 Planctomycetota bacterium | reverse complement strand
GGCAAAGGACGCAGGAAGCATCGTCATCGGCACTGTCACCATGCCCTTCAAGATCGAGCGCGCGCGCGTAGACAAGGCCGAATTCGGCCTGCAGCAGCTGCGCCAGGTCTCAGACACCGTCATCGTCATCGACAACAACCGTATATACCGATTCAAAACTATATGGCCATGCTCGACGAGGCCGAAGCCTACTCGTATGCTTGAAAGGGATAAAGCTGGGGAATATTCTCGATACAAGGGCTTCTTGAAATTATTGAGTAATGACTATTATGGAGTGCGGTTATGAATCAGTGTTTTAAGTATATTTTAAGATGTGCTATTGAGCCGGGTTTTCACGAGGAAGAACGACTTGCAAATCTGGTGAAATTTTGTAAGGCAGCCATTATTGATGATGTGGCATTTCTTATCAATTGTGAAGAGCTTAACCAGGGGCATATTACTAAAGAAGAGGCGGAGCGCTGGCTCGAAGCAATTGTTAAAGCAAAGAAGATTTTAGCAGCAGAAGGTATTACAACCTCGCTTAATCCGTGGGAGACATTTCTGCATGCCGAGAAGGGAAGGCTGTTAAAACCAGGGCAGAAATTTAATCTGATGGTTGATTACTTAGGAAACAAAGCCAACTCAGTTGTTTGTCCCTTATGTTTAGAGTGGAGAAGGTATTTCGCGGAGATTTGTGCTTGTTACGCAGGAATAGAGCCAGCCATGATCTGGATCGAGGATGATTTTCGGCTTCACAATCATTCGCCACTTGAGTGGGGCGGGTGTTTTTGTGATCTGCATATGAAGGAGTTTTCGAAGGTCATCGGTAAAAAGGTGTCCCGCAGCAAGTTTTTTGAGGGAATAGTCAAGCCTGGTGAGCCAGGTCTTTATAGAAAGGCGTGGCTTCACGTCAATCGGCAGACGATGAATGAATTGGCAAAATTAATTGGGAAGGCGATTCATAAAATTTCACCCAAAACAAAAGTTGGCTTGATGAGTTCTATACCGACTGTTCATTGCGCAGAGGGAAGAGACTGGAACAAGCTTTTGGATAATATGTCGGGTGGGACCGGGAAAATTATCCGTCCGCATTTACCCGCTTATCTTGAGTGTTCTCCAGGCCGATATTTATGGGATTTTGCAGGAGTTAGTCCTTACACACAGGCATTTGTGCCGGCCGAGACAATTCTGTATCCTGAGTTAGACAATCATACAGCATCAAATAGTCGCTTCTCCAAATCTCATAAGTTTGCTCGTTTTCAGATAATTCTAGCTCTTACAATGGGTATAAAAGGAATAACACTGAATATTTTCCAAATGAACGGTAATGGTCCTATTCTCAGCGAGAACCAACAAAAGATGTTTTCCAGAAGCAAGGAGTTCTTTAACAGAGTTGCGGGATTAGGTCTTAATCTGCACAATCAAAAAGGTGTTAAAGTTCTGGTCAGCTCAAGGGCTTCGGAACATATCCGAACCCGCAGGGGTATATCTATGGAAGAGCTTTACCCATCGGAAATCTTCTGGTCGCAGTTGCTAAGCTGCTACGGCATCAGTAACGTTGTCAGAGAAAGCCGGCAACCAAAAGGAGGAATTGTTGCTGTTTCAGGACAGTATTTCCGGGGTATTTCAAAAAGGAAGGTTAGAGAAATATTTGAGCATAGTCGTGTAATTTTGGACGGCCAGGCAGCAGAAACTCTCTGCGAACTCGGGTTAGGCAAGTTAGTTGGTATAAAAAATGCCGCTTGGATTGAGGAAGGCAGTGGTATTGTTTCTTACGAGCAGATTAATGATTGCCGTTCGTATTGTGGGATTTGCGATGCGAGGGTTTCTGCGCGGGAAATGGTAGGGGATGCGTTGCAGATAGAGTATTGCGAGCCTGTAGAGGTCAGGACGTTGCTTAAGGACCCTGCCGGGAGGACCGTTGGCAATGGTGTGACGGTCTATGATAAGCGGGTTGTCGTTCTGCCATACGGCCATTTCCCCCCTTTTCCTGTTTCTCATCTTAATCCCGTCCGGCAGGAACTCCTAAAGACAATATTGCTGGAGATCTCCGGGGCTGAAGATGATCTATCATTTACGATTGGTTTACCTTATCTGCCCGTTTATAGATATGAATTTTCGGATAGAGTAATTCTGATTGTTATAAATTCCGCGATTGATAAAGCTCAAACCGTTCGCATCTATCTTGGTAATCAAATGTTTAACTCTGGTATTGTCATTGACAGCCAAACAGGCAAAGAAAAGGCTTTCAAACCAATTCCAAAAAACGGCATATATGAAATAGGCTCTTTGGGTAGTCTTGAAGCAAAGTTAGTCGTTCTGAAGAAAAGGAAATAGAATGTACGACAAAGGTGTTCCGTTATGGGCCGAGCGGACAGGTGGATACCAGAGCAGCTATGTTCATCATATTGAGAATCCGATAAGATTCGAAAAAGAAATCAAGGTTACAATCGAAAGCGGTTACGGAAACCATCTGTGTAACGATCTTCCAAGGTCGTTCAGCCTAACGCCGAGATGCATAAAATGAAGATAAAGATGGGCTGTAAGAGCAAAAACTTAACACTACATAGCCGTAACAAAACACGTTTTAGCATTAAAGAAATATGACTCTTTAGACAACCCAATGCTTCATTACTTTTTGAGTTTAACAGGTTGGCCTGTTTTAACCGAATCATATATAGCTAATGACAGCTTCAAACTTTCAATCGCATCAGAATACGGCGTTTTTATTTTTGTAAGATCTTTAGTTTGCACTGCGTTAATAAAGGTCGTATTTTGAATAATATATGGATCCGCGTCATCCTTCTGCTCTTCCAACGTTTCCGTTTTTATAACCAACTCTCTTTCGTCTAGAGTTAATGTCAGTTGTCCCCAGAGGCCGTCGGCGAACGCTTCAAGATGAATTTGGCCATTAGTTACAGTTTCCGGCGGCAATGTGTGAGCCTGCTGTAAATTACCCAGAGTCCCCGACGTGAAAGTTATAGTAGCAGCCAGCATATCTTCGATTGTACAATCTTGGCGTTTAGCCTTATTAATTCCGGTATAGGACCTGGCGTATACCTCGGCAACATCCCCCCCGATATACAAAGCCAAATCGTAAATATGAGTAACCATTTCCAGGGCAGGACCTCCGCTTATTTCTTTCCTGTACCAGTTTGGGACATCAATAAAGGGTGTATAATAGTAACCTGTAATCAGGCCGATCTTGCGATTATTGACGCATTGTTTCAGCTTTTGAACAATCGGCAGGTATCGAAACATATATCCTGAGGCGGCAAAAATATTTTTGCTCCGTAGTGCCGAGTCAATTTTTTGGGCGGTTTCGAGGTCTCCAGCCACCGGTTTTTCCACGAGAAATGGAATGTCTGACTGTATTACATCCAGTTCGACCTGGCCGTGTGCCTTTGTTGGCAGACAAATATAGACGGCATCAAGCTTCTCTTTATCAAGCATTTTTAGGTGATTATCGTAGGCGCGCGAGTCATATTTCTCGGAGAGATTTTTTGCTTTATCCAGTACGATGTCGCTGAAAGCAACAATATCCACTTGTTCCATCCGACTCAAGATGGGTGCATGTACCTGCTCTACTATGTTGCCTGAACCAATAAAAGCTACCTTAACTGACATTATTGAACCTCCATTTTTAATTTTGTTTCAAAGAGAACTAAAGCAAATTATTTCGAGTTAGTTACTATTGGCTGATATTATCATACTGGTATTTTCATGTTTATAAAAATTTTTCGGCCAATCTTCTTACCGAGTAAAAAGAATTTTCGATCCGGATACCACAACACAGCTTTGTTGTTACGAATAGTAAAACTGGAGTACATAGACATACCGCTTCTTCCCTCTTTATACCCGATTGGAATTCCTTTGCTGTCCATAAACAATTTCGGCTGTGAGAACCAAATCGGCTGACGAGCTCCCTTGCGAAATTCGCCCAGAGCAAGATTAATCGGGCGGCGGTGTTGGAGAGGCTGGGTAGGGCCCCAACATTTAAAGTGACCGTCATGGTTATGATAAAAGAACAAATACTTATTATTGCCAAAATCATAAAGAGGACATGGGCTCAAAGGATGTAACAGAGCTTTGCCTTCATCGTGATATTTAAGAACGTTGGGTTTGGACCACGTTTTGCCGTCATTTTCTGATATACTGTAATATGGACTCCCGGTAGAAGTTCGCATGACGCAGAACAGCCTTTCATCAGGCAGCTTGACTATGCTTGGTTCCTGAACTACACTTACGTTCGAATGCTCGGGAAAGCCGACCCGAATAGCTTCGTCATTATTTGCAAAATAGCTGATCTTAATATCTTCAACTTCAGGATTCTCATCTATGTTTTCAAATCTCATGAACTCCACAACTGACTCGTAAGCGATCCAGCTATCTATTGGAGGATCGTTGCGAACGATTGGGCTAACCCAGCGTGTATAACCAACAAAGTATTTGCCTTTCGAAAGCCGAAGCGGCTTTTGCCACACAATCCAGTTTGCCGGCACAGAAGGGTCTGGATTGTCCCACTTGCTGCGCGGCATGGAAATTATTTTAGGCTGAGACCACATTTGTCCGTTATCATCGCTGTAAATACCGGCCATGAGGCCCGTAGTGTGTGCGAAGATATCATTTATTCCTGTATGTTGATTGTAAAGCACATATATCCGGCCCAATTTTGAAACCATTGGGAAAGCCCAGCTGGCCATCTTATCGCTTTTAGCCTTAGCACCAGCAATTATCTTTGGTTCGCTCCAAGACAGCCCTTCATCTTTGCTCTGAGAGAAAACAATCCTTTGGTCAGATAAGCCCTCTTGTGTACTTTGTGTCCAAACAGTCATTAGTGAACCATTAGGGCCGTTAAATACAAGAAAATGTTCATTCCCAGCATCAAATGTTGAACCGTCAGCGCTTTTTGGTACGTAAACAATGTAGTCGGGGTTAGTACGTTTCAGTTCATTTTCAATGTCAGAAGTCACAGGCATAGTTTAGTCTCCATCATCCTTATTTTCATATTTTACTATATATTTTGCTCCACACTATCCCGAACCAAAATACCGATGCCAAATGGTTTTTGCTTCCTTAAGCCCTTCAACTGCAACATTTATTGCCAGTCCCTGCGGGGAAAGATTCTTAAAAACCCAGTCGAGCTCATTCTGGCTGATTTTGCCCCAGATAAGCAAAGGGTTTTTCGCAAGAATATCCCTATAGACGGGATATAGTGTCTGAGCACTTGGTCCGCCGTTGTCTATGTGTAGCTCCAAGACTGTTACAGATGTATCGAGTAACTGCCGATATGGGTAAAATCCTGTGGGATGCAAATGTATGAAACATCCTTCAAAGGTGTCAGCAATTCTTTTGTCACAAGGCAGGATAAATTCTTCATAAAGCTTGGGGTTTAAAAAAGCAGCGGCGTCTTCCTGCAACCAGACCGATTTTTTGGGTGCCCAAATACTATAATAAAACGAACCTACACCTCCGTGAAACTCTGGTATATGTTCCAACTGGATTTTACCAAAATCAACCCAGAAATCTGTTAGCTTTTCACATAATTCCCCTGTTTTTTTGGGTTCTTCCAGCATTTTGTAAATGAACTTTTCATTACCATACAACGCCATGAGCAAGTCTGCTATCCCACGCATACGCGTTGTCGCAAGAGGATATCGGGCCTGACTATGTTTGGTGATAGCTACGAGAAACTCTACCAGTTTTTTTATCCATTTGTTACTGAGGCTAAACTCAATTAAGTCCGGATCATCGTCAAGCTCATCTGGAGGTACGCTGTAAACTGAACCTGTTTTTATGTCAGCCCATATTTCACACCCAAGGGCTGCTTCAAGCCAGGGTATTCCCCAAAACGCACTTGCCGCCCATATAAAGCCTCCACCCACAGAGGCGTACTCTGTAAAGAGACGCTCATAATCAGTCAAATAATCCCGACAGATAACGTCTTCCGGGACAATAGGTCTATTTGTTGGAAGTTTGCCGGCTGCCCGGTATCGATGAAGAGGGTATTCAGACCCCAAGAAGAATCCAAGCAAAGGCCTGTTGTTTTTTCGATTATAATAAGATCTAAAAACTTCTATCCGTTCTTCAATTGTGAAATACATTTAGCTACCCAAACCGAAAGTACTGCTATACCAAACTAACGAAGGTAACAGCAGAAGATTTACATATATATTTCTCAATCACCTTTTTGTTGCCCATTTGCCAAGCTCTATCACCTTATAGATATCTCCATTTTGAGGCAGGACATCGCCAACGTTCAATATTACCTTGCCCTTAAGTGAATTGACGATACGCATGGCAAAGGCACAGATTTCATCTTTGTAAGTTTCCTGGACAAAAAATATCGAAGGGACCCCACAATATGTTTTCATATTCGACGCCAGTGCTAAAGATAACTCTTCCACCTCGTAGTTGGTCATTGGTGCGGGCGTGCAACCATCGAGCAAATCAAAGCCGCTTCGACGAACATGTTCGAACAGGTTTTTAAAGTTGCCGTCAAGATGTGTTGAAAAGATTTTCCCTTTGGAATGTAAGATTTTTTCGGCCTCGCTGTAAAACGGCACACAATATCTGGCGTACCACATGGGGCTGATAAGCTGCTCGTCGGCATGGTCTGAGAGCAGTACGATATCGGCGGGACTATCGGCGGCAAGTGCGATTATTTCAAGGTCCAGCTTTGTTTGCAGTTGCAGGAAATCATCAATAAGGCCTGGGTCGTCTGAAAGTTGGTAAGCAACAGCCTCGAAGCCGGCGTATTCGTGGACAAGCTTTCCAAAAGGGGACCGTTCAATTACAATGTCAGCCACGCCTAACGAGCCAATTCCTGTAAGCACTTCTTTGATCCTACTGTAGTTCGGCACAGCCTTTGTGTTCTCCACGACATATCGTAATGTGCGCCAATCGTCGTTGTGTCTTATAAAATGTTTTACCGGGCAGAGGCTGCCATCGTTAGCCACAAAGTCAACGTGTTCAATTTTTCCAAGTGGTGTCAAGAACATTCGGCTGATCTGCTTTTTAGTTTTTTCAATGGTATACTCGCAGTTGTTGTGCTCGAATTTGCACCAGTCATATATGTGTACCGGCAGTCCCCAGTCAAAATTCCTATAGAAATCCAGAAAGGTCCAGTCTGCAAATTCCTGTGGCATACGGCAACGATTTTTGTGACAGGGATGTTTGTCGGGAATGAAGCTGCCGGTAGGGACCAGGTGTGTCTGGTCTTTTGGCAAACGCATCCCCTTATACCAATCTGTTATATCGGGAAAAAAGGGCACATAATCAGATTTTTGGTTGTGTATAAATTGTAAAAACGAATCTCTTTGCGACATTTATGGTCTGTTATATTTTCTTACGACATTAATGTTTTCACTCGGGGTTAAGGTTGACGACACCCGATAGATCAGAGATAGTAACATTGAAGCTTGACAATAGCATAATGATATAGTATACTAGGGCACAAAGTCAATATCGTTTTTACAAGTTTATTATCCGTTTTATATTCTCGCGGCTGATTTTTTGATCCGTTGGTAAGTTAAGTTTCTATCTTGACTGAGGTTAGGCAAAAACGGGCACTAAACAAAAATTATTGTTGTTTGTCATGATTGCAGCGTTAGCTTTGGGGTATTGCCTTACCTGCCGGAGCTACGCTTCAAGCGATCCGCCGGATACAACGGGCCTGCCTGTAACAGATGGTGTCATTGTTCGTCTTGACGCTTCGCTTACAAATACCATTGTAGCAGCAGAGGGTCAACTCGGTGATGGTGACAAGATTAGCGCCTGGGGCCCCTTTGTTCAGTCGAACTCGAACAAGCAGCCAATGTGGAAAGCCGACGTAACCGAAATGGGCTCAAGGCCAGCAGTATTGTTTATGAGCAGCCTGAATACGGTCATGGCAATGCCTTCTCTTTTGTTGGAAGAAGATATCACGCTATTCATAGTTTCGCAGAATTATACGCAGAACCTGAATCCCGACAGCTATCACAGAGCTGTCCTGGCTGCGGACAACAACCCTTACAGAGCCGACGGCAATGGTTATGGATTTGGGTATGTAAGGGGCGATTGGCCTGATTTCAATATTAGCCTGGGCAGCAGCACAGAAGAGGAGAAACTCAGTGCCTCCTATGGTGTTACCTATGATAATCTGGCAAGAATTTACACATTTAGAAGGGACGGTACGTCAGCAGCTGGTTCGCAACTCTATGAGCGCAAGATATGCCAAAGGTCCAACACTTTGCTCTCAACCCGTATATTCTCCCGGGCAAGTGATTTTCATACCGGATATTATCTCGGTGCAGAACCATCAATCTCCGCAAGACACTATGACGGCTACGTCTCTGAGTTGATTATTTACAATCGCACCCTGACCGACACCGAACTGCAGCAGGTAAACGATTATCTTTATGAAAAGTATCTTCTTCCGCAAGATTGCTCCGACCCAGGTATGACTTATCTGCCTGCAGATTTGAATCTTGACCGCTGCGTAAATCTGCTGGATATCAGCATTTTTGCTTCAGCGTGGATGAACGAAAGCATACCTGAGTCAGATTTCAATTTCACCGACCTTCGCTGTTATGAGGTTTATGAACCGAACGTGACAAAATCATTTATAGTCAATTATGCGACCAGTCCTCTCCAGTATAACCATGATGCAAGCATTGCTTTTTATCGCGGACAATTTTACGCTGCGTGGAATGCCAATACGGTACGCTTTGAAGGGGTTGGCGGCCAGCGAAACTATCTCGCTACCAGCACCGACGGTATAAACTGGAGTGAGCCGGTGCCGTTTTCACTGAGCACATCCAGCACACAGTGGCAGCCAAACCTGCTTAATTACAACAATGACGAAAGCTTATGGTGCCTCTGGACGGCTCAGCCCTATACATATTTCTCCAAATTGACCGATCCTAACGACCAGTGGTCCCATACGCCTGTTATAGAAAAAATCACCGTAGATTCCGTGGTGTTTAATACATTCGCTTCTCAGAACCCTGTTGTTCTCAGAAGAGGTAGAGTTCTTCAACCGATAACCTTCACAGAGATGACCTCAGGTGACTGGTATGCTAGAAAAAAATACTGTGGTGTAATCTACACTGACGATGCGGGACAAACCTGGCATTTTGATCCAACTTCGCTGGTGGCCAACCCTGTCGACCCAGGTCATATCTGGGAGTCAATGTACGTTCAGCAATACGACGGCAATGTCAGAATGTTTGCTCGCAACGATACGCCGGATCCTCCTGCACAGGATGAGGCCTTAATCACCGCTTTGGGTGATTCATACGGCTTAAACTTTGGCCCTGGTTCTTTCAGCAGTATTCGGACCGTTGTGAGCAGGTGCTGGGTTGCTGATGTCGGGCCTCGCAAGCTGATGCTGCATCATGATTATGCACCGACCACTTTTACTACCAGCCGGCTAAATATCGCGCTGTTTTCCAGCCGCAGCGGCTTGGATGATTTTGTTGCCGGTGTTCCTGTTATAAATGATGAACGCCAGGTAATGTACCCACAGGCCTGCGTGCATGGTAATAAGATGTACGTAGTATACAGCCAGAGTTGGAGCCCAAGAAACATGAAATGTGCTATTGTTGATCCTGTCCCCAACGCTGATAAATATTATGTTTTTCCACGCGCAGCCCATCGACGCCTGACCAATAATGACCCACCATTAACCGAGGCATGCATCCAGCATATCGCTTCAGGCGAAACCAATTACCTCTGTTTTTCTGGCAACGCCGCCGCGGGTCTCGATATAGACATTGTCGATCCCTGCACAGCCACACTAACCCTGGTAATTCCGGTTTTCGTAGAAAGCTGCTCACCCGGTGCTACTCTACGCTTTCTCTGTATTGGTGACGGCCAGATACAGTTGGGATATGACAATAGTGAGCCCAACCAATTCAGAATCCTGATTGACGGGATATGGTACGATGCCGGGCCCTTTGCTCCTGATGCCTGGAATACAGTGATTATCACAGTCAACAAAGATAGCATCGTAACCTATAATATGGGACAAAGTGTTTCTCATAATCCAGCCTCAAGTTTCAGTGGCCGGGTTTACTTAGGGGACGGCTACCCGGAAGATTTCCTCGACAACTCGACCCGTTTTATCATCGATGTAAAACAGCTTGGCTCTCGTGTCAGCCCGACCGGCCAAAACGGAACCTGCGGCGATTCGGCACATCAATTCACTAAAGGTGACCTGAATCTGGATTGTGTTACAAATCTTGACGACCTAGCCGAACTGCTTGATCATTGGCTTACCGAAACCGATTAACCTACTTCTGTGGTTTATAGCTCCGATTTATCCGGCAGTAAGCTGTGTAACTTTGGTTCCAGCCCATCTTAGCGTGTACAGACGGTCCCCTTACAGGATTGTGCATTCTGTTTCTTTACACCACAAAGTTACAAGATATTGTTTTTGCTGTGGATATTCATTATTGCTATATCGCAGGGCTTGCAGGGATGTAGAAAAACATTTACTTTCTTTTTACTTGCAGAGCTTAAAGAGGGTTTTACAATGGTGAGCACGTGTACCAGGACACTGGGGCACTATGTTTTGTGATAGAGTGAATAAATCTGCTGGAAAGTGCAAGTCGCGCTTTTGTAGAAGCGGTTAAATATGAGTTGCATAGAGGCGGGAAGAAACTGATGTCAGACCAAAGAGAGGCTTCCATAATTTATGGGATCAGCGTAGCGAGCAACGCGGACGCTGGTCAGAAAAGGCAGGGTTTTTGTTAGTAAACGTGTTGCCCGCTATTAAAATTTAAACCTACTTGTTCATCCGATTGAAAGAGGGGCGTATGAAAATGCGGATTTGTGAACCTTTGCTCACCATTAAGCCGAGAGAACGTGGGCCCCCGGTTTCACAGAGATTACACAGAGGGATTTTCTCCATCTCAGCGAAGAATGTTTGCGCCAAAAGCAAAATAGGCGGGAATTCTGTAGAAGAACAAATGGAGCGCATTATTTAACAAACGTTATATAATCGGTCAGAGAACAAATGAAATAAGGAGAATTACAATGGAGCGAAGAAAACGAATTATTATACTCTTGGCTGTGATAAGTTTCACAGGAATGTTTACGGCGGAATCGCATGGGTATGTGACTGAATATTGCGGAAGAGTTTTGTTGGATGTAGGTAATTACGAAAGTGGCCAGGTATGGAACGACGTAAGCCGGCACAATAGTGATGCACAACTGGGATCATCTGCAAGTGCTGATTCAAATGATCCGAATTTTGTTGGTGACAGTAATGGTTTCTATTTTGACGGTAATGATCTGATGGTCATTCCCGGATGTAATGAGTTTAACCCAGGTTACAAAGTATGGAACGGAGCGGCTTTCACATACGAGATTTGGGCCAAGGTAAACGATGTAAATGTCGGGTCGCAAACCCTCTTTTCTCAGCGAATCACCAACGGAAGAGGACAAGGATTGATTACGGATGGCTGTGGCGGAGTCATCTTCTTTATTTCAGATTCAAATGGCGTCGCTTCAAATCATTATTCGAACGCCAATTCATTGAAGGACGAAACGTGGCACCATATTGCTGTTGTTGGGCGAACTTACAATGATAATTTAACCGTATATGTTGATGGGAACAACGTTACCGATACGAGTCGGGGCGACGGCAACAATGTAACGATGCACGGGTGGCCGTTAGAGTGGCCGTACATAACTATAGGGGATGCGAATCTGACCACTTCCTGGGAACCTCTTACGGGAAATATTGCAGCATTTAGATATTATACACGCACACTTTCCCCAAATGAGATATCGGAGAACTATCAGGCAGGCTATAACTTGACACCGCCAACACCGGAAAACAGGGGACAGACATGGCAAAACAGTCGGCCTTTGACCATTAGTGGTATGGCCTTTTGCAACGATGCCAATTTTGTACCTGAAAATTACAAGGCTGCGAATCTCAACATGGTTCTGACACGATGGGAGATGAATATAGATGTCAACGACGTCTACTATGACAACGGACTCGAATGGTTTGGGGCATTAAACACATATAACGAGATTGAGTGGGTTACGGGTGAGAATATGGATTTTAATGAGAGGATAGACACTTATGGCTCGTCTCCCGGCTGTGCGGGGTACTACATAGTTGACGAGATGCGGGGAATGACCAGAGACGATGTTCAAGTACATAGAGATTACCTGGTTGAACATGAGCCAAATTTGTTGGCGGTGGTTACCGCCTGGGGCATTTATGCCAGTGCCGATAACTTGTATGGGTCGGCGACCCGCCCACCGTATAACTATGAACTCTATTTGAGGGATGTTCTGGACATAAAGCCGGACGTGTTAATGTTCGTTTCATATCCATTCGGTCCTGACAACAGTCCTTATGGAAGCCAATATTTCAAAAACATGAAAATGATACGCGACGCGGCGCAAGAGGCAAATATACCATACTGGAGCTGGCTGCAGGCTTATAAAAATGTTGACCCGAACTTAGGTGCTACCCGCCGAGAGCCTAGCGAATCCGATCTGCGTCTAAATATGTATTCAAATCTTGGATATGGTCTTACCGGGTTTAGTTATTGGTTTTGGAATGTAGATGATCCAAATTGGGCTGTGAACAATACCGGGCTTGCAGACGCAAACCACACGCCGAGGCTGCCGACATATGAATATTGCGAGCGTATAGTTCGTGAAGCAAGTAATCTTGGTCCGGCCTTATTGGAACTGAAGAACATAGAGGTCTATTCTTCCGGACCAAACTGTCCGATTGAAGTTGACGATTACAATAGTTATGGCAGTAAGTATTTTACGTTTGACAGTGACGACCCCAACAGCCGGTGGCAGATTAGTTTATTTGAAGACCTGAATGAGCCCAACGACAAATACTTTATGATTGGTAATCGTGATAATGATTACAACATGAACTCGCTGCAGTTGTCTAACAGCTTCACTTTGCCTTTCGATTATCCTGACAGATATCTGGATGTCCTTGATAAACACACGGGCAATGTCAAATTTATAAGACTTGATCAGGATGCCAATGACCCGAATAAATATAACTATTCGGCAACTTTGCCCGGTGGAACCGGGGATTTATTCAAAGTCTATACTAATGGGTCATTCGCAGGGACAAACGGCGAAAGTGATACTCAGGTCAGGGTTCAACTTGACTCATCGCGTCTTGTAGATGTTAACAATACATGGTTTGACAGCGGCAATTACGAAAATCACGCCTATCTGGGAGATAGTCCCGGCAACGATGAGCCGAACATAGTACAGGATAGTGAAGGCTGGACCCTCCATTTTGTTCGTGACGACAATGATAACGGGGATATTTTGCGAATACCATCACATTGGACGATGGGCCTTGGAAATTTTGACTCTACCTCTAACCCCGCCAGGTTCACCGTTGAAGTTTGGGTTGATGTTAACTGTGCAACATCGGGTCAGGCTGTATGGGATTTTCGTGACGTTAATGGCATGGGAGCATTACTTAAGACTATGGGAACGGATAAATTGCAATTCGAACTTTACACCGGCGATACGAATGATGCTAACGACACCAAACATCGAACCCAGGCAGTGGTTACTTCAGAAGTATTACATCACGTTGTGGTTGTAGGTGACTGTCTTGCCGATGCTAACGATCAGTTGCATATATATCTTGATGGTAATGACGTGACGGATTCTTCAGTCGAAGATGGCTTTGCTTTATCCGGCCATACGGGCAGTATACTTAACGGACAATACGGCATTGGTCGGCCGGCTAATACCGCGGGAACAGAGATAATACCTATGACCGGAAGAATAGGTGGCTTTAGGTTGTATAAGACACCTTTGTCTGCTGCGGTAATAAAATCACATTATGTTACAGGTATGGCTGATTGCCGGGTCCGCCTGGATATGGGAGATTTCGTTGATTGTGGTATCTGGCAGGACAGGAGTGGTTATGGAAACGACGGTGTACTTGGCTTCAGCACAGATGTTAACTCGATGCCGGTCATTGAAGATATCAACGACGGCCCCGTATTAAGATTCAAACGCGATACCGATGACTATGGTGATATCGTTAAAATTACACAGGACAGCAGTATGGCATTGGGTGATTTTAACGCTCCTCCGGTTCAGTTTTCCATCGAAACGTGGGTAGATGTGAATTGTGGTGACAACGGACAAGGAGTCTGGGACCTGAGAACTTCCGTCGGGAAAGGTGCTTTGCTGCGAACCATCGGAACAAACATGCTGCAATTCGAGTTGGTAAGCGATGATTGGACGTCTACCAAACATCGTACCACGGCGGTGGTTACTGAGGGAACTTTGCATCATGTTATGGTGGTTGCGGACGGTAATGACTTGACTATTTACGTTGACGGCTCGGACGCCACCGATCCCAACACACTCCAGGGCAAGGATATTTCGAGCCACACAACTACAATTCCCTATGGAGACTATGGCTTAGGAAGCCCTGTTGATACAAGCGGCACCGCTATTAAGCCTATGAATGGTAAGATGGGCGGGTTCAGGATATACAGAACAGCTTTGACCAGTCAGCAAGTGTCATATCGCTATGCAGCCGGTATCCCGGATGTTTGGTAACTGGGTTCAAAAATGCAGAAGTTCTTTGGGCAGGTTTCTATGAAACCTGCCCATTTTTCAACAGGTATCGGGTAAGCTAAAAACTATTGACACAGAAGAGAAGTTCGGGCATATATCTTAACCCAACTTTCGCAGATAGGCATTAAAATCGGCGGTTTTGATAGTGCCAGCAGGGTTAGTTTCCACCACAAAACCTATCATTTAGCTGGCGGCCGTATATCTTTGGCGGCGGCTGTTTCGGCAAATCCATCTTAAGCTTGTCGAGTATTATCCTATGCTCAACTTCAGGCTGACTATAGCGGCGCATCTCAAGCATTCGGCCATCGGTCGTCGGT
>JBDRHL010000097.1:0-2799 GCA_043816955.1 Planctomycetota bacterium | reverse complement strand
GTGGACCTCGAACATAACGAATCTTGGCTAACTGAATTAGCGATATCTGTGCACCATTTACCGCAGGGACAAGAATTTTGCCAAGAGTTTCGATTTGGTCCCTTAGTTCTCTGGCATATCTTACTCGGACAGGGTAACGTTCTCTGCCTTCAACAGTCGTTGTGATACGCCTGCCCCCAACGGCAACCTCTATAACATCTTGTACTTTGCGAATGCTGATACCATATCTTGCTATAGCATCGCGGTCTATAGCTATCTCCAGATAAGGCTTGCCGACAATCCTATCAGCTATAACAGCAGAAGGCTCTACGGAAGGGACTTCTTTGAGAAGACGCTCAAATTCAAGTCCAACCTTTTCTATTGTGTCCAAATCGGGCCCTTTGATTTTTATTCCCATGGGTGCTCTCATACCGCTTTGTAACATCACAATGCGAGCGGCTATAGGTTGTAAGGGGGGCGCACCGGTATCTGATCTTCCACATCATGAGGGCTTCTGCCAGGCCATTCGGTAAAGACGATTTGCTGGTTTTCACCTATATCTAGTAAAAAGTTAATGTCACTTTTTGTCATTCCCGCCCCTGCTTCCGCAGGGGTAAACTTGTCCCGCAAAAGCGGGGAGCGGGAATCCAGTCTTTTGGACTATGGATTCCGCATCAAGTGCGGGATGACACATTAAAAAAGTGAAACTTATTTAATGGAAACGGCACTAGGATCGCATCGACCGGTACCGCCTGCCTTGGCAAAAATTCAATTAAATTTTTCCAAAAAAAGTAATTTTTCAGTTGAACAAATTGCATAGTAGGACTATAATAGTCTTATATGAAACAATGTGCATTTTGAAAGGTGATAGAAAATGGACGTGTTGCGAAGAAATACAGATTATGGGTTGCGTATGAGATTATGTCCCAATCGTAGTTGAAGGTTGGTGACGATTCCATTCTTTATTTTAACCTGCCTTTCGGTTTTCCACAAGAACTTTGTCTTTTTCCAAGTCATCAAGATACGATTTCAGCATCCATAGCTGTTTGTATCCGCCGATCCGTTTGAAGTGTTTTTCCGTCTCTAAAAATGCAGCCGTCGCCCAACGCAATACCATCCTGCCACCATCCCAGTTGCTCACCCGTCGAGTTCGCATTCGAACCCCTGAATGCGGAGACTCAATGATGTTGGTTGTACACAAGCATCGCTTCAGTGCCTTTGGCAGTTCCATCGCATTGACAGTAAACATCTCATCAAGGCCTTCAAGCAGACTCGATGCTGCTGAAGGGTATTTAATCTCAAGCTGACGAGCCTGTTGTTTGATCTTCTTTTTGCCTTCTTCCACGTCAAGCCGCCACGCAGCCTGCATCACGCTTTTGACCGGGGCTCTGAGTTCCTTTGGTAGATGGTCCATTACATTGGACAGCTTGTGCCTACGGCAACGCTGAACGGGATTGTCCCCGAATACGGCGTTTACGGCATTTCGCAATGCCTTGCTGCCATCAATCACAAATAATCTCTTACGGCTTGGGTCGACGCCCCTGGCCACAATATCTTCAAGTAAATCCTTCACAATCACAGCGTTTTCCGTTGCTCCTTCAGTGAGACCTAAAACATGCTTAAAACCTTCAGAATCAACGCCTACAGCGGCTATAACGTGAAATTGACTGAATCGTATTCCGTCAATGTAAATGATAAGAATATCCTTATCGTCAAATCTTCTTTCAACAAATTCGGTCATCTGTTGCTCGCCGGCTTCTATGAATTCTCTACTTACACTCGATTTACTTACACCAACTGTTTCTGCCATTTCGGGTAGCACTTTTTTGTAAGAGCGAGTTGATATTCCGTGCATCAAAATCGACAGAATCCTTTGACCTAACCGACCGTTGGTCTGCATCGCCTGATAAACGGGAATGTCAACTTCCAGATTCCTGCCTTTACCTTGTCTTCTTAGCCGTGGTTTATCGATTCGAAGTTTGCGTTCAGCCAGGGGCACAACACCGTTCTGTTTGCCGTGCCAGCGGATATCGCCGGTTTTTTTACCTTTGTGCTGAGGCCCTGCAACCTGCTTAGCAGATAACAGCAGGATTGCCTCAATGCCGGCTCTGCCGACAACATCGATGACTTCATCTACAGCCGCCTCTGCCTGCTCGATAAGTTCCAGCATCGGCAGAAGCAGTTGCCCTTCTTTTGAGAGAAAATTCGCTAATTCTCTGCTGTTCTTTTTGCTGATAATCTGATAATCTTTGTTCATGGCGGTTCCTTTCAAATAAAAGTTAATGGTTTCTTTTTTGGGCCAAATTATAACCAGTTTGGCCCTCAGGAACCGCCACCTTTTTCAACCTTCAACTATGAATGGGACATCCTCGCGTATGATGGCCGCTCTGGCAGAGCATTTTAATAACGGCCGATTAATATCGGCCAGACAACTGGCAAGTGATGGGCATTTTTCATATCAACTTGGGTGCAAGTTACTACAGAAGCTTCACAGGGCTGAATTAGTTAAAAGCGGTATGGGACCTAAAGGCGGATTTACCCTAAGCAGAGAACCATCAAAGATAACTCTCATGCAAATTATAAAGGCCCTCCAAGGTGGAATTCGGCTAAACAGATGTTTGCTTGACGGAGAGGGATGCGAATTTGAATCAGATTGCGAGATAAATACCAAGCTTTCTTGTCTTCAACTGTATATAGATGGTTACCTTAACGGTATTACGCTGGCAGAAATCATTAAAATAAATGAGCTTAATAGCTTAATCGTGATTCATATGGAAGCGCCCTGCTGTTTGGGCCTGAGGCGCATTGCACAGAAAGCCA
>JBDRHL010000096.1:0-23081 GCA_043816955.1 Planctomycetota bacterium | reverse complement strand
ATTCCTTCGGTTGCATCAGGAACATATTCTCCGGGTCCATACATTTTATTGTCCTCCAGAAAAACAATAACTTTCTGAAGGATATATCGGACATCACCGTCCTAACACATTAAAAATACCGGTAAATTTGCTACAGTCTCCATTTTTGTCGCAGTTTGATGATTGCTTCAGCCGCAGCGGCTCGCGGCAGAACATTCGTGCCTACGTCAAGGGCCAGCTTTCCAACCTGCCGCGAAAGAATTGCTCTTGCGGCCAACATTCCACCGAGGACGCTGCAGTGTTTTCTGTCCATACTTCCGTGGGATCATCAACGTATGAGGGACAAGCTTCAATGGCTTGTGGCTCATAAATACGCCCATTCATCGGCTGTCGGAATTGTCGATGATTCGGGCAATCCCAAAAAAGGCTCTCACACCGCTGCTGTGCAGTGGCAATGATGCGGCAACGCCGGCAAGACAGACAACTGTGTCGTCGGGGTTCATACAGCATATACTGCGGGTGATTTTCAGTGCATTCTTGTCATTTGCCGGTGCATATGATAAGATCGATCTTGCGGTTCAGCAAAAAAACTAAAAGGCTGTTAAAAATTTACAGGAAGGCAAAAAAATGAAAGTAATTGTAATTGGCGGCACCGGACATGTGGGGAAGTTCATGGCTCCGATGCTTGTTGAGGCTGGGTGCGAAGTTACAGTCGTCGGTACTGGTAAAACACCTGTTCCCAAAACAAATAGATGGGCAAAAATAAAATACATAACTTTTGATGTCAACGATGAAAAATCCCTTGAGCAGATCAGGGACCTTCACCCCGAGGTGGTCGTCAATATGCCCGGCGATACGTGGCTTGTATATCAAAAACTGAAAAAGCATGTTAAACATGTAATAGGCTGCGGCTCTCTTTGGATGCTGGGTGAACCTGTAATAGTTCCGACGCCGGAAACGCTCCAGACGCCGCCTGTATTTTATACCCAGCGCATGGAATATTTCCTGAAGATGCTTGAAGAAAGCGCCAAGGGCGATACAGCTTTTACGGGAATACTGCCTCCTAATATTTGCGGCCCCGGTAAAATTCCTCTTGAATGCGTTGGCGGGCGAAATATTGAGGTTCATAAACAGCATGCAGCGGGCATGGAAGTAATTTTGCCTGACGGGCCGGATGCTTTGATAGGGCCGTGTGATGCTGAAGATATTGCTCAATGTTTTTTGTGTGCCGTCTTAAATCCCGATAAGGCCGCGTCGCAAATGTTCAATGTCGGTTCTGCATATGCGCTGACAGCAACGCAATTTGTTGCTGCCTATGGCAAAATTTATGATAAGCAAATACCCATCAAAAGAGTTTCCTGGCGGCAGTACATTGAAAAAATTAGTCCGGGCAAGACTTCCTGGTGGCATTTCAAAGCCCACATGTGTCCGGATATATCTAAAGCAAAAACCTTATTGGGATATAAACCCAGATACACGCCGGAGCAGACCTTAGCGCGGGCAGTGGAGTGGATGAGAAAAGAGCGTTTACTCTGATAAATACATGGCCTGCAAAAAAGCGGGCGACCGGATTCGAACCGGCAACGTCCAGCTTGGGAAGCTGACATTCTACCGCTGAATTACGCCCGCATAAGCTTTCCCGAATATATGTGTAGGAAAAGTAAAAGAGAAGCAAATGAGCCGGCAAAAGGCTTTCATGATAAATGGAAAAGCGCATGGTTTTTCAGCTACTACAAATACGGCAGAAATAATAGTCTTAAACCGCTGAAGGATGCATTAAAAGGTCTAGAGTTAAAGGATGAAAAACAAGTTGCAAAGAATATGGGATGGTTAACCTGGGCTGACTTGTTTAAGGATTTATTAAGAGGCATGGTACGATCGCAAAAAAGACCATGTTTAACACCACATAGTCAAGCAAGGTGAGGTTTAACTCAGACTGTTGATGACAAATATTACTGAAAACGATGAACGGTATATGCGTCTGGCCATTGGGCAGGCAGCGATTGCCGAAGAAAATGGCGATGTCCCCATCGGTGCGGTTATTATCTACGAAGCAAATATTATCGGCAAGGCCTATAATCAGAGAGAGCAGCTCAATGACCCAACCGCTCACGCGGAAATGATCGCCTTGACTCAGGCAGCCGAATATCTTGGGAGCTGGCGTCTGCATGGCTGCACGATCTACGTTACCCTGGAGCCATGCCCTATGTGTGCCGGTGCCATGGTGCTGGCCAGGATTGACAGACTCGTCTACGGCTGTGATGACCCGAAAACCGGGGCCTGCAAAAGCCTGTACAACATTGTTCAGGATCCAAGATTGAATCATCACATAAATGTTGCTTCCGGTATTCTTGAGGATGATTGCGCCTCTTTGTTAAGTAGCTTTTTTCACAGAAAAAGAAACCGGCAGAAAGATTTTTTGGATTAACGAAATCTGATGCTATTTATTTTATGAGGTAAGTTATGATGGATAAACTGATCAGGATCATGCCCTGTCTTGATATGCAGAACGGCAGGGTTGTAAAAGGCGTTCATTTTGTTGATATCAAAGATGCCGGTGATCCGGTAGAGTGTGCAAAAGCCTACTGTCAGGCAGGTGCGGACGAAATTGCTCTTCTTGATATAACCGCAACGGTTGAAGGCCGATCCACAATGCTCGATGTTGTCAGAAATGTTGCCGGTGTAGTTACAATACCATTCACCGTCGGCGGCGGAATATCCGATGTAAAAACCGCAAAAGCTGTCCTCGATGCCGGAGCCGATAAAGTCTCAACAAGCAGCGCCGCGTTTCGTAATCCCGGGATCATAAAGGAAATGATAGATGAATTTGGTGCTGACAGAGTAACTGTAGCCATAGATGTCGACAAGAATCCGAATCTGCCGAGCGGTTACGAGGTTTACATCGACGGGGGAAGGACTGCAACCGGCGCCGATGCTGTAGAATGGGCAAAGAAAGTAGACGGCTTTGGTGCCAAAGTCATCCTGCCGACAAGCAAGGATGGTGACGGCGCTAAAACAGGTTATGACCTGCCTGTGATAAGGGCAATAGCTCAGGCGACCTCCGCCTCCATAGTTGCTTCCGGCGGCGCAGGCAAAATGGAGCATTTCTATGATGCCGTTCAAGCCGGCGCGGAAATACTCCTGGCCGCATCAGTATTCCACTTCAAAATTATACAGATCTCTGAGCTTAAAGCCTATCTGAAAGCCGAAGGCCTTAACATCAGGATTTAATAAGCGCTGCTTGCCCGCAAATTCTGCAATTAGCGTTGTAAGGCTTTGCAACGCTGTGCTGACCGCGTTAATTTAGTTGCATTTTGGATTCTCCGGGGTACAATTCACAGCCTTGGATAGCTTTTACCTGTGAAGTTTTGGCCGGGGGGACCAACGGCTGTTAAAGGAGAATAATTAGATGGGTTGCAATCTTGCAATTGCGGGCGTGACCGGTGCGGTCGGGCAGGAATTCCTGAGGATTCTGGAAGAGCGTGATTTTCAGTTTGATTCGGTCAGGATGCTTGCCAGCAGCCGCTCAGCAGGCAAAAAGATTGAGTTCAAAGGCAAAAAGCACATCGTCGAAGAACTGACAAAAAATAGTTTTTCCGGTGTTGACATAGCTCTTTTCTCGGCGGGGGCTTCGCGCAGCAAGGAGTTTGCACCTGCCGCTGTGCAAGCAGGTGCGGTTGTCGTTGACAACTCATCGGCGTTTCGCATGGACCCCGAGGTGCCTTTGGTCATTCCCGAGGTTAATCCCGAGGCGATCAGCAGGCACAAGGGCATCATCGCGAATCCCAACTGTACTACGATCATCGCAAATGTTCCGGTTTGGCCTCTGCATAAGGCAAATCCGGTCAGGCGAATGGTCGTCAGCACCTACCAAGCCGCCAGCGGTGCCGGGCAGGCCGCGATGCTCGAACTTGAAAATCAGGCAAGACAGCTCCTTGCGGGCCAAATGCCTGTCTGCAAGGCTTTCAAATATCAGATAGCCTTCAACCTGTTCAGTCATGATACTGCCCTCGGAGCTAATGGGTACAATCAGGAAGAAATGAAAATGGTCAACGAAACGCGCAAGATATTCGGCTGTCCGGATATTGCTATCACCTGTACCTGTATTCGCGTTCCTGTGATGCGTGCGCACTCTGAGAGCATTAACCTTGAATTTACCGGTCCCATTACACCGGATGAGGTCCGCAGTCTTCTGAGTACCGCACCGGGAATTACGGTAATGGATGATCGGAGCAATAATCGCTTCCCCATGCCGATTGACGCTTCAGGCAAAGATAATTGTTTTGTCGGCCGGATTCGCCAGGATGAATCAATTGCGGATAATCGCGGAATAAATATCTGGGTTGTAGGCGATCAGTTGCGAAAGGGAGCGGCACTGAATGCAATACAAATAGCCGAAAGGCTGGTGTAAGGGCCCGGATGGCTCTGCAGAATGTAAAACTTACCATCGCATATGACGGCAGCAGTTACCACGGCTGGCAGAAACAGCGTGGCTGTGTAACAATAGAATCACTCATCACAGAAGCGATAGAACGGCTGACCTGTTGTGATGATTTCAAACTGATTGGTTCGAGCAGAACCGACGCCGGCGTAAGTGCACTCGGACAGGTGGCAAATCTGCTGATAGATACGCCCATCCCCGCAGCCAAATTTGCCAAAGCCCTTACACAACTGCTGCCGAAGACCATCGCGGTCAAGGAGTCCATTGAGGTTGATGCGGATTTCGACGCTATAAAATGCGCAAAAAGCAAACTTTACCGGTATTCAATCTACACGGGCAAAGTCCGGCCGGTCCTGAATATACATAGCTGTTGGCACAGGCCGGGCAAACTCGACATCACAGCAATGAACGATGCCGCGTCGAAACTTGTCGGCACTAAAGATTTCAAATCATTCGCGACCGCCTCGGATAAAAGGACAAGCTCACTCCGAACCGTTTTCCAGTGCCAAGTCAGCGGACAGGATCAATGGGGCTATATCGATATCGAAGCCGACGGCTTTTTGTACAATATGGCGCGCAATATTGTCGGCACACTGGTCGAGATAGGCCGAGGCAGATGGAAACCTGAAGCCGTGGATAAAATTCTTATGGCAAAGAGCCGCTGTTCCGCTGGGCCTATCGCACCGGCAAACGGCTTATGCCTGATGTGGATAAAATATTGAAAATCGTGCACATTATAACCAGGCTTATCCTTGGAGGGGCGCAGGAAAATACTCTCATTACCTGCGCGCAACTCGCCGGACGGGGACATGATGTTACGCTGATCACCGGCCCCGCTATCGGGCCGGAAGGCGCACTCTTTGACCGTGTGCAGAGGCAGAATTATAAGGTGATTACGATTGATAAATTGCGCCGGGCGATATGTCCTCTGTACGATTATTTGGCCTACGTTCAGATCAAAAAACTGCTGGAAAGGCTTCGGCCCGACATTGTGCACACCCATTCAGCAAAAGCGGGCATACTTGGACGGTTTGCGGCATACGCCTTGAAAGATAAAGCATACAGGCCTGCTGTCGTGCATACCATTCACGGCCTGGCGTTCGGCAGTTTTCAGGGCAGGCTTTTGAACAGGTTTTACATAGCAATAGAAAAAGCAGCCGCGAAACGGACGGATGCTTTCATATCGGTTGCAGATGCGATGACACGCCAGGCGCTTGCTGCCGGCGTCGGAAAACCTGATATGTTCACGACAGCGTACTCGGCGATCGAAGAAGAAAATTTCCTGAACCAGTTACCCACGGAACAAATTGCCGCTTTTCGAGGAAAATACAATATTCCCGGCGATGCGGTTGTGCTGGTAACGATAGCAAGGCTTGCGCACCTGAAGGGACATGAATTTATTATCGAATCTGCAGACCGGCTGGCAAAACGGTTCGAGAACTGCTGCTGGTTGTTTGTTGGCGACGGAAACCTCGCGAAGAAGATAAAACAGGATGTTCGAAAAGCAGGGCTTGAAAACAGGGTCAAATTCACCGGCCTTTTGCCCCCTGACCGGATTCCTCTTGCGATACAGGCTTCCGACATACTGCTGCACTGCTCGCTTCGCGAAGGGCTTGCGCGGGCAATTCCTCAGGCGATGTTATGCTCAAAACCGGCTGTAAGCTTTAATCTTGATGGTGCCCCCGAAGTAATAAACCGAAGCACCGGCAGGCTGGTTGAGCCTGGCAATATAGATCACCTCACCGATGCCTGTGCAGAGCTGATAGCAGACCCGCAGCTCCGGGCAAAGCTTGGCGCCGCGGGGGAAATCTCTGTTACGAAAAAATTCGCGCCGGAAACAATGGTCGACACAATTGAAACTATCTATCAAAAGCTGCTGGAAAAATGACAATGAAAAACCATATCCTCGTTAACTTCGGCTTCGGTCCGATTGGTGCGGCACTTTTCGTGAATGAGGCTTTTCGAAGCAGTAATTTTTCCGAACTTGTGGTAGCCGAAATCGACCAGACTCTTGTCGATGCCGTTCGGCAAAACAGGGGAAAGTTTTCCTCAAACATCGCCGGCAAAAACGGAATTGAGCTTGCAGAAGTGCAGGGCGTTACAATTCTGAATCCCAGGGCAGCTTCTGATCGAAAACTTCTGGTTGAGTATCTGGGCAGGGCAACTGATATCGCTACCTCTCTGCCTTCAGTGAACCTCTATACTCACGATGGCAATAGCAGTGTAGCTGCCCTTATTGCCGAGGGCTTGAAAATAAATCCTGCTGCCCAGCGGATCGTCTATGCGGCGGAAAATAATAATTATGCTGCTGAGCTGCTGGAAAAGGCCGTAAAGGACAAGCTCGGCTCTGCTGTACCGGCGAACAGTCAGTTTTTGAACACTGTTATCGGTAGGATGAGCGGTGTCGTGAGCGATCCTGAGCAGATACGCAGCGTGAATCTCGCCCCGATTGTGCCGGGAATCGGAAGGGCATTTCTCGTTGAACAGTTCAATCGCATTCTTGTAACCCGCTGCAGGCTCCGGGGCTTTCAACCTGGCATTGAGGTTTTCATCGAAAAGGATGATCTGATACCGTTCGAGGAAGCAAAGCTCTTCGGCCATAACGCTGTTCACGCCTTACTTGCATATCTGGGACTTGCCAAAGGGCATGAAAAAATGCCCCGGCTTAAACAGGATCACGCGATCATGAAAATCGCCGAAGATGCGTTTCTGAATGAATCAGGAGCCGCGCTGATAAAAAAATACACAAAGCTTGGCGATGAGCTTTTTACTGAACAGGGATACACCGATTATGCACTGGATCTGCTGGAGAGGATGACAAATCCTTACCTGAATGACACCATCGCCAGGAACGCCAGAGACCCGGTGCGAAAGCTGGGACTCGATGATCGTATCTTCGGGACGATGCGGCTTGCCCTGGAGCATAACATAAAACCTGTTAACATGGCGATAGGCGCAGCAGCGGGAATCTGGGCGCTAGCCAGGCAAGCCCAAGAGAACAGCCTGCCAGAGGAGCTGCGCTTTGAACAACCGGGGGACTTAACTGATAAAGGCATCGAAGAGATACTGCTGTGGGTTTGGAAGGGCCGGACAAATGAATACAGCAAAAAAATTATATCTTTGGTGCAGGAAGCGAAAGATAAACTTATTGATCTGATTGCATCGTGAGGAGAAAAAAACGTGAAAAGTTATAGAAAAGAATTGTGGTTTGAAACGAAACACCGGCGCGAGTTCATCAATATTACCCCGCAGGTCCAGCAGTGTCTTGATGAAAGCAGCATCAGGGAGGGCTTGCTGCTTTGTAACGCAATGCATATTACCGCAAGTGTATTCATAAATGACGATGAACCCGGCCTGCACCATGATTTTGAAGCCTGGCTTGAAAAGCTGGCGCCGGAAAAGCCCTATTCGCAGTATAAACATAACGGTTTTGAAGACAACGCCGACGCACACCTCAAAAGGACTGTAATGGGCAGGGAAGCAATAGTCGCTGTCACGAACGGCCGGCTTGACTTCGGCCCATGGGAGCAGATTTTCTACGGTGAGTTCGACGGCAAAAGAAGAAAAAGAGTTATGGTAAAAATCATCGGTGAATAACCTGAAGCTCCAGATTAAGCTTGCATATTCAGTATCTGCTCAAGAGAGTACTCCCCAAGCAGTTTCTGCTGTGAGGCAGCTATTTTCGCAAGATTACTCTGCTCATCAGGCGAAACAGCAAAAAAAGAGGCATCAGCAACCGCTTCAGATATGTCAGACAGCTTCACGGATCCCGGCGGAGCAGCAGGAAAAAATCCCTCTACAGGCTGTGAAGTCCTTACCAGCAGTTCCCTTCCTGTAAGATGGTCGAGAATTTTAACCGCAAGAGACTGCGGCAGCTTAAGTCGCTCACAAATTTGATCGAGAGACACGGGGCCTTTGTTTTTGTTGAAGGCCTCGGCAATAAATCGCATGATGTTTATGACGGTTAGATCGTTTGCGATGAAGTAATCCTGTGGTTTCTTCGCGGCCTCCATCTCAGCCGCATCAAGTGTCTTGAGATGTTGAGTGGTATACGCCAACTGCAGACCGAACAGGATTATCAGCCAGGTAATATATATCCACAGAACACTCAGCGGAACCAGTCCCATTATACCGTAAATCCGGCTGTAAGGAATAAACTTTGTTACGTAAATCCCGAACAATCGTTTTGCAACTGCCCAGGCGAGCGCGGCGATGAGAGCGCCCCATATGGCAGGTTTTATATTTACTTTGGTGTTCGGCATCAGAATATATAGAAGACAAAAAGCCAGTACCGAGACAAAGAGAGGAAGCACGTGTCTGGGATTGAAAAAGAAGCCTGTCTTCAGGCTGCCGGCCAGACTGTAGGTCAGGGCGTACCGTGCATTAATGTAAAACCCAACCCCAAGCAGTAGCGGAGCCAGGGTAAGCGTAGCCCAGTAGTATACAATTCTCTGTATTATTCCGCGACCCCTCGTAACATGCCAGATACGATTGAACGTGCGTTCCACGGTAGTAAGCAGCGCAATAGCTGCCCAGATCACCAAAATACCTGTGATCAGCGTCAGGGGGGTCTTTTCCTCGTCGATTCTCTGGAAAAATCTGTTCGTAATTTGATCAATCTTTTGGCTGAGTTTTATCTTGCCCTCCGGATAATTCGGGTCCTGAACGGGATACTCGATTTTTCCCAGAAGTGTGTGTTTGTACACAAAACCTCGCAGCCTTTGTTCGGCCTCTTCCGATGCCGGCAGCGAATGAAAAACCAGCAGCATGACTATTGTAAGAGGCACAAACCCGAATATTGTATGGTACGAAAGGGCTGCCGCCTGCTGGCCGCAATGATTCTTCTTCAGCAAACCAACGCAGTATCGCCACAGTTTGAGCTGGAAAAACAGAAATGCACCCATTTTGCCGACTTCTTTGGGAGCTGAAAGTAGTTTTTGCAGCATAAATATTTCTCCATACGGTCAGTTCTTATTTCGACACATAAGCTGTGCCGGTTAATCATAAAGTCCTTGAGTCCCCCAATCCTCAGCAGATAGCAGGGATTTACTCAAAGATTTTTTCCAGACCCTTTCGCAACTGCTGCTCTATCGCTTTCTTAGCCTCGTCCTGAAGTAATTTTCCGACATCCAGCTTCGGCTTGTCCACCGTTCCTTTAAGTACGAGTGATATTCTTTCTCCGGGGCTCCTGGCCTGACCTACTGTCCTGCCTTCGAATGTGTAGGGAAGTACAATAGTCATGTTCATGCTCTTGTCCAGACCGATGGCTCCGCGAAAGTTGACAGGGTTATCTCCGACGTCAATTTGCATATCATCATATCGTATTATGCCGTTCTGGACAGTAAACCTCGTAGGATGCATAGTGATTGTGGCGGTTTGAGTTCTTGTGCCGAACAGTTCGAAAATCTGAACAAGCAAATCTGATGACTGCAGGCGAACGTTTTCCAGCGAGATAGTACCCTCAATATGGAGGGCATTTTTATCAGCGCCGGCAAGTGGTATCGCCAGCGTTTCACAATGCAGATTGCCGGTCCCTGTAACATTAACAGCATTTGCGAAGATCGGATTTACATAACCCAGAAGCTTACGCGTAGCAATGTCGTTTATCTGGACATCTTTCATAATCTGGGTCGGCTGTAATACCTTAAGAACCGTTGCAGGCTGTGTGAAGTCGGCTGTTGCCTCAGGCAGCTTGAACACGCCTTTGTTGACCGTCGTGGAAAAAGGTGATATGTGAACTTTACCCTTGTCGATTTGAATGCCGCTGTTAACCTTGCCAAAGTCAAAACCCATGAACTCAGCCCTGTCAAAACCGAAATCCGCTTTGCCTGACATGTTGGATAAAATCTTGTCTCTTTGGCCGCTCGGATAGACAGAGACGAACTGGAAGGCATCATCGCGCCTGCCCTGTATCTTCAACTGGGATGGAAGAAAACTGCTGACCAGTCCGCTTACCGCTTCGAGATCGTATTCAGCCTGGCCCTGTGCGGTAAAACTGGTATTGCCGCTGCCGCTGGTTTGCTTGGCATCTATGCGCTTGATCTTGATCTGGGGAGATGAAAGCTGAAATGCGTTGATGGCCTGTAGTTTTTCAATCCCTTCCTTACTCAGATCGAGCAATACATCACAAACCAGTGTAACCGGGTCCTGCTCAAAAGGCTTGCGGTTTGGTGAGGTAACTTTCAAATTCCTGATGGTCGTTTTGTCTATAAGCAGTCTGAAATTATCCTGGCTGCGGGTAACTTTGATTTCCTGTGCATCCAGAGCTCCTGCCAGGCGGACTTCTTCCAGCGAGACTCCAAAAAAGCTGCCATACCGCTGCACCTGCTCCAGCGTAGTCTGTGCAGCTAAGTTCAATACAAATGGCGCACCTGAAGCCTCTGTGAAAGGAATCACCGAATCTGACACCCGAACCCTGCCCCCGTCAGATAACGCTACCCCGAATTCGTTGACCCTGGCCAATTTCTGGTCGGTATCTACCGCCAAGTCATATGACAAAACAGCCGATGGTTCACTGATAACATTGCCCTGATCTGAAGTTACCCTCACACCGGTGAGCGTCGAAGAGCCTGTGCTTTGGAATCCCTGGCTGTTTACTTTTGCGTTGCCGGTGGCCTTTACAATGCCTTCGAGCCCGTATCCGAATTCCATAAACTGCCCGAGATCACTTTTTGCCTTGGCAAGATCCACTTCCGCTGAATAGGCAAAATCATTGACCTTGCCTTGGCATTCAATATTTGCAAAAGCCGAATCGGCCTTTAGTTTTTCTATGTTGACTCCTTCTGCTGTCGAGGCGATCCTGGCATCTACTTCTATCGGTTTGGACAGTATGATGCTCTTTATCGGGAATTTGCCCTCAAGTGCCCAGAGTTTCGCGTATCCTTCTATGATTCTCCTGTCCGGCAGCGCGGTGGTGCTGATATTTCCGCTTAATCGTCCCGCTGTAACATTTATATTCTCCTTAAGACCCAATACATGAGGCAACTGTGACATCGCCTCGGCAAGATCACAATTAAATTGCGCCGTTAGATTGTGAGGCGAATCCGGCTTCACAAATTCAGTCAGTGAACGCATGGTCTTTGGGACAACGCCGGCAGCGTTGACATCAAGCCAGTCAGTTTTAATATCAAGCCGTTCGATTCTTATCATTTCCCTGTCAGCCTGAAGATCCACCATAGCTGACAATTGATCCGTCGTAAGAACATCTGAATCGAATACATCCGTTTTAATATCTATATTTACCCCCTTTGCCGCTGCCTGGACACTCTTCAAAGCGCCTTTCTCAATGCCGGCCTTGATCTTTGCGGACAATACTCCCTTGGCTTCCACCTTGGCACCGGCAACAGCAAACAACGGTGAAAGAGTAGATAAATCCAGACTGTTAACTTCAACCAGGAATTGGCCGGATATCCCTTCCGCAAACCATTGTTTCGACTCGGATCTAATCTGCCCGCTCGCATAAACCTTCGATTCATTTTGGTCTTCAACAACCGTAGCATTTGCCTCGAAACTGCTGACCTTAGCGGGCTTTTGCAGGTTTATGCTGCCGTTGATTCTGCGAAGCTCGACCGTACGATCAGGACTCTCTTCAGCCCCAACATTTACCTTAAGCGAACCGTCATTAACAACCAGATCCACCTTCCCTATAGGTAGCGCAAGACCCCCGGCGTCCTGATGTTCCGGTGAACTGCCTGCCGGATGCCTCTGCAAGCTCTCGATATCTCCAATCCTGACATCTACAGCCGGCTCGTCGATAATGGTTCGCCCCAAAGACAACGCACCGCTGAGAATAGACAGATAACGAGGTTTTGTGAAAATCCTTTTCACTGCCACGCGCATCGAGCCGCTGTCGCTTACAAACTTCAGGTCTTTTAACTCAAGGCCTTTGAACCAGCCCATCGACAGGCTGGCAAAATCCGCAGTTCCGGCAATCGAGCGGTTGACTTTCTGAAGGATCAGCCTGCGCCCTTTGTCGGAGGAAACAAACCGTGGAAATGCAACATATAAAAAAATGCCGAGCACAGGTAGAATCAATAGCAACCACATGAACCTTTTCTTTTTTCCGGCTCTGGGCCGAAATCTTCGGTATCTGGCGGCACACATAATCGCACCCCTTTGAAAAACCCGGATAATTACCTAAAGAGAAAATGAAGCTGTTCAGGTCAAAATAAAGTATTTTACCCTGTGGACCTCTAGTCCAGCATTATTTCATCAGATTTACTTTTCATTATGTTCTCGATTTTGTCGGTGTGCTCTTTTGTAAGATCATCGACCTGTTTTTTCCCTTTTTCCATCTCGTCCTCGGTGATAGTTTTGTCTTTTTCCGCCTGTTCCAGCTCCTTGATTGTTTCGCGTCGGATATTTCTGATGTTGACCTTAGCTTGTTCACAGGTCTGTTTGAGCTGCCCTACAATTTGTTTTCGTCTCTCTTCGGAAAGCGGCGGTATGTTCAACCGGATAACTTTGCCGTCGCTGATCGGGGCAATGCTCAGGTCGCTGCTTTTTATGGCTTTTTCGATATCTTTTATCGATGCCGGATCAAAGGGTTTAATAACAATCAGATCAACCTGAGGCACTCCCAGCGTTGCCAATTGCCTCAAAGGCGTTGATGTTCCATAATAATCAACTTTGATCGCTTCGACAAGTCCCGTGGAAGCCCTTCCCGTCCGGACGGATTTAAGCTGGTCACAGAGATAATCGATAACAAGGCCCATCCGCTGTCTGCTTTGGGTAATTGTCTTCTGCGTAGGCATCTTTTCACTTCACCTTACCGGTTATGAGAGTACCTATGGTCTCTCCGCAAATTGCTCTTGTAATGTTTCCCTTCTTGAATATATTCAGGACAATGGTAGGTATATTATTGTCCTTGCATAGGCTTATTGCCGCATGGTCAATTACCTCTAGTCCTTTTGCGATGACGTCATCATAGTAGAGCTTTTGGTAAAGTTTCGCATCAGGATTTTTTTCGGGATCACAGTCGTAAACTCCGTCGACTTTTGTCGCTTTTATCAACAAATTCACTTCGAGTTCAGCCGCCCGCAACGCTGCACATGTATCCGTCGAGAAAAACGGATTGCCCGTTCCTCCTGCCAGTATGGCAACACGCCCCAGTTCGAGGTGCCGCAGGCATTTTCGCCGGATAAAAGGCTCACACATTGCGGAAACCTCTATGGCGCTTAGGACCCGCGTTGCCTGGCCGAACTTTTCAAGCGTCTCCTGAAGCGCACAGCCGTTTATCACCGTTGCGAGCATACCCATATAATCTGCTGTATTCCTGGGTATATGGCTTATCTTCGCGAATGTTTCACCGCGAAGAAAATTCCCGCCGCCTACAACGATTGCAACCTCCGGGCCGAGCTTGCAGATATTTACAATACGCTCCGCAATTGACTCAAGAGCCTTGCCGTCAATACCAAACTTCCCTGGCGCCGAAAAGGTTTCGCCCGAAAGCTTCAAAAGCACCCGCTTGTACTTTACTTCAGGCACAATCTCTCCTGAATCCTGCTCAAAAAAGCATCAATCGTCTGCCGTCAAGACCTTTATTATACGTTCGATTCAACCGATTTCAAACCGTATTATCTTCTTAATCTCTGCTTTACCACCCAGCTTGTCTGTCGTTTCCTTGACCATCTGCGCAACAGTTTTGTTGTCATCCTTTACAAAAGGCTGATCGACAAGGCAGTTTTCGGCAAAAAACTTACGCATCTTTCCCTCCACGATCTTGTCAACAATATTCGCCGGCTTATTGCGAACCTGTTCTGCGGCGATGGCCTTTTCACGCTCGATTATATCCGCAGCAATCTGATCCTTGTTTATCGCCAAAGGCTTAAGCGCAGTTACGTGCATCGCGATGTCCGATGCAAGCTGTTTAAGCTCCTCTGATTTTGTCATTTCCGCATCGCTTGTTGCTATCTGAACAACGGCGCCGATTTTACCGTTAAAATGTACATACGTACCAAACAGACCCGCACCGTCAAGTTGTATCCGTTCATAGTCCGCTAGTTCTATCTTCTCGCCCGTCTTGCTTACTGCTTCGGTCAGAACATCGCTGAATTTCCTGCCATTTACTACTGTATCGAGTACGTTTTCCACACCCTGATCCTCCGGACATCCCAAAAGAAAGCCTTGCAGTAAATCCGCAGCAGCGCTAAAATCATTGCTGTTGGCAACAAAATCAGTTTCACAGCAAAGCGTAGCCATCGCAACCGCTTTGCCGTCTTTACTGATTGTGCAGATAACTTTTCCTTCGGATGTTTCCCTCCCTGCTCTTTTTTCCAGTGTTGCCAGCCCCTTTTTTCGCAGAATCACCATGGCCTCCTCGATGTCTCCGTTTGCCTCCTGCAGGGCTTTTTTACAATCCATCATTCCCTGACCGCTCATCTTGCGGAGTTTCATAACAACACCGGCTGAGATTTCAGACATTTTTTTCATACTCCTTGTATTTTGATTCTATTTTTACATATAAGCCCCTCTTGCCGGAGAGGGGCTTTGTTATCCCATGCTGCTTGAAGTTGTGTTATTTGGCTACTGGTGTTCAGCCGGTTGTTCCGTATTTTGTTCAGAGGTCTGGGTCGATACCTCCTGTACCCCGGTTTGCACCACCGCTTCTTCCGGTTGAGCCGATGCCCGTTCCTCAGCTCTTGCCAGGGGTTTCCGCTTTGAGCGGGCACGAACCGGCGCCTGTACCGAAGGAGCAGCAGCTCTTAGCATTTTCGCCGAAGCAATAACCGCAACCATTTCATCCAGCAGAATCTCAATAGCGCGAATCGAATCATCATTGGCTGGAATCGGAACATCAACCGAATCAGGGTCCGAGTCGGTATCCATAACTGCAATACTCGGTATACCAAGCTTCTTGGCTTCCCTCAGGGCAAGATATTCCTTCCTGGCGTCAATTACCACAACAGCCCCGGGAAGCCTTGCCATATTCCGGATGCCTTCAAGGTTAGTCTTGATTTTTCTCATCTCGCGTTTCAGCCGTGACGCCCTTTTCTTGCTTTCTGATTCGAGCTGCCCGGACTCAGTAACTGCCTCTAGTTCTTCAAGTCTCTGTAATCGCGATCGAATAGTTCTGAAGTTTGTCAGCGTTCCCCCAAGCCAGCGTTCGGAGACATAATGCATTCCGCTTTTCTCCGCGGAAATGCGAACTGCCTTTTGTGCCTGCCTTTTGGTTCCAACAAAGACAACCTCTTTGCCCGACGCAACCACCTCAGCAAGAAGTTTCTTTGCCAATAAAAGGCCCTTCAGGGTTTCCTTTACGTCGATAATATGGATCATTCCACGTTTACCGAAGATATAGGCCCCCATTTTCGGATTCCATCGACCGGTTCCGTGTCCAAGATGTACGCCCGCGTTGATTAGATCACGAGCTAATTGTTTACTCACTAAAAGTACCTCCAAACACTGTTTCTTCGAAAACTTACAGACTATCCTTTGTAAATAGCCGGAGTACGGATATTAGTCAAAGACATTTCATAAGTCAAGAATTTTTGCCAAATATTCATCCTCGGCAACTCGAAGTACCTTTCCGGCAAAACCTTGCTTCTTCCGCCACAAAGTAACACGCCCCCAAGACTTTGCGTAACGTCTTATCATATAAAACCTTATATTGCCTCTCCAGGGCATTGCCGCGTCTTACCGGCGGCAGAAAACCAGCGTAACCGCGAGGTTATGACGACCTCTGACTTCAATTCATGCCTTTCCGCGACATTTCAGATTGTCAACCAATATACCATCGACATCAAAGAGAACTCCCCACCCTGGGACGCGTTGCAGTTATCGAGCCTGTTTTTGTTACTCTTCTTCTTTGCTTTCACGTTTATAGGTGTAAATATGCGGATAATATCTGGATCTTCGCCACAACTCTCTTATTTCGCGTTCATTCCCGGCTATCTGCGTTTGCAACGATGTGAATCGGTTGTTAGTATCTGTTTTTAAACTGCTGATTTCCGCTGCAATCGCATTGATCTGGTAAAGCTGTCTTGTGTTTTCCTCGATAAGCTCGCGCATTTCCTTGAGTCTCTGCTCTATTGTCGACTCAAGCTCCAGCAATTTCAGCTTCGATCTGGATTCTACCTCAGCTATCCAGCGCTCTTTTTCGGCACGCACTTGGTCTATCTGTTCTTGAAGTTCCTCCACAAGTGCATGATCTTCCCCCTGCGAAGTACTGACAATCTGCTTTGCGTTTTCAAGACATCGTATTGCCTGGGAAAAATCATCCGGGTCATCGATAAAATCCCATGTTCGATTTAGAAAATAGGCCGCGGTTGTTTCCCAGTACTTTGTTTCAGGCATGGTTTCATAGGCCGAACTCTTCGGGGCTATGTCATTCCTGTTATGTACCGTCTGGATTATTTTGCTGCCCACCAGTTCGGCAATTGTTATCTGGCCGGCGTCCTCTGAGATGACTCTTCCTTTGACGTTGCGGCCGTCCAGAAGGAAAAAGGAGACCGTCTTGACTTTTGGAATCTGCCTGCGGGGTCTGACCAAATCTTTTTCACCTGGTTCGGTTGAAACTGCCTGTCCTTCCGCCGAAATGTCTGTCTGTTCCTGTGCCTCTGCAAAAACACACAATAATACCAACAAGCTAAGTAGTCCGCAAAGCACACAACTTAAAATACTTACGCCCCTGCCTGCACAAAAATACCCTCGCCGCCGATCGAATATCTCTCGAAAAGCCTTCATGAGATCACCTCCTTTTGTGGTCAAGTTATGAGTTCTGCAAAATTGAAGTCAGTTATATTATATCGGGCTTCGAGAAAACGACAAGCCGCATAACACTGTGCATAACAAATTGGAATATCTTAATTTAGTCAACTGCAGAGCGAAATCCAATACGAAGGAAGTCCGGGATTTTAGCCGTTACCGGGCTTAGTACCGGAAACTACGTGGCAACTACGGTTTTTCTTTGTAATTGCCTGATTTTATTCACGATATTGAACAATAACTGCCGATATAATATGCTGGTTTTACCCACTACCCTGGAGTGACCACACAGCCAAAGAACCAAAATTTATTAATTCTTATGGTGAGCATTGATACGGCTGGGAGTAATAGAGTGGTAAAGGATACTGACTACAACGATAAATCACCTGCACTGACAGACCGCGATGGAAAATTGATAACTGTGCTCCTTGTTGACAATGACCCGGCAGCGCGCCGATTGGTGGAACAGACCCTGCGCCGTCCAACCGAACAGGTCAGGTTCAGTCTGGAAATCGCTGACTGCCTTTCGACAGCTCTTAAATGTCTTGAACGAAAAAAGTTTGATAACATTTTGCTCGATCTGCAGCTGCCGGACAGCCGGGCAGTACAGTCTGTCGAACAGATACACCGAGCCGCCCCCGATTCCTCAATAATTGTACTGACAGCACTTCGTGACCAGCAGCTTGGCGCCGAGGCAATTAAGAAAGGCGCACAGTATTACTTTGTAAAAAGCCGGTTTGATCAGGATATGCTGATTCGTTATATTCAGCTTGCCATAGAGCGTAAAAGCCTCGAAAAAAGGCTCAGTAAAAGCCAAAAGCAACTTGCTCTGATTCTCAAATACTCAGGCGATGGGATTAATCTTGCCTGGATGGACCCAAAGACTTTCCAGAGACGCCTGCTTCTTTGCAACGACAGATATGTGGAAATGTCCGGCAGAACCAGACAGGAACTTTTCAAAGCAAAAGATCTTAATGAATTTGTCCAGCCGCAGTGCTCTCTCGAAGAAGTCAGGCAGAATAGGGAAAAACTTCTTCGCGGACAGGTATGCAGAGGACTTTCATCCTGGATTCGCCCCGATGGAAAAAAAAATTACTATGAGTGGACTGCCGCCCCGGTAAGAGTAGGACAAAAACTTTGTATTGTTGGTGTTGACCGTAACATCACCCAACAGCTGCTTGCCGAAATCAGCTTGAAGGCGATTAACAGGATTCTCGAAGAATCTGGTAAGGCCCTTGAGGGATCTCATGAAAATGCCGACAAGCTGGTTGCGCAGCTCCAAAAAAACATGGCTGAAATACTGCAAAGCAATCACCACCTTCAACTGCATGAATCGCTCAGGCAGACTCAGCAGATCGAGCAGGGGATTTGTGACCTTGTAACTGAGATTAGCCGGGCCCCGCAAAGCAATGACGCCGCCTCTGCAGAACATGGGCCTGCCATATCCAATTACCGAAGCAAAGACAAATATACCGGCACAGTTCTCCTCGTGGAAGATCATCTTTCCAACCAGATGGTTATGGCATTACTTCTCAAGAAACTGGGTCTGCATGTAACAGCCGTTGATAATGGCCGCCGTGCATTGGAAAAAATCACCTCCGATCACTTTGACCTGATACTGCTGGATATGGGTATGCCCATTATGAACGGCTACGAAACAGCCCGTGTGATAAGAGAAAACGGAATTACTACCCCGATCGTGGCAATTACCGGCTACACTGGCAAGAGCACCTGTAAGGAATGTATCGATGCGGGGTGTGACAATTATCTCACCAAACCTGTTCGCCGCGAGGACATAGCCCAAATCGTCCGCCGCTATCTGTCACCTGTTGCCACTTGAAAAACCAACAGCAAATCGCAAATTGTCCAGAATACTACCTTCTCATCATCAAACCTAAGTCTACCGTCACAAAACCTGCCTTGAACAACATCGATAAATCTAATCTTTGTGACTTCGCACGTATGCTATCCGCCTAGCCAACTCTGTTTCGGCAAAGCAGAATCTTTTGTCGAAACCGGTTGTCCAAATGCGGCCCGACCGGCCATTATGTCGCAGGGCAAGAGTTGCCACACATTTGTACCTGCTGACGGTACGTTCTATGGACTCGCCGGACAACCGTACCGCCAGATGCACGTGATTTGTGCAAACTGCCAACGCCTCAAGTTTTTGGCCGATTCGTCCGGCCTCTTGACAGATTGACTGACGCACGATTTCTTTCTCCTGCTTATTTAGTTGGATAGTTGGCCCCTTTTGAAATTTTTTGCACCATTGAAGTATTGTTTCATCACCCTGGAGTATCTGTCCATTCCTTACGTAACCGCGTCTGTCGCCCTGAAGCCAGCTTCCGTAAGTCGTCCACGTTACCATATACCCTACTAATTTCGCCATAGGCAAAATAATAATCCATAGTATATGGATGAGCAACTATTCTTATTCAGTTTAGCCCTGCCGCTTGCGGCAGGGGAATTCTTTTATATGCCGCTTGCGGCAGGAGAAATTGCACCAAACACAAAAAGAAGCCACAGACACATTGCCCGCGATCCTTTTTCATTAACGCATCTATTCATTCACTTCCGTCGCCTTTTCCTAAAACACAAACCGCCCAACCCAAGCAGCAAAAACGTAGTTGGTTCAAGAACACACTCTACCGTAGATCCGCAGCATGCGCAGTACAAGCATTAATTGCACTGAAGCCACTCTCCAGCCATAATGGCAAAGTCTCTAAAGTCTACCCAGCAATTATTATCTAAGTCGCCAATGGGACATATCTTGTTAAATATATACGCTGAGCCGGAGTCAGTGCCGTTGTCATCATCTCTATAAGAACCAACAATGACATAATCACCGCTGATTGAAACCCCGAGACCAAAACTGTCATTGGAGGCGAAATCTGAGGCGATCAGCTTTTTCCTCTCTATCCAGCTTTGACCGTCACGCTGGAAAATATATGCTGAGCCGGTAAAGCCTGCATCGTAAGAGGCTCCCACGATGGCATAATCACCGCTGATAGAAACCGTGTGCCCAAAACCATCTCGACTGTCAGAACCATCCAGTCTTTGTGACTCAATCCAGCTTGCCCCATCTCTCTTGAATATATACGCCGTGCCAGATTCCCGCTCGGATACTCTGTCATAGAATATAGCACCCACGATAGCGTAATCTTCGCTGATAGAAACCCCGTGTCCAAAGTTATCACCCACAGCAGCATCTGGGGCAGTCAGCTTGGCGATCTGGTCCCAATTGTTGGGATCAATATCATTTGGTGTGAAAATATAAGCCGCACCAGAATTGCTGACACCATTGCCATCATTACGCCATGCACCAACTATGGCATAGTTATCGCTGATAGAAACTCTTACGCCAAAGTTATCGCCCGCAGCAGCATCTGAGGCGAGTAGCTTGCACTGCTGGTACCAGTTGGGATCACCAGGAGTATCGCTTTTCTTAAATATATATGCTGAGCCGGAGTCAGTTCCATTGTCATTATTATGATGTGCACCTACAATAGCGTGATCTCCGCTGATAGAAACTGTTACGCCAGATTGATCACCCGCAGCAGCATCTGAGGCCAGCAGCTTGCACTGCTGGTACCAATTGGGATCACCCGGTGTATCGCTTTTCTTAAATATATATGCCTTACCGGTGCCACCGCTGTAATACTGATACGCCCCAACGATAGCATAGTCACCGCTTATAGAAACCGAGCATCCAAAATTGTCGTTGGCTACTCCATCTGAGGCGAGCAACTTGGCGATCTGGTCCCAATTGTTGGGGTCAACATCATTGGGTTCAAATATATACGCCGAGCCAGATCTGCTTCCGTTGTCTTCATCCTCCGCTGATCCTACAATGGCGTAATTGCCGCTTATAGAAACCGATGCGCCAAAACTGTCGTTGGCTACACCATCTGAAGCGAGTAACTTATCCTGCTCGGGCCAATGTGCTTGTGCTTCATTCACAAAAATCAAAGTCACAATAACCATTGATATTATCAATACCATCTTCTTCATTTTCTTCTCCTTTCAAAAAATGTTTTTTAGTGGGGAAAACCTGGCAGGAAACCAAAAAGTTCTCTCGCCACTCCTCTTTTTGCTAATCCCTTAACTTCGATTCGTTCAATCCGTTTCGTTTGATCTCATCGCATTGTCATCACCTCCTCTTTGGTAGCGGCGCAAAGAAAAAGGGCACCGCTACATCGTGCTCACCCAAGGCCCAGCAAGGCCCGCAAGGAACACGCAAGCGATGCCCGCTTTGCCCAAAGGCAAACGAGCACCGATTTTCCTGCGTTTCCTTGCTTCGAAATTTGCTGGTTTCGGTTGAAACGTCAAAAATCCGGCACAAAAGGGTTATTTAATTGTCAGAAACACGAACATCTCAACTCTTGTCCTATAATAACACATGAAAACCGCTAAAACAAGCAAAATCTACCTGTTTCTTCTTTTTTGCTGGGTCTAACTGAGTCACTAAGCCTTTACAACACCACCATTACCATATTACTCGGCTGCCCTTCGCCGGATTTGTTTATATCATCACAATACTATAAGGATTAAAGCAGTTCCCGGCAGGTGTTTTCCACCGCATCGAGCTTGTTCTGAACAACATCCCAGACAATTTTTAGATTAACGCCAAAATATTCGTGAATAAGAATATTTCGCAAGGCTATAATTTTGTGCCATTCTATTTCCCTGGTTTTTTCCTTGACCTCATCAGGTATAATTCGGGCAGCTTCGCCGATAACCTCAAGATTACGAATAACGGCATCCTGGGTTTTTCTGTCAGCCGCAAACGCCTTGTAGTCCGTATCCTTAACATATTCTCGGATAAAAGCTATCGCTTGCAGTATATCGTCAAGCTGTTGTTTATAGTCCTTTGGCATAAATTACTTCCCTTTCAATAACACCTTTAAGACGGGATTTGACAGTATCGGCGATTACCAGATCAACCGGCCTGCCGAACAGCCTCTCCAGATAAAATTTCAAATCCATATAATGGTCAAATGTTGGCTCGATAAAATCGACCAGAATATCAACATCACTCTTGCTGTCAGCCTCATTGCGGACCAGTGAGCCAAAAAGACCTATGCTGCGGACTGTAAAGTTCTGTTTTAATTCCTCTGACCTTTGATTTAGCTGTTCCAGGATATCCTCTCGTGTGAACATTTCATATCCCCTTTACCACTCTACCCGTTCAATCTCTGGGTTGATTTTTTCTATCAATCACACTAACTATCATAAACTACACCGTTGCAGCGGAAAAATCAACTGATTTTGTGGACAATCAGGTTCGGCTCTAACTGTTTGCTATGGCGTACAATATGGGTAATTTCCTGAGACGATTGGCGTTGCCGGGAAAAACATCCTGGGCCTCTGAACATAAGGAGTGTCTATAGTTTGTAGCTGAGTTTCGTCAGGAAAGCCGATATCATAACGTAAAAATGCGATAAATTCCTCCTTTAGCACTTCGGTTTTGAGTATCTGCTCAAAAAAACCGGGCTGCTTCACAAGAAAAAAACGCACAAAATCTTCGATACCTAAATATTTATAGTAACAAGAACATAGTGCCGATGCAGATAATAGACCAAGTTTCGACAGGGTCAATTAGTATTTGACCATATACCCTGGCCGGTTTATCATAACAGCGTTGGGGTTGAGATGGGAATTTGAGTCGATTTTGAGGTTTCTGATGAGCCGTATTGTCTTGATCGTAACGCTGTCAGTCCTGTTGTTATCAGCAACCACACGTTGTTTGGCTCAGGAAGCCATCGTGGTTGCTAATGATTTGGCCGACGATGAGTTGGGGCTCCAGCTTGAAACCTACAAGGAGGCCTTCCTTCACGGCTCCACCGAAAACAGCCGAATACGGGCCGCAATCCTCCTGCTTCGAAGCAAAGACAAAACCGCCCGTGACATCCTGCTGAACGCTCTGTCTTCGGCGGAGAATCCTGTCGCAGGCACC
>JBDRHL010000095.1:0-21351 GCA_043816955.1 Planctomycetota bacterium | reverse complement strand
TTGTGTTGAACCATTTCTGTTTTTTTGATAATCTTGTTTTCATAGGTCATCCTTTCAAATAAGGTTAATATTTGCGTTATTTGGATTTCACAAATTATAACCGTTTGACGGATGACCTACATATTATCTAACTTTTGGGGGAAAGCTGGTGAATAAAATCGGTGGGGTGAAATATCCGGGGAGAGGGTAGAAGCTGCGAGTGGGCGGGGCGTTATGTTTTCATCGCGTCAAGCTCGATGATGGCTATGGGGAGGAAGATGAATACGGGGAGCCAGGCCCAGAATTCAGGAATTATTCGCTGGAGGAAGGCCTCTGCTGCGATCGTTTTGCAGATAAAAGTCACGATCAAACAGCCTGTTGTCGTTGCAAAACTTATCAGGATAGCTGACTTGAGGGCTTTGGGCTCGCGGCAGACCAGAATAGGCAGGCTGACCATCAGCATCACCAGATTGATTAGAGGCTCGGTTATACGAAAATGCTTCTGGCTGTAGAGCTGGGCCAGGTCTTTTATCCCCGTTTTTTTCGCCGCAAGCTCGGCTAACTGCTTCGAGCCGAGGAGCGATTTGTGGCGGGCTTTTCGCAAAACGGGTATGTCTTTGGGGACAATGTCACTTTCGTAGGAGCTGAGGCTCAGCTTCTCGGGATTCTGGCCGAGCCTGGTTCTTTTCAGATATAGTCCGTCGGTGAGGTCCCAGCGATTTGTTTTGGTATTATAGACCGCCTGGCTTGCGGAGATTTGGCCTGTCACTTTCCAAACGAGCGTGCCCGGTATCTTCTGGCGAGTAATAATCGTCGGTTCTTCCAAGGTACTTGTCTTGACATCAAATCTTCTGGAGCAGATCAAGGAGCCTTTGCCGTCGATGAGGAACCATACGTCATAACTTTCCTGGCCCGGCAGGGCGTCCTGTCCTCTGACGAGCTTATCAGCGAGGGGTGGTATGAGGAACTCCTGGTCTATGACGAGAATGCCGGTGAGCAAAACGGCCAGTAATATAATCGGGGCGATCACGCGTTTCAGACTCACTCCCGATGCAATGACTGCCACAAGCTCGTTGCTGCGAGTCATTTTGCCGAGAGAAAAAACGGCAGCAATAACAGTAATGATGCCGGCAAATTCGCGAAAATACAGAAGGCAATGCGTGCCATAATAATTTGAGATATTATATATTACCCCCCAGGTTCCCAGCCCGGCGTGCTCGGTGAACTCGTCCAGATTTACGAACAGATCAATAATTATGCGCAGTCCGATCAGGACGAAGAGAGAAATCACATAACCGACGAGAAAATTACGAGCAACATATTTGTCAAGAATCTTCATTTGAAACTCTCGTTACTATGTCCTAAGAAGTTTTCTGTATAGGAATCCTGCCAGCAGCGTCAGAATAACCAGGCCGCTCCACATAAGAACGATGCCGGAGCCGGCCTTTGAGTCCGGGTTATTGGTGATGTTTTTGCCCATCATTATGCAGACAACCAATAGCGCTGCGGGAATTGAACTTATGCCGAAGGCGGTCAGGAGATGGCCGCCTTTGAACATTATCCCAAAACCCGCACCGATCAGTATCATGATGATACAACCAAGGCCGAAGACAAGGCGCGAATGAATTTCGGCCTTTATCGCAGCCAGTGTCCGATACACCTTTCGTGTTACTGCTTTGTGCAGACCATCAAGTTGCGAGCTAGGGTTTCTGACCAGCAGCGGTATTTTCTGAATCGCGTTAAAACGATCCGGGCCAATTTTAGCCATGATTTTCGTCGGCACAGAAATATTCTTCACTATGTGGCGGCCTCGCAGGCCTGCAGCACCGGCGGCATCCTTCCATTGGGCACTATAGGCAACGAGCATCAGCTTGTCCTGGTTATCATCATCAAGCTTGATAAGGACCCTGTTGCTTTTCCAGGTGTTTTTCGGCTGTCCGGTAATCACATCATATTCCACGCCGTTGACATCACCGGACAGTTCAACGGCGGGATCGCTGCTAAGCCTGCTGATGGGTGCTGTGATTGCAACCATTGTCTGGTTATTGCTGAGCACATAGCGAGCGTCGGGAGAGGCGGATATTTTCCCGGCGATATCCTCGCCGAGCATCTCAATGAGCGTCTGGTTGTAAGTTTGTTCGGCAATTTTGGCGATTGGGGGGAACCTGCCCGGCATCTGCCGGATTGCCTTCATTTCCTTGATTTTCTTGAATTTTATGTCATCTGATAAAAGTGAGCCGAATTCACCTGCTATGGGAAGTGAGGAGGAATATGCTTCTCCTTCGGATGTTATCTGATAAACGTCCTGTGCAACAACGGTAACCTTGTTGACGCCTCGCTTGGGCTCAATATAAACCTTCGCCCGCTGGGAGGTATAAAGACCTGCGATCTGGTTCTGCCTGTTCTGCTCGGTAACGATGACGCCAAGCAGCTCGTCATTCAAGGGATTGGCGGCATCGGCATAGATACGGTAGCGTCTTCCGGGGAGACTATAATAGCCACGGCGCTGGATGTTGCGGAAAAGAATCTGTTTGGCATCAGACTGAGTTGCCTTGACTGCGCGCTTGACAAAGGCAGGTACCGTGTGAAAACTCAGGATCAACGTTGTTATCGCCACAAGCACCGCCAGAAAAAGCCCTGGATAGACCAATGTTGCCAGACTGATGCCGCTGGCACGACATGCGTCAAGCTCATTGTCACCTGCAAAACGTCCATAGACCAGGGCTGCTGCGAACAAGGCACCCATAGGCAGCACGAATGTCATATTTATCGGGAGAAAATACCCCAGAAGACGAAAAGCCTGTCCCGGGCCTACGCCATACTCCTGGATAGGGCTTAAGATGCTGCCAAGGCTGAGGATCAGGGTCAGCGCGATGCTGGCCAGGATAAAAATCCTTAGCAACTCGCGAAAGATATATCGCTGTAGTGTAAAGATCATCGTTTTTTTTCTCCAATGCGTGCATTTTCAATAAAAATGCCCAATTTACAATAAAAATCCGGAGAATATTCCAATTGCTGCCCGGGCAGCTGTTAATTTAATTTGCTCGTAGTTGCGGCAGGGTCTATAATTGGCGTTGGTTTTTTTGTCTATTATTTTCAGGATTATGTTATGGCAATGCGTTGGGTAGTAATTTCGGGTCTGATTTTGATGTTTTTTTTGCTTTGTTTTTCAGGGCGTGCTGACACGATTGTTCTGAAGAACGGCTCGGCTGTAACAGGCGAAATACTAGCTGAAAAGAACGGGCAGTTCATTATTGATATCGGTGTGACGGTTCTTACCATACCGCAGCAGGATGTACAGCAGGCCTCTTACGCAGATGCTAATGTGATTGAAGCGAATGATCTTCCCGGAACATCTCTGCAGGAGCTGCGGGCTGCGGGGTGTCTCTATCATACCGCGAAATTACCCGAAACAACGATCGAAAACTGCTACGATCTGTTTTCCGAGGCGGTTGTCGAGGTGGTTACGCCTGCCAGCTTAGGCTCAGGCTTTTTCATAAACGAGGAGGGATACCTCATAACAAATTATCACGTCATCGAAAGAGAGACGCGCATTACGGTCAATATTTTCCAGACAGGCCAGAACGGCCTGGAAAGAAAAAAATTCACCAAGGTGAAAATCGAAGCCCTGAACCCGTTTGTTGATCTTGCCCTGCTGAAGGTCGAGGACCTCGGTGAGACAAAGATCAAGTATGTTTATCTTGGCGACATGGACCGTGTCAAGGTCGGTCAGCCTGCCTTTGCCATTGGAAACCCGCTCGGGCTTGAAAGAAGCGTCAGCGATGGGGCTGTCAGCACAAAAAACAGACAGTTTCAGGGGCTTGTTTACATTCAGACTACCGCGCCGATAAACCCGGGAAATTCGGGCGGTCCCCTTTTCAACCTAGCAGGCGAGGTCATCGGTGTTACAAACATGGGATACATCTTTCTGGACGGCCTGGGTTTTGCCATACCAATTAACTATGTCAAGCACTTCATCGACAACCGTGAATCCTTCGCGTTCGATAAGGATAACGCGAACACAGGCTACAGATATATTCAGCCGGGCAAAAGGCTGAACAAAAACAGGCCGGAAGCAGCGGGAAATAAAAAAACATCCGACAAAAATACCACCAAGAAAAAGACAGGAAAACAAAAATGAAAAGATTCCAGGGAGATTTTTCAACTACTTGTAGAACCAAAGCAATCGCAGCGGCAGTTCTGGCGTGCCTGATTTTCCCTTGTGCTGCCGGTGCAATCGTTCTGCCGGACAGTGCTACTCTTGTGCCTGCTGAGATATTTGCGGTGATAAACGTGAATAATATGACAGTCCTCAAACAGCAGTTCGAAAGAACCGATCTTTACAATCTCATGCATGATCCGGCTATGGCAGCTTTTACCAATGATTACAAAACCAGATGCCTGCAAAAACTTCGGGATAATGACAATGAGCTGATACGGATAATCACTGACGCCAACTGCCTTCCAACAGGGCGTATAACCGCAGCGATACTCAGCAGCGAGAAGATCACCAAGGCAGGAAAACCGCCTTTTTTGTTTATTCTCCAGTGGACAGACAATATTGAAAAAATCAAAACGGTCGTGGAAAAGATAGTTGAAAAGGACGTGCAGGAAGGTTCTCGCAGGAGTACGGAAGATTTCAGGGGCACAGCCATAACAAAGATAATCCCGGCGACCGGCGGGGACGAGCCGGAGGCATCTGTTTACTTCAATTACGCTTTTATCGAAAACTGCCTGATAGCGTCATTTGATCCGGAGGCAACAAAGTTCACAATAGCGCATATCAAAGGCGCTTTTGGTGGGAGTGCGGCAGACAATGCCGATTATAGATCAGCCATGAGAACTACCGGTCCAGTGCATGACATCGACGTATACGTAAACATCAAAGAGATAATCGCCAAAGCATTTCAGCAGGACACCGCAGGTCGGGTTCGCAGCACGCTTAGCAATTTTGGTCTGGATAATGTTGCCTCTTTTGCATGCTCTGCCGCAGTGGGGCGTGACTATCTGAAGCCTTTTATGACAAAGTACCTGCTCAAAATCAACGGTCCGAAAAAGGGGCTGCCAAAGATGCTTGAAGTGCAAAGCGCTGCCGTTCAGCCGCCTGCGTTCATTGACAGCACCACAAGCTCTGTGGTTCTGCTCAACCTCGACCTTCGGAAACTATATGAAGAGCTGCTCAAAATTGCCGCCAGTATGGACGCCGGCGCCGCGGCAGCTATGACCACGCCGCTGATACCGGCAAGTCCGGATGGCAAACCCGGACTGGACCTCAGCAAAGACATTCTTGCCTATCTCGATCCCCAGGTTGTTATTGCCGAAACCATCAATAAGCCCTTCAAGGCCGATGCCGAACCAAGCACTTCCATTTTCTGCGTTGCCGTTAACAACAATGACTCCCTGGAGCGATCATTAGCCAGACTCCACAGCGAGAGGTTCGCCCTGGGTCGCACCGACGCCACGCGCGAATTGCTGGGCTACACAATTTATACCATCGGTATTCCGCAATTTGCCCCGGCGATGCCTGCACCACCACCTATGACAATTCCACCAAACACCGCTGAAAGCCCGAAGCTCGCGTTTGCGGTAACAAACACCCATTTGATCATCGGAACCGAGCAGGCGGTGGAAAAGGCCATTCGAATGCTCAAAACACCCACGTCAACACCGCTGACTTCGACGTTGTGGTTTCGAAAATGTGCCGCAGCGATACCGTCACGAGCGGGGATGGCAACATTCGCCGACCAGAGAATGTTTTTTGAGTATTTATGGTGGTCTCTGAAACAGTCGGCTGTCCCCAGAAAAGAGCAGGGCATTACCATAAATCCATTTGTCATGTTGTATGCGGGTCTGGCTGAATACTTCAATTTTTCTTTGCTGCCTGAGTTTGATACCGTCCGCAAATACTTCGGCCTGTCTGTCTCCTATGCGATAAGCACTGATGAGGGATTTGTCTGTGAAGCGTCGCTGCTTAAAGCGGATAATGCCCAAAGCCCCTAACAAGATGCCTGAACTGCTCGCACCAGCAAGAGATCAAACGTCTTTCACCGCGGCGGTTGATGCAGGAGCCGATGCTGTTTATTTCGGCCTGGGCACGCTCAATATGAGGATCAATTCCAAAGGGATCGATATATCACAGCTGCCCCGGATCATGGACACAGCCCATGCGAAGCAAGTAAAGACATATGTTGCCCTTAATACCATAGTTTATGACAGTGATATGGACATACTCGATGATCTGCTGGAGAAGATAAAATCAGCAGGTGCTGATGCGGTCATCGTGTGGGATCCGGCTGTGATAACCAAGGCTGTCTGCCTGGGGATTCCGATTCACATCTCCACACAGGCCAACATCTCGAACATTGTTTCGGCGAGGTTTTACCGGGACCTGGGCGCAAAACGGGCAGTACTGGCGCGGGAACTGAGCGTGGAACAGATCAGGCAGATAAAAAAAGGGACCGATCTGGAGATCGAGGTATTTGTCCACGGCGCGATGTGCGTTTCCGTATCAGGCCGATGCTTTATGTCCCAGTTTCTCTCCTGCCGAAGCGCAAATCGAGGCGATTGTATCCAGCCGTGCAGGAGAGAATATACCGTTACCGACAAGCAGAGCGGTCAGCAGCTTGATATTTCAAACGGCTATGTCTTAAGCCCGAAAGACATCTGCGCCCTTGCGATTATCGATGAGCTGATCGATGCGGGCATCGACGCATTCAAAATTGAAGGTCGTAACAGATCACCCGAATACATAAAGACCGTCGTTTCAGCTTATCGTGAAGCTATCGATGCGGTCGGGGAAAACCGATTTAACAGGCAGCTTGTCGAAGAACTCATGTCCCCGCTTTGTCGGGTCTACAACCGGGGCTTTTCAAGCGGTTTTTTTCTCGCGAGACCCGGGCCATTGGAATTTGCCAAGGCGGACGGCTCACAGGCAACCTGCAGGAAAATCGCCGTAGGCAGAATCACCAACTATTTCAAAAAGCCGAAAGTTGCACAGGCACAGGTTCTTTCGGCGCCGCTGCAGAGAGGTGAGGTAGTCCAGATTCACGGCCCGACCACGGGAGTGATTGAGTTTAAGATCGCTCAGCTGCGAACCAGCGGCAGGCGTATGATAAACAGAATCGAAAAAGGACAGGCAACATTTCCCTGCAAAGCGGTTGTCAGGGCAAACGACATCCTGTATAAAATCGTCCCGGCAGAAGGAACGGAATGATAGAAGCATTTACGACAGCCTTTACAGGTATATTCACCGCAGTCATCCAGGTATTTCTCATCGCCCTGGGTGCCTGCCTGCTTGTGCGAAAGAACATCATTACCTCTGAAAACATCACTTCGCTGTCTGCGGTTACCATCAATGTTCTGCTGCCCTGCCTGATCTTCTCTCAAATCACGCGGAGCTTCGACCCGGCAGCGCTGAGGATATGGCCTGTCCTGCCCCTGGCTGCCGTCATAATGGTTTTTGTCGGCTTGGCTTTCGCTGCTATGCTCTTTTTACGCGAACTACACGCAAAAAAAGATATGCTGGCGCTAGCGAGCATTCAAAATGCCGCCTACTTTGTCCTGCCGCTTGGAAAAGTACTTTACCCGGACCGGTTCGATGAATTTGCTCTTTATTGTTTTTTATTTGTGCTTGGCATATCACCGGTCCTCTGGACTGTCGGTAAATATCTGGCAACTTCCAGCGGTTACGGCCGTCCAACCGTAAAAGAGCTCATTACCCCTCCTTTCGCGGCAAATGTGCTGGCGATTGTCTGCGTCTTTACCAGAACGAATAAACTGATCCCCGGCGTCCTTTCCGACTCCATGTATCTTCTGGGGAGCGCCACCGTCCCCATAGCCTTGTTTATTATGGGCGCCATACTCGGAGGTGTTAAATTCCGCCTTACAGGATATTGGCTTGACGCCATCAAGGCAATATCCACAAAATTAATCTTCATACCCGCTGTTACAGTCACAGTTTTGTACTGTGTCGAACTGAAAAAGTCATTTCCCATCATGGCAGATTTACTCGTTATCCAGGCTGCCGCTGCACCGGCGGCTGCGCTGTTGATACAAATCAGGCACTATGGAGGAAATGAGCAAAAAGCAGGGTCCATAATCCTCGCCGATTACGTTTTGTGCCTTTTTACCGTGCCATTCTGGCTGGCCCTGTTCCGCAGCCTCGGCTGAGCCGCGGTAAACGTTCATAGGTTCTGGTTTCACCGGCAGTCACAATCCGCCTGGGCAGTTTTGCCGCATTTGCCTTATCACATCCACAATCGCCTGGGTGCCGTCTCTGCCGCGTCCCTGGGCCTGGAGAAGCGTCATCAACTGTCTGGCAAGCGCAACACCCGGCAAAGGCTGTTTAATCTGCTCTGCATATTCAATTACAAGACGCAAATCCTTCAACTGCAGATCGACCATAAAAGCAGGTTTCAGGTCGCCGGCGATTATCTTTTTGCCCAGAACGTTCAGTGAGTGACTGCCTGCGGCGCCGGCTGAGGTCACCTCCCAGGTTTTCTGTAAATCAAGTCCCGCTTTTTCAGCGAATGCAAATCCTTCAGCTATACTCATAATCGTGTGTATTACCATTACCTGATTAACAAGTTTCGTTCGCTGGCCGGATCCCAAAGGCCCGCAATGAATTACCGTCCTGCCCATCGCCCGGAGCACCGGCAGCACGGCATCGAAATCTTCCCTGTCGCCACCGACCATGATCGAGAGCTTCGCTTCAATCGCCCCGATCTGGCCTCCGCTGACAGGCGCATCAAGCAGGTGCACTTTTTTTTCATTCAGTATTTTACCCATGCGCTCTGTTGCAACCGGTGAGATAGTGCTCATATCCACACAGATCAGGCCTTGTTCGGCGCCTTCCAGCACACCGCCCTTGCCCAGAAGCACGTTTTCGACATCCTGTGTGTCAGGGACACAACTAATAACCACCTCACTAGCACCGGCCAATTCCGCACAGTTTTGCGTCCAGAGGGCGCCGGCATCTATCACAGGTTCGGCCTTGGATTTTGTCCTGCTGTGAACCTTTACGTGGTAACCTGCCTTGAGCAGATTTTTTGCCATCGGTGCCCCCATAATCCCCATTCCGACAAAGCCGATTTTTTTAAATGCCATTTCCCGTCTCCCTAGTAAGAGCTTTTGCGGCCGATAGTAACGATTCCGACGTTGATTTGCAAAGCATTCATAGCCAAATACCCCCAGAGATTGTGCCTTGTCATATTTCTATCAGTCTGGAAACTTGCCATTGTGGCTGTTTGGGGATATGCTTATTGGTTCGTATTGTTGCAGCGAAAATATATGGGCATGTTAACAGTAGTAATTGTTGCGTTTGGTCTGGCGGCGGATGCCTTTGCCGTGTCTGTCGCAAGCGGCGCCGCCTACAGGCAGCTCCATATAAAACAAGCGCTGCGGATGGCTTTGTTTTTCGGTGCATTTCAGGCCGTTATGCCTGTTGTCGGCTGGCTGGCCGGCCTGAGCGTCCGAAAGCACATCGAACAGTACGATCACTGGGTCGCCTTTGTCCTGCTCGCTGCCATCGGTATCAAGATGATTTATGAGTCCTTCAAGATAAGGCCGCAAAACAACGACAGAAATCCAATGGATCTAGGGGGTTTGCTGGCACTATCCATAGCAACAAGCATCGACGCTCTGGCTGTGGGAATCACAATCTCACTGCTGGATGTCTCGATAGTCACAGCAGTTATTATCATAGGTATGGTCACCTTTGTTCTGTCCTGGACAGGTGTAGCTATGGGCAAAAGATTCGGGCACCTTTTTGAGAACAGGATCGAAGCTGCTGCCGGAATCATCCTCATTGCCATAGGCGTAAAGATAGTTGTCAGTTCGTATATTTCGTAGATGTATTGGGAATAAGGCGGGCAGGGGAGTTCAGGCTGGTATCTGCCTGCGTGTTATTTTTTCCCGAGCAGTTTCTGCAGGAAGGGGTTGTATTTTTTTTCATTTGCGAGGGATGTTTTCGGGCCGTGGCCGCTGTAGAGTGTTGTTGTTTCGGGCAGGGGCAGGATTTTTTGCTTAATTGATTCGAGAAGTATGCCGGAATCAGCATATGGGAAATCCGTTCTGCCGATTGAGCCTGCAAAGAGGGTATCGCCGGTAAACAAGACCTGCTCGGCGGAGCTATGGAGACAGATTCCGCCGGGTGTGTGGCCCGGTGTGTGGAGGACTTTGAGTCTGATTCGGGCGTATTCGATATACTGATCGTCCTGGAGGAGGACGTCGGCAGGTCTTGTTGTGAGGTTTAATCCGGCGAAGGAGCCAAGATTTCGCAGGGGATCGGCAAGGGCTTCGGCATCGAGAGTGTGTATGCAGACTTTTATGCCCGAGAACTTTTTTTGAAGATGATTCAGTCCTGCGATGTGGTCGGCGTGGCCATGCGTGAAGACGACGGCAAGGGGTTTGAGATTTTCCTGTTTGAGAAAATCGATCAGGCCGCCCGATTCGAGGCCGATGTCTATTATCAGGCAATCTGTGGAAGTTTCGTCAGCCCGCAGGATGTAACAATTGGTTTGATAGCTTCCAAGTACAAGAGTATCGATTTTCACAGCACTGAACCTTCTTAAGGGGGTTAATTTTGCAGAAGCCTTTAATTTCGCTGCAAAGGAGCAAGGACTTTAGCAAAACGGCAGGATAAGGTCAAGAGTGATTATTCTTGACCGGCTGGGTCAGGTCTGCTAAGTTGTTCAGGCAGTTTATGTGCTTTGATTGGAGTTGAAGATTACTTATAGCATTGGAGAATAAGCAGATGCAGTCATTCAGACGGGTGTTCGGGTACGTTTGGCCTCAATGGCATCGGCTTATCATAATTGTCTTGAGCGCGATCCTCATCGGGGTTCTTTATTCATTGAGTTTTGCGACGATATCGCCTCTGCTTACGGTTATGATGGGTGAAGAGGGGCTGATAGGTTTTGTCAATCGTCGGATTGTCAGCGACCGCTATGACGTTGATTTTTACGTTTCAGACGAGATAGATTTGTCGGATCCGAACAATCCGCAGGTTGCTTATTATCTTCACGTAGCGAAGGCAGAGCATGGCGGTGCAGCGGAACTTGCGGGTCTGCGCAAGGATGACCGGATTATAGGGGCGGGCAGCTCTATAGTAGCCAATGAGACAGACAGGTTCCCGTCACGGCGCCTGATGCGGGAACTGGTTGTTCCCCAAGCGGGGACAAGCATTCCGATTCAGATCAAACGCATGGATCCAAAAGGGAATGTGGAGGTGTTATCAAAGATTCTGAAGTGCGGCGGGAAACCTTTCTATGCTGATTATGCCCAGAGACTTCTTCAACTGCTGCCTCCGGAGGACAGCAAGGATTATAAACGTCAGGCAATTGTTTTTATTATACTGCTGATGCTCGTGGTTACGATTGTGCGCTGTATTGCGAGGTTCTACCAGGACTACACGGGGGAAAAGGTTGTCAGTATCGCCCTTACTTACCTGAGAGAGGACGCGTTTGATCATGCGATGGATATTCCGGTCGGTTTTTTTGGTACGGAAGGCTCGAGCGATTCAGTGAGCAGGTTGATTCGTGATACTGCCGCGATGGGTAACGGAATGAAGATGCTTTTAGGCAAAGCTCTTCGGGAGCCGATCAAGGCGATGGGTCTGCTGATTACGGCATTGATGATAGACAGGAACCTTACGTTAATATTTATGTGTGGTGCACCTGTGAGCCTGCTTGTATTAGGGAAGCTTGGGAAGAAGATGAGGCGCGCCACGACGCGGTCTCTTCAGTACTGGGCGGTGATGCTTGGGAAACTGGAGGAGGTTATTTCCGGGATCAAGGTTGTAAAAGTCTATAACCGTCAGGATTATGAGCGTGATTCATACAAAGGCATAAATCGCAAGCTATTGAAGCAGGAGCTTCGGATGGCAAAGGTTGATGCTGCGGTAAACCCGATTATGGAATCTCTGGGCATGATTGCCGCTTCAATCGGTCTCATGTTCGGGGCGGTGTGGGTTTTCAGCGGGACGATGCCTGCGCCGAATTTTTTTGTGCTATTGTTCTGTCTGGGAGGTGCTGCTGAATCGGCGCGGAGGACCAGTGATATCTGGAACAAGCTTCAGCAGGCCAATGCAGCGGCAGAGCGTGTTTACGAGATGGTCGATCAGGCGGTCGAGACAGAAGCCGAGGCGCCTGCCGAACTAGGCGAGGTATGGGACAAGATAGAACTGCGAGATGTTTCGTTCAGTTATCCTAAATCTGAAAAGATCGTTCTTAAGGATATCAACATAGAGGTGCCTTTCGGGCATAATGTTGCCATAGTCGGTCCGAACGGTTCAGGCAAGACGACTCTTGTAAACCTGCTGCCGCGTTTCTACGATGCGGATAAAGGGGAGATTCTCATAGGCGGTACTGATATACGTGATATTTCTTTACACAGTCTTCGTGATAAGATTGCGATGGTTACGCAGGATGTTGTAACATTTAACGACACTGTAGCGGCAAACATAGCTTACGGTCGTGAGGGCGCGAGCATGGATGAGATTATAGGAGCAGCGAAGAGAGCGTTTGTGCATGAGTTTGTGGAGCCTCTGCCAGAGGGCTACAATACGAAGATAGGGGAGCGAGGTTCGGGCTTCAGCGGGGGGCAATTGCAGCGAATTGCCATTGCCCGTGCTATCCTGAAGAACCCTACGATACTCATCTTTGATGAGGCGATGAGTCAGGTTGACAGCGACAGCGAAGCGAAGATCCGCGAGGCTATGGAGGAGCTAGCGCTTGACAGAACAAGTTTTGTGATAGCACACAGGTTCAGCACGGTAATTAAAGCGGACAGAATACTGGTGATGAATGAAGGTCAGATTATTGCGCGAGGCAGGCACGAAGAGCTGCTGGAAAGCTGTCCACTTTACCGGAACCTGTATGATACTCAACTGCTGCACAGTTAAAACGGCGTCGGCAGGAAAGTGGAAGAAATCTGTTCATGTCAAAAAAAGTGTTAATTTGACGTAGAAAACAGGGGTGGGTGAAAAAAGGGCAAGTCCTTATTATAGTTTCCGGCCAATTTGGCCGATTATTTGAAGTGTGAGAGCCGGTGAGGTTTAGATAACCTGTTTTTTGGATGAGCGTTTATGTCAAACTATGTTCAGCAGGAACGTGCAGGTAAGCTATTTACCCGATATGAAGGGAATCCGATCCTGGCGCCGAAGAACTGGCCTTACCCGGTAAATGCGGTTTTTAATCCGGGTGCGGCCAAGATCAACGGTGACACGCTGCTGCTGGTGCGTGTAGAAGACATGCGAGGCTTTTCCCATTTGACTGTGGCCCGCAGCAAAGACGGCCTGAGCAACTGGCAAATCGACGCAAAGCCAACCATGGAGGCGAACCATACGATAGCGGAGGAGATGTGGGGTCTTGAAGACCCGAGGATCGTCTGGCTTGAAGAGCAGCGTCAGTATGCGATAACTTACGTCAGTTTTGGAGAGGGGGGGCCGATAGTTTCGCTTGCAATAACAAAGAATTTCCGCGGTTTTGCAAAGCTTGGCGGCATGCTGCCTCCGGAGGATAAAGACGCGTGCCTTTTCCCCCGCCGTTTTAACGGTCGATTCGCCCTGCTTCATCGGCCTATTGTTCGTGGTGAGGCACACATCTGGTTGAGCTTGTCACCTGATCTGAAGCATTGGGGTGATCACCGGATGGTCATAGGGACTCGTCATGCGTGGTGGGATTGTCATCGTGTGGGACTTGCCTGTCAGCCGATAGAGCTTCCGGAGGGGTGGCTGATACTATATCATGGTGTGCGCAATACTACGGCAGGGGCGATATATCGCTGCGGGATGGCACTTTTGGATATTGAACAGCCCTGGCAGTTACTGAGGCGCAGTGAAGAATGGGTACTCGGGCCTCAGACTGAATATGAGCGTGTAGGCGATGTGGGGGTCGTGGTGTTTCCAACGGGTGCGACGATACACAAGGAAACCAACAAGATGTACCTCTACTACGGGGCTGCGGACTGCACGGTGGCGGTTGCAACAGCGGATATGGGCGCGGTGCGGGAATACATAATGAACTGCCCCGCGGTGGACCAGTAATTTGCCTATTGTGAATATATTGAGTACCTGTCCAACAGAGAGATTTTCTGAGCGGCCATGGTGTAGATCGGCTGGCCTTGTTTGAGGTATTTTTTTTCGAAGTTGGTTCCTACCCATTCTCCCGGGATTGTGCCAGTAGCGGGAAAGAAATCCGTCAGCTCTAATCGGTCGGTGTTACTCTTGAGCAGTTTTGTTATAGCTTCAAAGTATTCAGCATGGTCGGTGGCAATGCGAATAGTGCCTGCAGGCAGAAGGCATCGGATCATCTGATCGAGGTTGTTCCGGTTGATGAACCTTCGTTTGTGATGTCGCTTTTTCGGCCATGGATCCGGGAAATATATGTGAAAGCACTCAACAGAAGCGGAGGGTATAAAGTCGGCGATGAAGGCTTCAGCATCTGTGCGAATCAGACGAGCATTTGTAATTTTCCAGCGGCCGAGGCGGTCTACGGTGTAGCGGTAATATTTGTTCGCCCATTCGATGCCGAGGAAGTTGGTTTGGGGGTTATTTTTTGCCTGGTTCAGGATAAAGGTTCCTTTGCCTGAGCCGATCTCGATGTGAAGCGGCCTGTTGTTGCCGAATATTCCGGTGTGATTAAAAGGTTCGGTTAAATCCTGAAGGTTTAGTGAGATTTCAGGATAGTCTTTTAGTGTTTTGAGATGCATGGGTTAATCAGATTTTTTCTTTATTATAGGGCATAAGTATCGGCGATCGACCGATAAATGGTCGATATGAGGCACAAAAGCTATTATTAATGTAATTAGCGATAAAGTCAAGACATATAAAACATCGATACTAACTGTAAGGAACCGTTTTGGTGAACAGGCGTAGAATATAATAGAGGCTTTATTTAGCGGCATGGAAGTTTTGACAGTAGGATGACAATAATGATTCGGTCAATTATACGGCTAAGACCACGTCGGATTCTTGTTGATGTTGATACTCAGCGGGATTTTCTGCTGGCAGAGGGGCTGGTGTGTGTGAGAAACCACCGGCGGGTCCTGGCAAACATCCGCCGGGTAACGGCATGGGCAAGATATAATAATATTCGGATTATCAGCACAGCTCAGGTTTACCCGGAGAATAACGGCAGGAAGGAGCATTTCTGTATAGACGGTACGGCTGGACAGAGAAAAATCAGTTACACGATTCGCAACAATCACATCAGTTTCGTGGCTGATGGGAATACGGATCTTCCTCGTGATATACTTCGCAGTTATGATCAGGTAATTTTCAATAAGCGCAGTTTCGACCCATTTGCAGAACCAAGACTTGACCGGCTGCTGAGCGAATTGCGTGTGGACGAAGTGATTCTTATGGGGGTCTGTACCGAGGATGCCATTAAGGCGACTGTTCTGGGCCTGTTGCACAGGGGGAAAAAGGTAACTGTTGTTTCTGACGCGGTAGGATCGCGGAACAAATCAGAGGGGAATCTTGCACTACGTCAGATGCAGGCAAAAGGCGCCAAACTTATTGAGGCAAAAGCTCTTGCAGGGGTATCCGGTCTGCGCGTTGTCGGGGTTTGCAGATGCAACAGATGCCGCGGCCTGATGCGTAAAGAAGTTGTCAGTACAAGCATTGTCAATTAGGTGAATATTCGCAGAATAATCACAGTTTCCTCCCGCTGGATATGAATACAGGTCTATTGCAGAGAAAACTCTGCCCTATTAATCATTGACATTTATCCCAGGCTAAAATATACTTACCTGTCTTTGTTTTCCCGACAGGATCGTTTCTGGATATGGGAGTTAGTAGTAATCCAAGGAGATAAAATGATGGCATCAAAACGCGTGTATTTTTTCGGGAGTGGTAAAGCTGAAGGAAATGCCAAGATGAAATCGATTCTTGGCGGAAAGGGAGCAAATCTTGCCGAGATGACAAATCTCGGTGTGCCTGTGCCGCCCGGCTTTACAATTTCGACTGCTGTTTGCGCGGAGTACAGCAAACGCAAGGGCAAATGGCCGGAAGAACTCAAGGCGGAAATTCAAAAGAATATTGCCAAACTTGAAAAGTCAATGAGCGCAGGATTAGGTGATCCGAAAAAGCCTCTGCTGGTAAGTGTTCGCAGCGGAGCGGCGGTGTCTATGCCGGGTATGATGGATACTGTTTTGAACCTTGGCCTTAACGACAAGGTTATTGATGGAATTATAGCCAGGACTAATAATCCGCGGTTTGCATATGATATTTATCGCAGATTTATCGATATGTTTGGTGATGTAGTGATGGGCTGTGACCATGAGCACTTCGAAGCTGTTCTTGCTGCCGCGAAGAAAAAAGCGAATGTAAAGAATGACAACGAGCTGAATGCCGAGCAGCTCAAGGAAGTTGTGGAGGGGTACAAGGAAGTTTACAAGAAACACGTTGGGCAGATGTTTCCTCAGGATGCCGATGTTCAGTTGAAGCATGCGATTAACGCGGTTTTCAGATCGTGGGATTCTGCACGGGCGGTGAAGTATCGGCAGCTCAATAATATAAAGGGTCTGCTTGGTACAGCAGTTAATGTGCAGACGATGGTTTTCGGGAATATGGGTGATGACTGTGGTACGGGCGTTTGCTTTACGCGTAACCCGAGTACAGGTGGAAAAGAGTTTTACGGTGAGTTTCTGATGAACGCCCAGGGCGAAGATGTCGTAGCGGGGATTCGGACGCCGTTGCCATTGAAACAGCTCAGCAAAGTCATGCCGAAGGCTTATAAGGAGCTTACAGCATTGATGACAAAGCTGGAGAAGCATTACAAAGATATGCAGGATATGGAGTTTACGATTCAGGAGAAGAAGCTTTATGTTCTGCAGACGCGTACCGGCAAGCGGACAGCAGAAGCAGCAGTTAAAATAGCGGCTGATATGGTGAAGGAAGAGCTTATCAGTCCGAAGATTGCGGTAAGCCGAGTTGAGCCTGAGCAACTGGACCGTTTGCTGCATCCGCATTTTGATCCTAAAGCAAGTCGTGAGGTTATTGCGAAAGGTTTACCGGCTTCGCCCGGCGCCGCAGTCGGCCAGGTGGTTTTCGATGCTGAAACCGCTGAGCAGTGGCGTGAGCAGGGCAAAAAAGTGGTTCTCGTGCGTATTGAAACCAGTCCGGAAGATATTGGGGGTATGGATGCTGCACAGGGGATCCTTACAGCGCGGGGCGGAATGACAAGTCATGCCGCAGTTGTAGCAAGAGGTATGGGTAAATGCTGTGTGGCAGGTGTAGGCGATCTGGAGATTGACTATAAGACCAGGAAATTTTCTGCCGGTAAAACGGTAGTCAGTGAAGGTGAATGGATAAGCCTTGATGGTTCGTCAGGGGAAGTTATTCTGGGCCGGGTTTCAACTGTTGAGCCGAAACTAAGCGGCGCTTTCGAGCAGTTTATGAAGCTTTGTGACGGAGTTCGAAAGCTTGGTGTGAGAACTAACGCGGACACACCTGAAGATGCGCGGCGCGCCAGAGATTTTGGTGCTGAAGGTATCGGCCTGTGCCGGACGGAGCATATGTTCTTTGAAGAAGACCGGATATGGGCGGTTCGCTCGATGATTCTGGCGGCAGAGGATTATGCGTTAATGCTTCGGCGCAGGAAGGAAGCAGCTTCAGATGAAGAGTTAAAAGCGATAGAAGCGGAATTTGCCGGCGCCAAGAAGCAGTTTGAAGGTGCTCTTGCAGAATTGCTACCGTATCAGCGAAGTGATTTTGAGGGGATATTTAAGGCGATGGCTGGTTTGCCTGTTACAATTCGGCTTCTGGATCCGCCGCTGCATGAGTTTCTGCCGCAGGATGCTGAGAATCAGGCGGAGATGGCAAGGCGTCTTCAGGTTTCACCCGAGCAGGTCAAGGCGGAGGTTGAAAAGCTTCATGAATTCAATCCGATGCTGGGACATCGCGGCTGCCGGCTGGCTGTCAGCTATCCTGCTATATATCGTATGCAGGCACGGGCGATTATTGAGGCGGCATTAGCAGTTAAGAAGACAGGCAAGGTTGTTCTGCCGGAGATAATGATACCGCTGGTCGGTTCTGCTAAAGAGCTTCAAGTGGTTAAGGCAGAAGTTGTTGATGAAGTTAACCTGGTTTTCAAGGAAAGAAAATCTAAAATCAAGTATCTTGTGGGAACGATGATAGAAGTGCCGCGGGCTGCATTAACCGCTGATGAAGTTGGCAGCGAAGCGGAGTTTTTCAGTTTTGGGACTAATGACCTTACTCAGATGGCGATGGGGTTTTCACGAGATGACGCGGGGAAATTTCTTGGTGAGTATGTCAGGCAGGGTATTTACGAAAAGGATCCGTTCCAGGCACTTGACCAGACGGGCGTCGGGAAGCTGGTTGAGATGGGGACGAAGCTTGGGCGTAAAACACGTAAGGATTTGAAAGTCGGAATCTGTGGTGAACACGGCGGAGAGCCCGGCAGCATTGATTTTTGCCACAGAATCGGCATGAATTACGTATCTTGTTCGCCGTTCAGGGTTCCGATTGCACGGCTGGCTGCAGCGCAGGCAGCGGTGAAGAACGCATAATTTGAAAACGGCATAAATGATAAAAAGGTGTGTCAGAAACGGCACACCTTTTTTATGCTTTACTTCGCCGTGAAAAAGATTTTAAGGATTAGTTTGTGTAAATCATATAAGCGGCGTAGATTGATTTTTTGCCGTTTGTATCGACGGCTTGGGCGCGGGAAATGACAGTTTGGCCGGAGCTTGCGGAGAAGACAGCAGAGTATGGGGCGGTTGTATCTTCGATGGTTGTCCATGTTCCGCCGCCATTGGTGGTTTTGCCGAAGATGACTTTTTCGATAGTTCCGGAGGAACTTTCGGCATTTGCGGTAAGTGTGAACTGCCCTGCAGGGTAACTTCCCCGGTCGATAAAAGGGGTTTCATTATTGGTAAGTGTTACCGAAGGCCGGGCTTGGGAGGCTCGCAGATCTCTTGAAGCGTCTCCAAAGGCAGTCATCTTACCATCCGAGCTGAGGCCATTATCATCAACTAGTGTGATACCGGCATAGGTAGCATAATCATTGTAGATAAAAAAGGTGATTCCATCGGAGCCAAAATGGTAAGCAGACAATACCGCTTCGTAGACATCGTCGTATACGGTTCTTGCATTGAGCCAGTTTATTACGGCCTGTGTGCATGGTCCGAAGCCGTAATAATTAATATTTCCGCAATTGCCGCCCATCCAGCCGGATATGCTCGCCGGCAGGTCGACAACGGTGAAATTTTCAAAGCCCATACTTTGTGCGTGTGCCATCCGGTCGGTAATTCTGAAGCTATTGACTGAAATTGTCTCCGGTAGCAACCCACGGCATGGAATAATACACACCTATGCTGAAGTTTTCACCAACGGAGGCAGTGCATATTGCAGGAGCGAGCATTAAGAGGGCACTAAAAAATGCTGCAGTGTATTTCATTTGAATTCTCTTTTATGGCAGCGGGGTCAATTCGAAATAATCAATCATAAAGTAGTTGTTCTGCGAAGGGCTCATGTCCCAGATTCTTATGTAGAGGTCGCCCTGGCTGATTCCGGAGACTGTAATATATGCCGCAACAGGGCTGTTAGGCCACATTGAGAAATTGATGGGATTTGAACCTGCCAGATCGTGTGTAAACCATTGATTGCTTTGCGGGCCGCTATGGCCTGGATAGAAATAGTGCCACTTTCCGGTGGTAACGCCGTATTCGGTTAATGTTCCGCTGTCAGAACCCAGTTTAAACGCCCAGGGCGTGCCGTTTACAGTTGCTGATCTCCAGTGTATCGTTAAGCGGTAATTGCCGTTAGGGATAGTTCCCGGGAAATTGAATTTCAGATCACCAACAGAGTATTCGGAATTGCCTGCAGAATCTGTGCTGACTATGACAAGCAGTCCCAGGGGACTATCAACTATGTCATAGTAACCATCAGATGTGTCTATCAGCCAATCTTCCGCCCGAACAATCGGATGCCAAGGTACAGATCCGAACTGTGTCGCGGATGTTTCTATATTCTCGTTTTCGTTGTAGGCGTGTCCCTTTTTGTAAAGGTCCGTAACGGTGAGCGTAGCATCGCCGGATATTGGTCTGCATTGGCTAATGAAGAAGGCTTGGCCATTTGAGTCGGTTGTTTCGGTCGTGATTCCTTCAGCACCGTGTACGCCGCTCCATTGAGAGGTGACTTGTACGTTTTCAATCGGATCCTGCCTTTTATCCTTGACCGTGACGACAAATTCTGCAGACCAATGCCCCGAATCACAGCCTATTGTAACGGCTTGTGAAGTAATGTCAGCAACGTGTAAAGCGGCTTTCCGCCAGTCATCGGCAAAAGAAGCATAGTCTGCCATATCGATGATGCCGTCGCCGGTGCTGAGAGGATATATATCTGCCTGCCATTCATAATCGAGCCAGTTGTCGACAAGCAGCTTGAGGTCCTTGAAGTTTACATATCCGTCATTGTCCATGTCGCTTGCCCGAGGCGGTACGGGTACAAGTTCGATATAATCGACAGTCGCCAGGTCGTAGGCACTGCTGGTTTTGTCCCAGATGTTGATGTAAAAGTCACCTTCTGCAACACCATATATTCCTATAGCAGGCGGCAGCGGCTCAGTCGGTGAAGTTGGAAACGGACATCCGGATGGTGTCAATTCGAGGTCATACCAGGTGTACCAGGAGGCTGAGGAGTTGTTAGGGTAAAACATGTGCCAGTCTGTGGAGGTTGCGTATTTAACCACAGTGCCGCTGTAGGCTCCGAATTGAACACCAAAATTTGAGCCGGCATATGTGCGGTTCGTATAATATCGCAATACTACGGCATATTCGTCATCCGGAATGGCAGCTGGCAGTCGGAGTTGTCCGACACCGGTGGCATCGGATCGCCCGCCAACAATTTCCACGGCATTGACATCGGTGAGTAGCGGTACCGCGATCCGGACAACTGCTTCAGAAGGAGCCAGATTCCAGCTACTGATGCTGCAATCTTCAGCCTCGACATGTATATTTGCGGATAAGGTTGCTGGCAACGTAAACAAAAGTGCAAAAACCAAGAACTTTTTCATAAGACATAGCTCCTAAATTCCGATTCGAGCTGGTACTGCTATACTCCCTGCTCTGCACAAGCCCCGGGCAAATATCTATACATTCCACACGGGTCTACGCCACATGGCTTGGTATATCAGGCTCCGTGCAGAAGACCTTAATCTCCTTGTGCATACTGTCTTTGTACATATAAATTATACCAGAGAGATATACTGAAAAGGGGGTATCTCCTTAGCTCCAGTTGGCTCTATATATTGTGCATTTCAGATTTTGGCTGTCGCTCATGTTTGAGAAGCCGTCCGTAAGTCATCGGCTCCACAGATACTGCCTGCTGTAGTAGTCGATAAAAAAGCT
>JBDRHL010000094.1:0-31603 GCA_043816955.1 Planctomycetota bacterium | reverse complement strand
TTGTGTTGAACCATTTCTGTTTTTTTGATAATCTTGTTTTCATAGGTCATCCTTTCAAATAAGGTTAATATTTGCGTTATTTGGATTTCACAAATTATAACCGTTTGACGGATGACCTACATATTATCTAACTTTTGGGGGGAAAGAGTAGAGGAGATTGCTACGGGTCGCTGGGGCGGCCTTGGTAATGACGGGGTTGGAGTCAGCAGTATCTTATGCAAACCCGAATTGTATTGACATGGATTCTTACAGTATCGGTCCAGTCGGCGGCGTAGCCGCCTGCAAGCGTAACAGCGACCGGCACTTTGTTCTGCTGAGCCAGGTTTATTACAAACTCATCCCGTTTTTCGATGCCGCTTATACTCAAGCCCAGTCCTCCCAATAAATCGCGCCTGTAAACATCCGCACCTGCAACATAAACCACAAGCTGGGGCCTGAATGAAGTCATAACAGAGGGTAAATGCTCCTTCAGTCGCTTAAGGTATTCATCATCGCCGGTCCTGTCGCTAAGTTCAACATCCAGGTTACTGTTTTGCTTTATATAAGGGAAATTATCCCGTTGATGAATAGAAAATGTAAAGACTGAATCATCAGCCTGGAATATTTTCGCTGTGCCATCTCCCTGATGCACGTCACAATCAATAACCATTACCCGTTTGACAATACCGTCATGCTGCATTTTTCGCACGCCGATCGCAACATCGTTGAACATGCAGAATCCGGAACCATAATCTGTAAACGCATGATGCATACCTCCGCCGATGTGAACACACACGCCCTGCTCATACGCCCTTCTACAGGCCTGGATCGTTCCGGCAGCAAAAGCCCAGTACAAGCCGACGGATTCGTCGGTAACGGGAATTTCAAGCCTTGCAACTTCCCGGCTTGACAAAGACCGCTGCTTGATTTTTCCCAGGTACTCTGCGCTGTGAACCAGGGCTATATCCTCTTGCGCAGCAGCTTCAACATATTCCACATCTTCCGGGTCAATCAGCTTTTCTTTCAGCGCATTTCGCAGCACAGCGGGATATTTCTGCACCGGCCAGACATGATCGAATTTGATCTCATAACGCCTTGAATAAACCACCTTCACGCCTGCATCCTGCCATATCTCTTATCCCGACAAAACATTCAGGCCTTTCTTTACTGCGTAGCTGCGCACTTCGTCAACCTCATGTGCTGCAGGACGTCTGTTACACTCGGCATAAGAATCGGCCTTGAAACACGGCCTGTATTGATTCATCACATTTATTGCTGTCTCTTTTGAAACCTTCTCTGACAGAAAATCGATGATTTCAAAACTCCCTGCCAACCGATTCGGCAGAACCAAATGCCTGACAAGCAGCCCCCGTCGTGCAATGCCGTTTTCCACCATCAAATCTCCGACCTGACGATGCATTTCCTTAACTGCTGCCCTGTTTACGTCCCAGTAATCAATAGCCCCCGACAACTTTTCTGCAGATGTGTTATTACTATACTTCATGTCAGGCATGTAAATATCTACGTAACCTTCAAGCAGCTTCAGGGTTTCAATCGACTCGTAACCGCCGCAGTTATATACTATCGGCAGTTTCAGCCCGCTGTGCCTGGCTGACTCTATCCCTGTAATTATAGGAGCGGCGACGTGGCTTGGCGTAACAACATTGATATTGCTGCATCCTGTCCTCTGCAGATCGAGCATACAAGCTGCGAGATCGCCAACTGACATTTCCTGCCCATGTAAATGATGGCTGATATCGAAATTCTGACAAAAAATACACCTGAGATTGCATCCTGCGAAGAATATCGTGCCTGAACCGCCGGACCCCACCAAAACAGATTCTTCGCCAAAATGAGGACCGGCCGAACTGATTCTCGCCACAGCACCAATGCCGCAGTACCCGACCCGGCCTGCAAGGCGGTCAACCATGCAGCGCCGCGGGCACATGATACAGGGGCTCATACGCTCCCACATCCGCTGTACCGCTTCCCTGAAACAGGCAGACTCGAACGGCAAATCCGTCATTAAGCCAACCTCAAATAATGGATGAGACTACGCGACCTTATCGAATACCTGCACTAAATCTGCACAACTCCCCCAGCAAAAAAAATCACCTGTCAATATCTTCCTGCATCGCCTCCAATGCACCGATGCCGGCAATATCAAAGCTTGTGCGGCCCGTATCCAGATCATAGAGAATATTCTCCACTTCAACGCCATTCATCATGCACGGCTGAGCCGGACTGCCTTTGACTGTTATCCTCGATTTGCCGCCATCATACAACAAATCGCTGCCCATAAATTCGCGCTTACGACCCTCCTTATAATATATGCCGTTTGTCGTAAGCAGGCTCTTAAGCTCTTCCCGTCCGTTTGATATAGTAATGAAATCCGCTACTACCCGCCCCGCTTCGATTTTGATCGCTTCTCCATATTTGCCCCTGACGATTGGAAGATAGCCGATGTGAATTCCCTTTGGCTGACCCTCTGCAATGATGCGCCGCTGTTTTATCAGCCACTGAAGTGTTTCAAAATCTTCAATTAGCGCGTAACAGGGCCTGCGCAAAGTCAGTCCCTTATTTTTGTCGCGCTTGCTCTGCGGAAACTTGCTGTTATCTATCGCTATTTTACCCGGCCCGGTCGCTTTGATAAGTTCCCCGCGAACGTCATAGTCGATTTCAAAGCACTTTAATTCTATACCGGAGATCATTGTCTCGCCGGCTGTTTTAACTGAGTTCAGCCTGACAACTCCGCCAGTAACTACGACCTCCTCAACGTCCTTACCCGGCCCGGAAGCATCCGCAGCTCCTGTAACCGACTCATTGTCTGCAAGATGGATTATCAGATTCTCACCGTGAAACTCGTCCTTCTGCACAAACTGAAGCTTGTCTTCGGTCATTCTGCCGACAACATTGCCGGCAAAGACAACCTTTTTGGCTTTGTCATAATACCGCGCCCATTTCTCGGCGGTAACCGTCGCAGGCACAAATGATACTTTCTCCTGCTCCGGTTCCTGCTTGCTTATATAAAACTCATATTCGACCGGGCCGGATGCAAGAGCATCCCCGCTGAGAACGTCATAATCGATGCGCTTTGCGTGAAATATATTCCTATTGCCTGATTGTGTTTCTAAATTTGCCGGGTTGATAGCTACATCATCATAGGCATAAACCGTTTTGGCGTAGACACCGCGCGACGTATCCTTTGCGAAAACGATGTCTGCCTTATCCGAAGTCAGTCCACCTCTAGCCGATGTGAAAACCACATTGCCCGCAAGTTCGGCCTTTGATATATCCTGTACATCATCAAATATGAATTTGCCGGACTCGGCTGCAACCCGCGATGTCCCCTCCTGCATCGTTGCTTCCAGTCCTCCCAGCAGATCGATATACTTAATCGCCGGAGACACCATCAGCAGATTCGCTGTCTTTGGCTCGGCAAAATATACCTTCATCACACTGTTGAAATTCATTGTCGCGCCGCTGCTGTTGCCGGGTAAACCTGACTGAGACTCCACAAACAGCTTTCCAGGCCCGTTGATAACAGCGATGTTCTTTCCCTGGTCCCACCTGACCGACCGGCTAGTGCGAAGCCTGCCATCCCTGTCGGCACTGCGCAGAGAGACGAACGGCTCACTTCGTCCGGGCCAAAGCTCCAGAACTTTCGAATCAAGGTTATATTTCAGATACTCGCACCGGGCTATCGTCGTTGAGCTTGTTCTGCTGCCTGAGTCATATCGCCGAGATGTCTTCCGGGAAGCCATTTTTCGATTAATAAAGCTGCCCCCATCCCCAATCTCTCGCTTAGCAGCCTTGACACGTACAGGTCCCCCTGCAAATTCTATGACCCTTTCTCCCCCAAAAGCGACATCGCCGCCTAGCTGGACCACTGTTTTTGTCGGTTCTACGGTAATACCGTCTTCACAGGTAACAACAACGTCAACATATTCTCCGGGTACCCTGGATGACGATTCCTCATCGCCTGCCGTCATCGCAACAGGCGTCTCCTCCGGCTCTGCTTTACTGCTTTGTTCCACAGGCTCACTATGTTGCGGCACCGTTTCCGGCGCACCTGCCGCTTCTTGGCCGGTATCTTCCTGCGATTCCGACCACAGCAGATTATTAAGCACCACCTCTTCAGCATATACTGTTTGATCACCGTACTGAATCACCACATTGCCCCTGAATGTGCACCTGTAATGCTGCTCCTCTGCCTGCTTATCCCCCGTGATTCCTATTTTAGCATCCTCACCGACCGATATTTCTCCTGTACTACTCAGATTGTTATCTGAACCGGTTTCCGGCGAAGCTGCCTGCTCCGATCCGCCGGGTTTATCGGCAATCTGTGAACCATAAGGACTTTTTTTACCTGTCCTGAGGTACAGATATTCAAGATCAACGATTCGCAAATATTCCAGCCGTCCCAACTGTTCGTTGTAAATCATCTTCATCCCGATACCAATCATTGTCGCATCTTTTGACACGAAACGAATCGGTCCTGCCGTGGAAAACTCGCTCTTGTCGTCGGTATAAATCACATCGTCCATGTAGATAATACTGTTCATACCCCTGCCGCTTTTGGGTCGGATGTGGATTTCCACGTTGCCTCGCAATTCGGCATCTGTAGGACTGGGCTGGCCGGCTATCGTTTCAACCCTGACTGTTCCGCTGTCCGATGAAATATCATACTCAAAGCTCGGCCTGAATACCTTCATGAAAGGTTTTTCCAGATCCCACTCATCACCGCTTTCATGAAGCAGTTTTTCGAACCCGAACTCCCTGTCGGCGCGAGTGAATCTCGCTGTGGTCACGTCGCCGACCCTTGCTGCGCCCATCTGCCCCAGTTCACGGTCAAAGTCAGGAATATTGGCCTCGGTGCCAAAGCTGCCGAAATCCCTGTCTATCTGAATGCTCGGTGTCGAAAAGACAAACGTGTACACAAGGTAAATCAGCGCAATCGCGCCGAAGGTAATTATGAATATCCGGACTCTTCTCGACCCCATCAGCATACTACCACCTGTGCTTTCTCAGACAAGATAACGCTCCATCAGCTCAGCCCACCTGCCGCTTTGCTTTAATAAATATTCCACCACTTCGCGCACAGCTCCGCAGCCGCCCTTTCGCCTGGTAATATAATCCGCCTGTTCTTTGACTTCATCCACCGCATCAGCGACCGCTACCGCAAATCCGACACGTCGAAGAATCGGCAAATCCAGCAAATCGTCACCCATGTACGCAATCTTCTCCGCACTGATACCGCTTTGTTCGACAAGCTTTTCAAAAGCATCCAGTTTCTGGTGGCAATTCTGAAAAACATACCCGATCTGTAATTGTTCTGTCCGCACCTTCGTCGCACTCGTCTCGCGACCGCTTATCACCGCTGTCTGCAGAGTCGCCCGATGCCACATCCTTATCCCATGACCGTCGAGCAGACTGAATTTCTTGCTTTCACTGCCGTCCGCATTGATTATTATACTGCCGTCAGTCAACACCCCGTCGAGGTCCATTGCCAGCAGTTCTATCGCCGCCAGATGCGCTTTATCCCGACCTATCTTAGCCAATTTCTAATAACTCCTATCCCACAACCTTTATCGCCACAACATCCTGCACATCGATCAATCCCACCGGCCTGCCGTCCTTGTCAACCACCGGCAGATCGTCGATCCTGTATTTGTGAAATATCGCCATTGCCTCTGCAGCGAGGGCATCGGCCCTAATCTTTTTGCAGTTCTGCGTCATTACATGGTTTACTTTTTTATCAAACGCTGCTTCACCGTTTCTGGCGAAGAGACGGCGTAAATCCGCATCGGTTATTATCCCCTCCAGCCTGCCGTCATCTCCAACAACCATGACAGCACCGTGACGCTTCAGTGAGTGGTTCTTTGCAAGCATCTGTCTTATTGTCTCGCTTGCTCCTGCCAGCGGGAGTTCCCTCTGCTCTTTGAGCATCATCGATTGTTCAACCGTTATCAATTGTGAACCCAGTGAGCCGCCGGGATGAAATCTGGCAAAATCCTCTACGCTGAAGTTCCGAGCCTTCATAACAGTGAACGCAAGGGCATCACCAATTGCAAGCATGCACGTTGTCGACGCACTCGGAGCCACGCCCAAGGGGCAGGTCTCAGACATCTGCCCCATGCAAAGGACAACATCGCTGTGCAGGGCCAGCCGTGATTCCCGCTCGCCGGTTATAGCTATCAACTTCACTTCCAATTGCTTGACCAGATTTATCAGTCGAACAATTTCATCAGTCTCACCGCCGTAGCTCAGAGCGATAACGACATCTTTTTTCTGAACCCGTCCAAGATCACCGTGCACCGCTTCGGCAGGATGAAGAAAATGACTCGGTGTTCCTGTCGAGGCAAGAGTCGCGCTTATCTTCTGCCCGATGATACCGGCCTTGCCGATACCGGTTACAATGATCGATCCGGAGCAGTCAAAAATCATCCGCGCGGCCTGTTCAAATTCAGAATCCACCACAGGAGTCATAGACCCCACTGCAGCGGCTTCACCTTCGATTACTCTGCGCGCATATGCCAGATCAAATTTTGTCATACACAAACTAAAACTCCACTACGGTGTTATTCTCATCATAACACAAAAGCAAATGATTCTCACCAATATAGCTCTGATCGGCATTAATAATTATACGTTTGTCCCGCTTCTGTTCCATCCCCGCTATGACCACGCGTTTTTCATTCTGCAGATAATTGGCCACAGGTGATGACACTGATAATTCCACCCGTTTGACCTTCTCCTGAGCACATGCCAGCCCCAGAAGCCGGATTATCTCGATAACCATCGACTCATGGCTCTTTATCTGGCCCGTACCGCTGCAATGAGGACATTCATGATAGGTGCTCAATTGCAGGGAAGGACGGATCCGCTGCCGTGTCATCTCTACAATACCGAATCGGCTCATCCGCAAAATCGTCGATCTCGCCCGGTCTTCCCTTAGCGTCGCACGGAAAACCTTCTCCACTTCACGACGATGCGCTTCTGACCGCATATCAATAAAATCACAGATTATCAGACCGCCAAGATCGCGAAGCCTAAGCTGCCTGCCGATCTCTACCGCGGCTTCAAGGTTGATCTTACATGCGTTAACTTCCGCATTCTCATGTTTTCGATACCGCCCGCTGTTTACATCAATCGCGACTAGTGCCTCGGTCTGCTCAATTACAATTGTTCCGCCGCTTTTCAATTCCACCCTTCGAGACTGAATCTTGCGAATCTGATCCTCTATCCCGTATTTGTGAAAAAGCGGAGTTTTGCCGTCATAGTAGGACACCTTCTTTCTGAACCGCGGCATCGCAATGTTAATAAAGTCCCGGACCCGACGAGCGGTACTTTCCGAATCACATATTATCTTACTTATCTTGCTCGTAAACACATCACGAAGCGTCCGTATAATAAGATCCGACTCCTGATAAAGCTCGCTCGGACTCGATTCCGCTTCCAGACGCTTTTCTATCGCACGCCACAGTCGCTGAAGATAAGCCAGATCCGCCTGCAGGTCCCTTTTCGTACCGCCGTGACCTGCCGTGCGCACAATAAAACCGATCTCTTTGGGAACCTCCAACTGGTCTATTAACTCCCGAAGTCGCTTTCGCTCATCCTCATCCTCGATTTTCTGTGAAATGCCTATGTGTCGCATCCACGGCATCAGAACGAGGTATTTACCCGGCAGAGAAATATATGTTGTAAGCGTCGGCCCCTTTGTCTTGAGCCCCTCTTTGGTAACCTGTACGATAATATCCTGGCCTTTAGTAAGACACGACTGAACCGGCGGACGGTGGTGAAGGGCTTTACGCCGCCCGATATCCTCACTCATCAGAACCTTGCCGCCACGGAAATATCGCGGGTGAACATCGCTGATATGAAGAAAACCATTCTTCTCCACACCGAAATCCACAAAAGCCGCCTGAATGCTCGGTTCTATATTCGTAACCTTGCCAAGATATATGTTGCCGACATGCCCCTGAGTGCTGCTTCGTTCAACATAAAGCTCCTCAAGCATCCGATTTTCGACAACCGCAACCCTGCATTCTTCTCTCTCTGCTACGTTTATCAACATCTCTCTTGACATATTCCACCCAGCCTATGAAAAAAAATCCTGACTTTCCCAATTGACAGCCATTCGTCGAACAGCCCCTGACAGCATAGAGTCATTTATTCCAAGAAGTTCGAGTATTTCGCCGATACGAATCGTTCCCTCCGGGCCGATTCTGCAGATAACCGCCACCCGATCGCCGGCTGTGTCGACAGATAAAACAAAACGTCCGACGTTAACTTTTCGCTTTCTTCCGCGATCATCGATGATTCTGTCCACATAAAGCTCATCACTATCCACCAGGTGTTTTGCCGCAGCCCTGATCTTATCGTTCATCATCCCGGCTCGAATAGGTATCATATAAGTCGCTTCCACCGCCTTGGGCATTTTACCTGCGTTACCTGTGCTGACTTTGGTAATCTCGCATCCTCGCGGCAGCTCTGCCGAAATCAGCCTGGCAAATTCATCCGCATCCAGCGTATCTTCACACTCAAACCACACTATATCCCCTTCAGATTCAATCGAGACTGAACGTGGAAGCGGAAGTGACAGCTTCGGATGAGGATTGAAGCCGCCGCCGTAACTGACACGAATTCCCAAACGGGCCAGACTACGTTGAAAAACACTCACCATCTCCCTGTGAGACAAAAACCGAAGTATCCCACTGATCCTGAATTCTAAAGCAATCTTAATTTCCCAATTCCTAGTCTCTGGATTGCCGTCTTATTCAAAACGGCCTGTATAAAAAGTCTATCAGCACCTGTCGTGGACAAGCTTCCTGTCCCACCACTAAAAAACCTCAGGCAATATCTTTATCGCCGCATCACGAAGATAATTCGTAATCTGACGCTGGGAATTCATACTTATCACCTTTCGCGCCAACTGATTACACTTTTCCATTCTGACCGACCGAATGATCTGCTTAACCTCCGGTATCATCGGAGGCGCAACCGAAAGCGTCGTAACACCCATTCCCAGAAGAAGCATGACATACTCTGGCTCCGATGCCATTTCACCGCATATGCTCAGACCGATCCTGGCCTTATGGGCATCCTGAACAACCGTACGCAGCAGTCTCAAAACTGCAGGGTCTGCTGCCGAATACAATGTCGAGACCAGCTCATTGCCGCGATCAACCGCAAGGGTATACTGAACCAGGTCATTGGTCCCAACGCTGAAAAAATCGACATCCCTGGCAAGAGTCGACGCTGTAAGCGCCGCACTGGGGGTTTCTATCATAATACCCACCGGAATCGCATGATTGTACGGCACCGAATATTCATCCATATCCTCCATTACGTCACGAAGAATCATCTTTGCCTGTCGCAGTTCCTGAAGATTTGATATTAAGGGAAACATAATCCGCACATCCCCCAACACCGACGCTCGCAGGATAGCGCGCAATTGTGTCTTAAACATCATCAGATTCTGCAGGCAAAAACGAATCGAGCGAAGTCCGAGGAAAGGATTCGGTTCCGGAGCCGAACGTTTCTTCTGAGTATACTTGTCCGCTCCGAGATCCACCGTGCGGATCACCACCGGCCGACCGGAGAAAACCTTGATCACTTTGGCATATGCTTCATAGTGGTCCTCTTCTGCAGGCTCAGTTTCCCTGTTAAGATAAAGAAATTCACTCCGGTAAAGCCCAACACCTTCGCCGCCCTTTTCAAGGACAATCTGCGACTCGTCCGGAAATTCGATATTCCCCAGAAGTGTTATCCGCACTCCATCCCGTGTAACCGATGGGAGATCGCGGATACCATCAAGCTCGCTTTCCAGCCGCGTAAACTCAAAAGCATATTCTTCATGCTGTTTCAGCGTCGCCTCATCCGGGTTGATTATCACAACCCCGCGGTTACCATCTATGATCACCGTATCGCCGCCGCTGATATTGGATGTAATATCCTCCAGAGCTACAACACCGGGGATACCAAGTGACCGGGCTACGATTGCTGTGTGACTCGTTCGTCCACCCGCATCGGTCGCCAGGCCCTTAACATACTTTTTATCAAGCGATGCTGTCTGTGTCGGGCTCAGTTCATGTGCTACGATAGCAACCTCTTGGGTAAGATGCCCGATGTCCTCACGCCTTTCGCCCAGAAGGTGCTTTAACAATCGCTTCTCAATATCGTATATATCCGCCGTACGTTCATTAATGTAAGGGTCCTGAACCTTTGCGAAATGTGAGGCGATCTCACGAAGCACGCTGGAAACCGAGTATTCTGCGGTCAATGACTCTGAATACACCTTATCCGTAACCTGTTTTCGAAGACTTCGGTCGTGTAAGAACCGCAGGTGAACCGCAAAAATATCACGTATCTCGCTCTGCTTGAAATCCCGTGCCGACTCAAGGCCGCTCAACTCTTCTATCGCGTCCTTGAACGCCTTGCGAACGCGATGTATCTCGATCCGGCGCTGTATGGGTGGTACAGAACGGCGGGGAATTCGATAATCCTCCGCGTCAATAACCAGCGCTTTTGCTATCGCAATGCCCGGTGAAACTGCAATACCCTTTTTTATCTCCATAAAAATACCTATGAATTATTGCCCTGTCGTGTATTGCCGACAGCCGGTTCGCCAAATTTATGCTCTTCCACCAGCATACGAAGAGCTTCCACTGCTTCCTGCGCGTCCACACCGCGGGCCTCGATCTTCAGCCGCGTCCCTGCTGTCGCCGCCAGCATTGTCATCTGCATAATACTTTTGCCGTCAACACGCGTCTCGCCATGACTGACAAAAATATCACTCTCGAACTGACTGGCCATGTCAACGAACTGCATGGCCGGACGCATGTGAAGCCCGTCTGCATTTCGTATCTCCACTTCCTTTTCAACCATCAATTCTGACAAACTTTTCTACCCATCTATAAAAATAAAAACCCCCACCCGAACAATCAAAAGCTCACGGTGTCATCGGCTTCATGCAGAAGCTCTACGATCTGCTTAACAGTCTCGGATTGTCGAAGGAACTTCCTGAAATTCTCCTGTTGTAGATATTTGAATATTTTTTCCATTGCCTGCAGATGTTTGTCCGGATCTTCAGCAGGGCTTATCAGCAGCATCACCGAATAAACAGGCTGCTTATCAAGAGATGAAAAATCCACCCCGGCGCTGCTTCTTCCCACAGCCAGGGACATCTCTTTGCTGCCGGGGTATTTAACATGCGGCACAGCAACTCCTTTGCCTATGCCTGTGCTCGCCTCCTTTTCCCGTTTGATTACGGCGCCAATGACATCTTTGGCTTTCAGGCCTTTCAGACATCCTGCACGATAAAGCGCAGTAACCAGTTCCTCTATTACACCGTCTCTGTCCATTGAGCAAAGCTCCGGAATTATCGCATCAACACAAAGAAAGTCTGAAAACTTCATAGGATCTCCAGAAAAACTCCACTTTGTTCTGCAGAACTATCATCTTAAAATATTTCGTTAATCCGCTATTCTGCAATTCCGATTTCGCCTTCCTGTTCCTTCTCTTTTAATTTCACATGCTTATTATCTCGCTCTTTTCCTTTAGCCCTGGCTAGTTGTCTTTCAAGCTTATGAGCTGCCAGATCGATACATACGTATGTGTCTTGCCCTGTCTCACGGGCAATAAACACCTTGTTGTGTTCTGCACTAGCAATTATCTCAACACTGGGCTTGCTCTTATCGCTGCTGTCAACTATCACCTCAACCTTGTTGATCCTGTCGTAATACCGCGGCAGCTTAGAGCTCTTCTCGTATGCATGAGCTTTCATCGCCTCGGTGATTTCAACATGCTTACCTGTAATCGTAAAAAGCAACTTTGTTCTCCTTATATTTACTCCGATTTTAATGTTTTCTTTTCGCTTATCATCTCGTCCCATGCCTCTGTTTCCGGAGTTATAACGCCCCCGCTTACCACAAAGCGCATTGCCTCTTCAATACTCATATCCAGGTCTATAACGTCGTCCTTGGCGACTGTAAGCACGTATCCCGTAAAAGGCGTAGGAGAAGAAGGCACAAAAACCGTCAGGTAGTCCTTCTTCATGCTGTTGACCACCTTCTTCAGACCCGTACCCGTCACAAGAGCCACCGACCACAGCCCTTTACGTGGATACTCAATCGCTACGACCCTAGTAAATGAAGGCCGCTCGCGGCTTAAAACAAAATCTGTAATCTGTTTTATATACGGATATACCCGCCGTATGACAGGTATTTTAAGCAAAAATTTTTCCAGCAATCGCCACAATGTCTTCCCGACAACACTTGCCAGAATTGCCCCGACTATGCAAACCGCGACCAGCGCGACCACAAAGCCCGTGATCTGCCCCGGCCCGTGGACCCAATATCTTTCCAAAGCCTCCACCCTGGCAGAAAATATCACCGACTCGTCCTTTGCCGTGAGACTAAGCGCGTTCGTGTCCCCGCGCAGACTCTTATCCTCGCCGATCGCATAATGCTCGAGCTCTTCCTGACTCAGGGCTGGATAGTCCTTGAACGTATACACTATCAACCGAACAAGCCCGCGATTGATATGCACACCTATGTTATCGCGCACAAATATATAGCACTGAACGAATATCCAAATCGTCAGGATAGTCGGAAGCAGTGCTGCCAGACCCCGAAAAAAATAACCGCGAAAATTCCCAATTGTCTGCATGTATCCGACTGGAGCCTCTTTGCTCCTTAAACAAACCCAAAATCCTTTCTTATCTCTCTTGAAACTACCTCTAAGACCATTCTTTATCAAGCCTTGTACTTTAATTTAATGGCTTTTTGGAGTCAACAAAAAACTCCCTCTTGGAAGATGCGCACCAAAAACATGAATAGCCAAGCCAGGCAGCGAACTTAACACTATAATTATCCGCTGTGCCAATGCCACATCGAGAGCCTGCGTTCCTGAAACATTCGCCAACTGACTGAAGAGAAACTTCAAACCCCCTTCCATTACGCCTATACCACCGATACTGACAGGAAGTGCCCCGAGGAGCCACGACACAGGTAAAAAGACAAAATAGTACTTTAATGGTGCCTCTATACCTAACTGCCACCCAACAATCCAAGTAGCTATTATAGCAATACTTTGTACAACCACCGTCAAGCCATAGGCAGCTATTACCACCAACGGTCTGCTGCAGTAAAGTCGAACCGCCATTACCAGTTTACCAAACACCTTCCATCCACGGTGCCATATCTGATCAACAAATGTCGAAAATCTTTCGTTCGTTCGGCTTTTTACCAGTACTGTCGCTATCACAGCCCCCAAAAAAACTGCTGCCCCCAGAAGAACCCACTTATACTCATATAATCCGTTGTATGGATTTGTTTTACCCCCAAATTCAATTTTGACCGCACCTTCAGGAGTCGGAATAACCCAATAACAAAAAAACGCCATCCCTATCATTCCGCTCAAACCCACAAGCCGGTCAACAAGCACACTAAGGGCTGCCTCCAGCTTCTTGCCCTCGTCGGTATGCTTCGTCACATACCACGCCCGCAATAAGTCGCCACCAATTGAGCTAGGCAGGCAGTTATTGTAGAAAAGCCCAAGAAAATGAAGCTTCACCGCAGGGAAAAGCCCTATGTGGATGTCTTGGGTCCGCAACAATAACAGCCATCTGACCGCAAATAATACCTGGCTGAGCACATATGCTAATGTTGACAGCGGAATGACCCACCAGGAAAGCCTTGCAAATGTCTCCCCATGCCTGCCAATATCCTCACCACGAAATACCCAAAAAAGCGCCCCTATTGCAACTGCTACTCGCAAAATCACAGAAACCATGTGTTTTTTCGTGCTCTTAACCTCTTTTGGCAAGCCACATTTCCTAAAATACGATTGTTTTTGAGAATAATAACGGGTAAAACATTCGACAGCAAGAAACTAACAAGTTTCTGGTAAAACAAAAGTAAAAGTTAAATATCTGCCTGACTTCAATTTTGCAGAAGCCTTTCAAAACGAAGCAAAAGGAGATAACCAAAGTGGCTGCCAATGATGTTATTGAACAAGGAACACAGTTTAAACCAAAATTTGACGCTAACGGCCTTATAACCGCAATTGCACAGGACGCCCAGACAAACCAGGTACTAATGGTTGCCTGCATGAATCACCAGGCCCTAGACTTGACCATAGAAACAGGTACGGCTACTTATTACAGCCGTTCGCGAAAAAAACTCTGGAAAAAAGGCGAAGAATCAGGCCACATTCAGAAAGTCACCCGGATTCTCGTCGACTGCGACCAGGACTGCCTTATATTAAAGGTTACCGTCGATCAGGGACAATGTCACGTAGGCTACCAGTCCTGCTTCTACCGCGCCTTGAAACCCGGTAGCAACGCACAGCTTGAGTTCATCGCACAGAAGGTATACGATCCTCAAAAGGTATATCGCAAATAATGCTTCCCGAAACCAGTTTGCGCACCCAAAAAAGCTATTGCAAATACGCACCAAGCCTTTATAATATCACCTCTGTCGGACGTGGGCAAAGCCTTAAAACTACACTAACCTGTATTTACGGAGTAAAATTATATGGTATCTATCGCACATCTGCAAATCGACTTGTTTGGCAACAGCCTGCCTGACGCACAACAAATCAGCAGACTTTCCAGAATAGTCAATTCCGGCGAACTTAATCGCGTCAGGTTTGCCGAGCAGTTCAGCCAGGCCAAGCCCTCTCCGCTTGCAGCCGGCATAGCTTATTACATACTCGGGCAAAACAAACAGGCTGTCGAAAAACTCACCGTTGCCGATGACTGTCGCGAAAAATTCATCTATCTTGCCAATGCACTGCGAAGGCTTGACAAATACGATGAAGCGTTGGCAAATTTTGACAAAGCACTTGACCACCAGGCCGACCCGCTCGCGATAGCTATGGAAAAAGTTGCTGTTTTGCGACATGCCGGACGTCTCGACAACGCCGCCGATCTGTTGAAAAAATACACTAACTTTGAACACATCAACGCCGAGTACCATTATCAGTTTGCCAGGCTCAGTGAAGCCTGTGGACAATATGACCAGGCTATAGACAATTACAAAATCGCTCTTGAATTTGACCCCACTTTCGCCAAAGCCCTGTTTCACCTGGCCTTTGCCTGCGACCTGCGGGGTGACGAAGAGGCCGCGATCGATTATTATAAGCAGATCGGTCCCGCCGCACCAGGCTATGTCAATGCACTATTGAATCTTGCCATCCTATACGAAGACAATGAAAACTACGAAAAAGCGGCACATTGCGTTGAAAAGGTTCTCACCTGTCACCCGAATCATCTTCGGGCCCGGCTTTTCTACAAAGATATAGAAAGCTCAAAGACAATGCACCATGACGAAGAACAGGAAAGAAAAATCGGCATAAGGAATCAGATTCTCGAAACGCCGCTTGCCGACTTTGAACTTTCAGTCAGAAGCCGAAACTGCCTGCAGAAGATGAACATTCACACCATCGGCGATCTTTTGCACACTACCGAGGCTGAGTTGCTGGCTTACAAAAACTTCGGGGAAACTTCTCTCGTGGAAATAAAGAAAATCCTCGAGCCCAAGAACCTCCGCCTGGGCATGGCCCTCGAAAATGACGGCATCGACGACGCAGCTTCGTCCGGGAGAGCAAAATTCGACCAGCAGAGCCTCTTCACCAAATCCGTTGATGAGCTGGAACTATCCATTAGAGCCAAAAAATGTCTGGAAAGACTTGGGCTTAAAACAGTCAGCGATGTCGTGAACAAAACCGATGCAGAATTACTCGGCTGCAAAAATTTCGGCGTCACCAGTTTAAATGAAATAAAGCAGCGATTGTCCGGCCTCGGCCTGTCGCTGCGGTCGTTAGACGGATGATTTTGTCCACTGCAAGTAACATGGGAAAATAAGTACAGATCCTTGCGTCGCTCATCACTGAACCTCCGCGCAGAAAAATATTTCAAACCAAAGATGCTTCTCTTTGCGCTGCTCTGCTGTGCTGCCGTTGTGCTTCTTATCTCACTGATAATCAGCAGATGCCCTGCTGTTGTAACCACCATCGATGCAAACTCTCCCATCCGTATCAGGGTACTGCTGTATAACAAGGTCAAACAATGCTCTGTTCACCCCGGCTCAGCCTATACTGTTGTCGCTGCCGACAGCCAGGCTATACTGCCAAGACACAAAAAACCCGCGAAATCAATTTCCATCGAAATCATCGACGGCATGATCTGCCTACTCGGTCATGCGTTCAAACAAAAACAGATTGCCATCGAGCCAGACACCCCTTCTATATGCACAATAAACTCCGAAAGGTACCGAGGCAGCATCACCTTTGTGATCAACGACGACTGTAATTCCTTTGACATTGTAAACCACCTCACACTCGAAGAGTACCTCGCCGGTGTCGTCGGTGCAGAAATGCCCAGTTATTGGGAACCCCAGGCTCTCAGGGCCCAGACGATAGCGGCCAGAACATATTGCCTTTATATAAAAAATAACTTCGGATCAAAACGTCATTACGACATGAAAAAAACACAGGCCAACCAGGTCTATCGAGGAATCGAGGCAGAAACGACCACCGTAATAAATGCTGTTAACGACACTGCAGGAATCATACTGACTTGCTCTGCACCGGACCAATCTCCACTGCTTTTTCCTGCCTATTACAGCTCAACCTGCGGCGGCCACACCGAAAACAGCAAAAACGTCTTCGGCGATTCTTTCCCGCCCCTTGTCGGCGTCCCCTGCCCATATTGCAGGAAAGTCGCCAAACCGAAATTTTTCTACTGGCCGGCGGTTAAGCTTGAAAAAAACTATGTTTCGGAAAGAATTATACAAAAGTACCCAAAACTTAAAAATCTCGGTAAAATAAAATCCATTACTTCAGCATCCAAAAGCGAATATGGAAATCTCACTAGGGTTACCTCTGTAAAACTCGTCGGTGAGAACGGCATGACAGGGTTTTTACGTGCCGAAGACTTCCGACTTACGCTAGATTCGTCCGGCAATAAAATCAGAAGCACCGTCTGGACAATTGTGGATACTCAGGACACCTGGACTTTTATTTCAGGCATAGGCTATGGCCACGGTGTCGGCCTTTGCCAGACCGGAGCCCAGGCTATGGCCAGAAGTGGAAAAAATGCTTTCCAGATATTGCAGTATTATTACCCAAGCTCAACAATTACAAACATTTATCGAATTACCCTAATATGAAAATCTTTGAAGTCCTAACCGAAGATTCACATACCGCGGCAAGAACCGCTCTTCTCCACACACCTCACGGGATCGTCAAAACACCCGTTTTTATGCCAATCGCTACGCGTGGCGCAGTAAAAGGAATTACCCCGCGACAGTTGAAACAAAACGGCACCCAGATGCTGCTGGCAAATACATATCATCTGCTCCTCAGGCCCGGAGCCGAAATCATCCAAAGTATAGGCGGACTCCATAAATTGATGGACTGGAACGGCCCCGTTCTCACCGACAGCGGCGGATATCAGGTTTTCTCACTCAGTACCTTAAACACCGTTTGTGACGACGGCGTCGAATTCGCAAGCCATATCGACGGCGCCAGAATATTTCTCGACCCGAAAATCGTTACCGACATACAAAATCGCCTCGGCGCCGATATTATAATGTGCTTCGACCAATGTACTGCCCACCCCTGCCCACAGAAAGAATTACAAAACGCTGTCCAGAGAACGGTAAAATGGGCAAAAATCTGCAAAGACAACCACCAGAATAGCCGGCAGTTACTCTTTGCTATCGTCCAGGGGGGTATTGATCCCTCCCTGCGGGCTGATTGTGCCAAACAACTGACACAGATGGACCTGCCAGGATATGCCATCGGAGGGCTCAGCGTCGGGGAAGGCCACCATGAAATGATCAGAACTGTCGAATATACCGCTCCCCTCCTGCCAACTACTAAACCCAGGCACCTCATGGGGGTAGGCACACCTGCTGACATCATCGCTGCTGTAAGGGCAGGAATTGACATGTTTGACTGCGTCCTGCCGACAAGAAACGGCAGAAACGCCTTCGCTTTCACCGAAAAAGGCCCTGTTCGCCTCAGAAACAACGTTCACAGCCACGACACCGCTCCCATAGAGCAAAAATGCACCTGCTATTGCTGCAAACACTTCTCAAGGGCTTCTATCAGGCATTTCTTTAACGTTGGCGAAATGCTCGGACCAATATTAGTCTCAATGCACAACCTGCATTTTTACCACAGGCTTATGAAAAACATTCGCCAGGCAATAAAAAACGGCAACTTCGAACTATGGGCTCAGCAGCAGATTGTAAAATATCAAAATCTCCACTATTGAAAAAATTGCAGAATCACCTACAATGCTGCTTTTCCTAACTGTTTCGATTATGGATAAATCAGACAAAACATAGAAATCTGAAAGGGATACTAAGATGAAAAATTCATGGATTCTGGCTCAAAGCGATGCCGTATCAACCACACCCGCCGAGCCTATTACCGAAGAAACATCGACCACAACTGCCGTTACCGCTGACCAAAACGCTCCTGCCAGCCCGCCTGCCAAAGGCCCCCTGCCGATGCAATGGATATTTATACTGCTGATGGTAGTGGTTTTCTACTTCCTGATTTTCAGAGGCCCGAGAAAAAAACAGCAGCAGCAAAAACAGATGGTTCAGTCACTCCAGAAAAACGACAGGGTCAGAACGATCGGAGGCATCATCGGCACTGTAATTGATGTCAAGGACGATGAGATAACCATAAAGGTCGACGAATCCAACAATACCAAAATCAAGGTAGTCGCCGGCGCCATCAGCACAAAACTTTCCGAAGAAACGAAATAAAAATATGTAACCTTGATACGATTCCGGCAGAACACTTAATTTCATTTTAACATTTGGGAAGCTATTATGGAAAAAAACCTTGGTTGGAAAATACTTTTGATCATCATCGTGGCGTTGGCCGCAACCTGGATACTCTACCCCCCCGAAAAAACCTTAAGGCCGGGCCTTGACCTCGCGGGCGGGACCAGCCTCATATACGAAATTGACACCCAGGACCTTACCAGCGAAGAAATCACCGGACTTTCAACAAGGGTCATCGACGTTTACAGAAAACGTATCGATCCGACAAACGTGCAAAACCTCGTCTGGAGGCCTCATGGAAACACCAGGTTTGAAATACAGATTCCTCTGGCAACCGCAGAAGCACGCCAGAAAAGAAAGGTCTATGACCAGGCAAGAAGTAACCTCGAAGACGAAAATATAAATCCCGCAAGTATAATGCGGGCGCTCAAAATGGATCCCAATGAAAGATCCATATATTTCGACGAATTCGCCCGAGGCTCCGAACGCAGACGCCGGATTCTCGACGAACTCGCCGACACCTACGACAAACGAATTGCTGCGCAACAGCTCAGGGACACACTCCAGAGCCGCCTTCAAAATGCTGCTGAGAATATCGATTTTGCCGAACTTACACCAGCCGGCCTTAAAACCCTCGCTGCTGAGTGGATATTGCTCGATCCCAATCAGATCGAAGACAAACTCCAGTCCCTCACCGCCGGCGATAAAAACAAACTTTCTCTTCTCACTGACTATATCGACCTGTACAGAAAATGGGCCGGTGTCCTTGACGAGCTTACTGCATCGGAAACCGGCCTGAACGTTACCTACACAAAGGCTCTCGATCGCCTGGAGGAAATAAATCTCAATATGGTCCAGTTTGATACAATACTGGAACTTCCCCTCAAAACCAAATCCAGACGGCTGAGACTACAGGAAATCATTGCCGCTTTTCCCGATAGAAAAGGCAAAATTGATGCTGTTGTCACCGCCTTTGACAATTATCGGTCGCTCAGAGGACGTGTCGATGACCCCGAAGACGTTAAGCGAATGCTCAAAGGCGCCGGCGTCCTGGAATTCCGCATCCTTCCACGAACCGATGATGAAAAAATCACCGCCGACCAGATTAGCACCTACGTGCAAAACCTTCGAAAAAACGGCCCCCGCCTTGCCTCCGACGACCAATATGTCTGGTGCGAACTGGAAAATAAGAACGAATGGAACGTCCCTGACGTTATCGTCGCAGACTTCGGCCAGAAGTACTACGTCCTGACCAGCAGTAAGGTAGACGAGAAAATGCTCCAGGAAGCGGGGCAAAGAAAATGGTCTCTCAAGAAGGCATACCCTTCAACCGGACAGATGGGAACCAGGGCCGTAGGCTTCCTGCTTGATGAAGTCGGCGGCAATCTCTTCTGGAACGTCACCAGCAAAAATACCGAAAGACCTCTTTGTATCCTGCTGGACGGCAGGGCAATCTCCGCACCGAACATAAGAAGTTCGATTCGAAGACAGGGCGTAATAGAGGGCAACTTCACACAGTTGGAAATCGAAGACATGGTCAACAAACTCAACGCCGGCTCACTGCCTGCAAGGATCATCGAACCACCGATATCCGAAAAAACCATTGGTCCGACTATCGGCGCCGAAAACCGGGACCGAGGCATAAAAGCCGGCATATACGGTCTAATCGTCATCGCTGCCTTCATGGCTCTCTATTACATCGGTTCCGGATTAATCGCTGATTTCGCATTGTGCCTCAACATACTTTTCATACTCGCAATGATGGCATTTTCACGAGCAACCTTTACTCTGCCCGGAATTGCAGGCATCATACTGACTATCGGTATGAGCGTCGACGCCAACGTCCTCATCTTTGAGCGAATTCGCGAAGAGCAGCAAAGAGGCTCCTCACTCAGAATCGCCATACAGAACGGCTACAGCAGAGCTTTCGCCACCATTCTCGATGCAAATGTTACTACATTCATTACCGCCCTGATTCTATACATGGTTGCTTCCGAAGAAATTAAAGGCTTCACAATTACATTGATGCTCGGTATCGCTTCAAGTATGTTTACCGCACTGTTCGTAACGCGCGTTATATTCCGCTTCCTCCTCAGCAAACGAATCGTACGGGACCATCTTTTGATGCTCACGATCATCAAAAACCCCAGGTTTGACTGGATGCGGGCAAGGCCTGTCTTTCTTGCCATATCACTGCTCATTATCACCGGCGGCCTGTTTATCTTCTTTGCAAGAGATGACGAAAAGAACAACAAATGCGATATCGAATTCACCGGAGGAACTAATGCGCAGATTACCCTTAAACCCGGCAGCCAGATGACCAAAGAACAGGTCGAGCAGAAATTCAGCACCACTGCCCGCGAACTAGGAAATGAAGAACTTGCCGCCGCCAGCGTATATACCATTGGACAAGACAACCTCACATATGAAATCAACACCACTGAAACAAACAAAACTACGGTAACTATTTCATTCCGTAATTCTAACGACTACACACCCGATACAATCGCCCAGGCCATACGTAACACCCAGGAAAATTACCCCGGCGAACTGGTCAACCTCCGGGTAAGGCGCGACGCACAAAGCTCCGCTCGTTTTATCATCACAACCAGCCAGATAAACAAATCCCTCGTTAAGGCCATTTGTCAGGAAGCTTTTGCTCAACATGACCCTGTCGTCTCAGACCCTATTGTCAATGAAATTGTCAACGATGCTATAATGACCGCCTTTGCAGACGACTTGCGCCTTCTCGATGACCTGGAGCCTTCTATCGTCTCGGTCGAGAAAATTACCAACGAAATGGTCGATCAGAATCTTGAGCTTATAGATTTCCTTGGTGGTGCGAAAATCCTCTGCACAGTTCAGAAATCTGTAACACTTGACCAGCTCCAGGGCCGTCTTGAGGACCTTCGCTTCAAGCCCGACATGCGACACCTGCAATGGTTCCCTTACGAAATCCTCGGTGCTAATTTGAAGCCTATCGAGTCTGCTGCCGCATTCAAAAGTTTCATCTTTATCAGCACCCAGCCGGAAGCAGGTTTCCGCGAACTATCAACACAGGAATGGACCGCTTTCATTGATAATGAAAAAAATAAAATCACCGCAGCAGCCTCCCTTCAGACTTCACTTGCCAGGGTTACCAGAATCGATCCTTCTATCGGTAAGGAAGCTAAAACCGCTGCAATAATCGCCGTTGTACTGTCGCTCTTAGCCATCGTTGCTTACATCTGGATACGATTCGGTGCCGTTCGATACGGCCTTGCAGCCATTATAGCACTAGCCCATGATGTCGCCATTACCCTCGGTGCTGTCGTTGCCTGCACATACATTGCACCAACAATATTCGGCAAAGCCCTTTTGATCGGAGACTTCAAAATAAATCTGGAAATTATCGCCGCCCTGCTCACAATTATCGGCTATTCGCTTAATGATACTATAGTTGTCTTCGACCGTATCAGGGAAAACCGCGGGAAATTGCCCACTCTTACACCCAGGATCATTACAAACAGCATCAACCAGACGCTCTCGCGAACAATATTGACTTCCTTTACTACCTTCCTTGTCGTGCTGATTATGTATATCTGGGGAGGAGCCGGCCTGCGAGGTTTCACCTTCGCCATGCTCATCGGAATTGTCGTAGGTACTTATTCATCAATCGCCATCGCTGCGCCGATACTCCTCATCGGGAAAAAATCGGAAGGAAAATAACAAACAGTCTTTCACTGGCATAAACCGACAATGCGAAAAGACCTTAAAATAGGCATGTTCATTGGTCTGTTCCTCGCTATCGGCGCTATTGTCTTTCTCTCGACGAGAAAGAGCCTGACAATTCCCTCACGGGCGATGCACGATTCCTTCGAACCTGACAGTGCCAGATTCGAATTCAGCCTTGATAAAGTTACCCCCGGCCCGCCACCTCAGACCACGCCAGCCCAAAATGCCGACATCACCCCCGTTCATGAACCTCCTCGCCGTGACATGACACAATATGAACTGCCTTATAAGGTAAAAACCAGTAAGTTTCATGTCGTACGCACCGGCGAAACTCTCTCAAAAATCGCCAAGGATAAATATGGATTCTCAAGCCAATGGATAAAAATCTATAACGCCAATAGGGCTCTACTCCCAGACGGACCTGACAAACTTAAAGTCGGAACAAAACTCATTATTCCCGACTAAGCACTGTTATCTTATAAAAACCTCGCAGCCTCCTTATCAACCAGCCATGTAATCCTGTCTAGAGCAGGCCACAATGCATGAATAGGATACCGTGCCTCATCAGCCTCATTTTCGAACACCTCTTTCAAAATGCCGGACTTTTCAGTCCCTGTAACGAGAATTATAAGACGCCTGGCTGCTTTTAACACCGGGTGCGTTAAGGTGATGCGATTCAGACCGTCCATTTGATAAACTACACATACCAGGTCTTCCGTGTCATACACCGCGTACGAATCCGGAAACAAAGACCCTGTGTGTCCCTCCTTGCCCATCCCCAGAATTATCAGGTCAAATTCAGGAATCCGGGTTCTCCCCACCCCGAAAACCTTCCGGATAGTGGCTTCATACTCCCTCGCCTCCGAACCGTAGTCGCAACATTCTCCGTGAATCCGATGCACATTTGCTGCTGGAATACCGACTTTCGGCAAAAAACTTTCCGCCGCAAGACGATAATTACTCTCCCTGGCTTCGGGCGGAACACACCGTTCGTCAACCCAGAATAATTGAATATTCTCCCATCCCAAGTCTCGAGAAGACTTGTCACTGCCGAGAAGTTCAAAAAAACGCGAGGGAGTGTGACCTCCCGAAACCGCAACATAAAAGCTGCCTCTCTCAGCAAGTGCGCCCCTCGCGTGCTCGACAAACAACTCTAATGCCCGCCTGAAGACCGCTTCTGCCTCTCCTAGCTGCTGCACATTAGTCTTATTTTTTGTAGCCCTCATCGCTACTCGGCCCCCTTCCTGAAAGAGCTTAGCGCTATTATACCTATACGCTGTGCATATACTATTTTCCTACAAAACTGCTGTTTAGCCAGACTTTTTTCCAAAAAAACAGCAAAATAACTCTAAGTGTCTCGGAGAACAGTAGTTAAAAATCCCTCCGGATACCAAACTTTCTGATACGACTGCCAAACCTCTTAATGTCTTCAAGTATCATATAAAGTGATGGCACCAGCAACAGCGTTATGCATGTGGCAAATAAAACGCCAAACGCCAGGCTTACCGCCATCGGTATCAGAAACTGCGCCTGAAGACTTCGCTCCACTATCATTGGAACAAGCCCGAAGAAAGTCGTCAACGTTGTCAAAAGAATCGGCCTGAATCTCCGAGTCGCCGAATCACGCACGACCTGATCCAGCCCGATGCCTTCACGCCGCTCACGATTGATCAGATCAATCATGATCAAAGAATCATTCACGACAATACCTGCCAGCGCAACTATCCCGAAAATTGAAAGCAGTGAAAGGTCCAGACCCATCACAATGTGCCCGATAAGCGCACCAATTAAACCAAACGGAATTGCAGACATCACTATTACAGGCTGCACATAGCTGCGAAACTGGATCGCAAGAATAGCAAAAATACTAAGAAGCGCAATAACAAATCCCCTGCCCAGACTTCCCATGCTCTCTGCGCGGGATTTCTGTTCTCCCTCGACCCCGAAACTCAAACCTGCATACTTTGCCTTCAGCTCCGGCAGAACCCGCCCGAAAATGTCATTATTGATCTCTTCTGCGTTGGCCTTGCTTGCATCAACATCCGCGGTAACATAAACAACGCGTTTTCGATCCGCACGCTTGATTGAAGAGTAACCGCGACCGTACGTTACATCTGCAACCGTATTAAACGGCACTTCGGTCCCGCCTGTGAGGCGAATACGCATATTTTCAATATCCGCCAGGCTCTTGCGCTGACTTTCAGGATAGCGAATCATGACACGAATGTCATCACGTCCACGCTGAATACGCTGAGCTTCCTCACCGTAAAAACCCTGACGAACCTGCCGGGCAAGATCCGCAAGACTCAAACCCAGTGTTCGCCCCTCGTCCTTCAGATTCAGCTTTAACTCCTTCTTGCCGATTTCGAAATCGTCGGAAATATCCTCCACCCCCACGTATTCCCGCAGCCGGTTCTTCAACTCCTCAACCGCCAGCAGCAGCGTGTTAAAGTCCATGTGTGATAATTCCACCTTTATCGCGTCACCTGCTGAAAACAGTGAATATGTAAAAGTCAGGGAAGATACGCCCGCTATTTCACCGACATTCTGACGCCACAACTTCGCAAATTCCGCAGAGGCAATGTTACGCTCTTCCCCGCTGAGAAGCTCCACGTTTACTTCTGCCAAATGAGCACTGGCCGCTGAAACACCAGGCAGTCCAGGACCTCGGTTCTCCTGACTGAAAGGCTGACTGCCTATATTAGTTGCTATGTGTTTCACAATCGATTTCCTGCCGTTTCTGTGTTTTGCATCGATCTGCTCACGCGTTTTCTCAGCGGCCTTTTCAATAAACTTTGCCACCGCCTCGGTCTGCTCATATGGCGTCCCAAGCGGCATCGATAGCGATGCCCACACGTTGTCCGCATCAACATTGGATATGAACGTAAATTTAACGTATCCGCCTTTCACAAGACCGAGGCTTATCAAAAATATACTAACACCGATAGCCAAAGTTACGTACCGTCGCCGGATTCCAGCTTCAACAGTTCTGGCAAAAGGTCCTTCCACAAAACGCTCAAGCCCCACACGAACATGGCGCTGAAACCTCGCGATAGGACCTGGTTTCCTCCGCCTCAGTGCCCCCGAAAGATGCGCAGGAAGAATTATCAATGCCTCAAGAAGCGAAATACTCAGTACACTTATCACAACTATAGGAACTGTACGAAGCATCCTGCCAAGCAGACCCTTCGTATAAAGCAAAGGAACAAATGCGAATATCGTTGTCAAAACCGCACCGGTCACCGGAAGCCACATTTCTTTGACTCCCTTGATTGATGCCATTAACGGTGTCATCTGCTGCTGACGATACGTAAAAATATTCTCACCCACCACAATTGCGTCGTCTACTACTATGCCAAGGCATACTATCAATGCAAACAGCGACAGCATGTTAATCGTAACATCGAACATCGGCATGAGCCAGAATGCACCAAGAAATGATATCGGTATACCCATCGTCGTCCAGAACGCCAGCCGAAGGTCAAGAAATAAAGTCAGGCACAAAAACACCAGAACCAGCCCCAGAAACGCATTTCTCGTCAGAAGTCGAACCCTGTCTTTTAGAAAAATGGAATGATCAAACCATGTCGAAAAATAGAGCCCCGCAGGCAGCCGGCTCGATTCCTTCGCAATATAATTCTTCACCGCAGCAGCAACCTCCAGGGCATCCTGGTCACCGATCCGGTAAACATTCACCATCGCTGCCGGGACACCGTCAAATCTGCCAAGCATGTTGGTCTCCTCAAAACCGTCGATTACGGCAGCTATGTCGCCAAGGCGCAGCTTCGTCCCATCTTCGCGGTGAAGCACAACTATTGATTCGAATTCTGAGCCAACGTACCTCTGTCCTTTTGTCCTGACCAGCACCTCTCCGCCCTGGGTCTTCACCGAACCTGCTGGAATATCAAGCGATGAGTTCCGGACCGCTGCAGTTACCTTGTCGAAACTCAGACCGTATTTGCGAAGGTTTTCTTCGGATACCTCTATGCCGATCTCATATGCCGGCACCCCGGATACCGTAACCTGTGATATATTCGGCATCGCTGTCAGGTCGTCGCGGATACGCTCAGCAAGACGTTTCAGCACCTTGCGCGATGTATCTCCATAAATAACAATCGATATTACCTGCGCGCGAGTCTCCACCTTGCTTATCACCGCTTTTTCCGTCTCCTCCGGAAACGTCGTTATCCGGTCTACCTCTGCCTTGATATCGTCAAGCACCTCCTGTGTATCAGCGTAATCTTCCAGCTCCGCTGTCACAACCCCTCCACCTTCCGATGCAAGCGAACTGAGTTTTTTGATCCCTTCGATTCCTGCTATAGCCTCTTCAATCTTTACACACACACCCTCTTCAACTTCCTCTGGTGAAGCACCGCGATATTCCATCGTTATAGTAATAATCTTCGTATCAATCTCAGGGAATATTTCCAGGTTGTTCGTTGCCAGGGATATCAGGCCCGCAGCCAGTACAATAATCATCAATAGATTTGCCGCAACCGGGTTGCCTGCAAACCAACCGAGTATGCCGTTTCTTTCAGCGACTGTCGTCATTGGACCGGTCCTCTTTCGCCGCTGTTGCCGAACGCACCGCCATTCCGTCGGTCACCATGTCGAGCGAACTGACAATTAGCTGTTGGCCATCTTCGAGCCCCTCAGTCACATACGCCAGGTCACGTTCGAAGCGCACAATCTTTACCCGGCGGATCCTCAGTTGCCCTTCCGAAATCACCCACACCTCGTCCCTGTTGTGAATTGCTCCTCGTGGTACAAGAATCACATCTCGCAACATTTTACCCTTAATCGCAATATCCACGAACATCCCGGGAACAAGAGCAGCCCTGCCTTGAGACTGTGCAAACGGATTTTTCACCTCAACAACTATGTGCACCATTCTTGATGATGCGTCTATCTCCCCCGCCGTGCGGACAACATATCCTGTCCACTTGTGTCTGCTGCCGGCAAAATCCGCCATCACTTCCGCCTCGCTGCCAATCCGGCTATTGAGCGGCTCTTTTTCGCTCCTGACAGCCCCAGCTACATCAAACCACGCAAGCTCACGATCCTCCAGCGGAACCTCTATTTCCACCGCATCGATACCGTATACTGTCCCCACCCGCATTCCTGCGCTTACATATTGCCCCGGATCAACACTTTTATCGACTACACGGCCGTCGAATGGCAAAGAAATATCCGTCCGCTCCAGGTTCAGCTTCGCCGTCGCCAGTTCCGCTTCGGCAGCTTCAAGTTCTGCTTTTGCCTGGCGAATCTGAGGTTCCCGGACCACAAGACTCGTCGGAGGTGCTGTATCCGGATGAAGCTGTTCCCACTCCCGACGCGCAACTTCACCTTCCGCACTTTCAAGATCAAGCTTCACCTTCGCACGTGCAACACCTGCCGCTGCACGCTGCATCGACAGTTCAAAATCACGTTTGTCGATGCTTAAAAGGGGTTCATTCGCACGAAAGAAACCGCCGTTAACAAGATTATCACTCACCCGGACTACCTTGCCCGAAACCTGGGGAATAATCTGTACCACCGTTTTCGCTTGAACCGTACCGTTGCCTTTCACGATTACCTGGATGCTCTGCCTTGCAACTTGCTGTGCTCTTACAAGCGGTGCGGCAATATCCGGCTGTGAACGTTTTGGAGCTTCTGCCGATGCTATCAGCCCGCCTGCGATCAACAATCCGCATACAATAATCCCGGCAGCCAGAACCGCCTGCTGACCTGCCCAACTGAGATGCCGATATTTCTCCACCGCTCGACCCAACATATGCTCAATTGTTTGGCAAGTGCTCCGACACCTTCCTCCTGCCAGCTTTAATACTTTAATGGCTGCTACTGCTGCCCTTTTACCAAATTCTGCCATGTGCCTCAGCATATTCTGTTTATCCCTTATCCGACCGTTTTTTTTCTTCTTTCCATGTCCCGCTATCCGTTATGTCGTCCTGCCAATCCCCCCCAAGAGCCAGAAATAAATCGACCCGTGCGCGCCACATGTCACCCTTGGTTTTCGCAAGCACCACCTCGGCATTTCGTCGTCGACGCTCCGACTCCAGAACTGTAAGTAAAGGCTCCACCCCCCTGCTGTAGCGCTCACGTGCAAGCCGCTCCGCCGCACCTGCCTCTTTTACCTGCCGTTCCACCGCTTCCAGTCGCTTGCGAAGCAGACCTTCTCTGATCAACGCGTCTTCAACTTCACTCATCGCAACGAGTACTGCTTGCGCATAATCCGACGCTTTCTCCTCAACCACCGCTTTTGCCTGTGCTGTCTTCGCCCGCAGTTGTCCACCCATAAAAATTGGAGTTACACTCTTCAAAACAAGCGAATAAACCAAAAACTTGCTATCCAGCAGTTCGGAAAACTCACCTGAGCTGTATCCGCCCGTTCCCGTCAGCGTCAGGTCAGGGTACATCTGGGCTATTCGTACTCCCACCCTTGCTGTTGACGCCGCTAATTCCGCCTCCTTCGCCCGAAGGTCCGGCCTTCTGTCCAGAAGACCTGCCGGAATCCCGCTGGGCACATGTTCAATGTCCGGCAGTTCACCAAGCGTTCCCGGCAAAGCCTCAGACCCGCCCGGACGCCGTCCCACCAGAACATCAAGCGCAAGCTCAGCACTTCGAAGCAATTGCAAAACCTCCGTCTCATACGCTTCAGACGCCGCAAGGTTCTCACGAGAAAGACGCAGATCCACCGGACCAGCCAGGCCTGCCCCATATCGCCTTTCAACAATCTCCATTGTGTTCTTCCAGCTCTGCGTACTTGCCATCGCAATTGCGTACTGATTCTGATATGTCGCAATATCTATCCGGCGCTGGATGACCTTGCTGATAACACTGTGAACCACAGCTACACGGCTCGCTTCAGACGACAGAAGATCGCCCCACGCTGCCTCCTTACCGCGTTTCAGCTGTCCGAATAAATCCAGAACATAGCCAGCAGTAATATTCTGGCTGTATGATGTTTTGAATGCGTGCGAGACACTCCCGCCCTCAAGGTCACTTACCGTACGTTCATTGGTACGGCTGAAATTGTGCCTCACCTGCGGCCACTGCTCTCCTCTCGCTACACCGAGCAAGGCTTCGGACTGCATAACTCTTGCTGCGGCAGCCTTGATGTTATAATTGTGCACCAGTGCTGCCTCCACCAGCTCATTTGTTACCGGATCATTGAATCTGCGCCACCACAAGGTAACATCACTATACCGGTTCGGATCAAAACCCGGAACCGTGTTTACAAACCTACCCGGTTCACTCGCCGCAGTATCAGGCCGAACATACTCCGGCCCCATTGTGCAGCCGCTAAAACCTGCAAAGCACAGCATTGCACAGATCACACAAATTCTCACCGGCCTATTCATCTTTTACGCCTCCCGCTGCTTCCTCTATCCCCGCTGCTGAGAATTTGACGATATGGTCAATAGCCCTTTGCCGGTCAAACACAAAATTGTCCCCCTGACTTAACTTTTTCGCCATTGAACTAGCCCGACATACCTGAAATATCTGCCCGACCACCGAATAAACGCACATCATCGCAGTGTCCAAATCCAGGCTCGGACGCAGCTTCCTTAGCGCCTCAATAAACACCCTTGTAACCGGCTCAATATACTCTGCCACAAAAATTTCCTCTGATAGATGCGGATCCAGCATCTCACGCATAACAAGGCTTACAAAATGATGCCCTTTCTGATCAACAAGCAGCGACTCCATAAACGATGCCACAAAACTTCGCAGCAGCATCTCCAGCGACGGCAGGCCAAAATCTTCATCCATCACATGATTTATTGAATCCACTCGCATCTTCTTCATTCTCTCAAGCTGGCTTCGGAAAACCTCCTTATACAACTGCTCTTTGCCCCCAAAATGGTAGTTTACAGCCGCGATATTACACCCTGCTTTGTGGATAATCTGCCGCACTGAAGTCCCGGCAAAACCCTTCTCAGCAAAGAGTTCACTGGCAGAGTCTATCAATCGCTGCCTGGAACTATAGCCATTGCCACTGGCAGTACTTATACTGTTAACTGTCATTTCCGGCTCATTCTCTAATATTAAAACAATTGATTCAAACGATAGTATAAATCATCTGTTTGAAATAGTCAAGTGCAAAAAATGCTTTTTCTTCCCCTTGCCTCCCCACATTCGAACCAACCCCTCAGAGATTAGAGTTTGTGAACCTTTCCAATGAAATCCAGGACCTGGTGCGTCGCGAAATTTTCTACAGCCGACAGCATATTGCTAACCTCTGAACTTTCCTCTACGCTAATTGCAGCCGGCTTTGGCCACAAAAACGCCGTCTCAACGAAAAGCCTTTTGGCTTCCTGCAGGAAAGACTCAATCTTAACCTCGATCTGAACAGGTTGCTTGTCCTTCGGATTCGGCGGCATTATGAAACGAAGGCCCCCGCCCAGCACAGGCCTGCCCAGAAGCTTGAAATCCTCCGGACTCTGGCCCAGCCGATCTTCCCAGAGGTATTTGAACGCATGGTCACTAAGGCTGTAAAGCTGACGTATCAGGGCGCGCCTTTCGAGTATCTGCACCGGCCCGCCAAACCATACGGTACGGTAACTCTGCCAGACCGTCTGTGCTTCTTTTGCAAATAGTTCAAGCTGATCTTCGGGTTTTTCCGCAATCACAGACATCCTTGAGACCTGCGGCCCAAGCGAGACTATCTGGACCTGCAGGTTCGACTGCTCCGTGCGTATCAGCGTAAAATCACGCTGGCTTGTCCTGGTCTGTGAAAACTCAAGCCGTTCATCCAGAAGCACCCTTTCAAGGTCGACGCATTTTTTCTTTTCCATGCTCCATGGCGCCGCTACAACAAAAGAAATCGCGAAATGAATGCTCTGCCTGCTCTGTCGAACAATATCTTCCATAACATTACCCTCAAAAAAAACACCGCTTAGAAGTATAGCAGACTTGCCGCAAATAGCAACAAACTCCCTCAAAAGATACCCCTGCCTGGATTTTATATAAAGGGGGTATCTCCTTAGCTCCAGTTGGCTCTATATATTGTGCATTTCAGATTTTGGCTGTCGCTCATGTTTGAGAAGCCGTCCGTAAGTCATCGGCTCCACAGATACTGCCTGCTGTAGTAGTCG
>JBDRHL010000093.1:0-11041 GCA_043816955.1 Planctomycetota bacterium | reverse complement strand
CGAAGAACTTCCAAATATTCCCGACAGGCCTCTTCCGATGAAAACCGCTTTTCCAATTCCATCAATGTTCGCGGGTAATCTTCCATGATCGCAAATACTACCGATTGTATGTACTGGAGTCAAGGAGATACCCCCTTACGGGTAATTAAAACTGTCAACTGTCCGGCCATATACCCTACACTTGCTGTCAAAAAGAATCTGGCTTCGGAGGCTGGGTGATGAAATAAAATCACGCCGTCAGATATTTCGTTCTCCTCCGTTGCTAGACCTTACCGTTTTAGTCATTCGAATTTCGAATTTCGAATTTCGGATTTGTTTCGGATTTCGTATTTCGCGTTTCGAATTTCCAAATTCAGGCCCTCTCTGCCCACCAGCAAAATTCTGGGAAATAGGGACCGGGCGCTGTTGATAAAGCATTTTTGATTTTTGCTCTGTAATTTTGCTTTTTGATCTTTAATCTTTGCTTTTTTCTGCCCCCAGCCTCTTTTGGCCTAATCCAAAATCGCAAATCCAAAATCGTTTGAATCCCCCGGATTCAAACAATTCCCGCAGGTCGATACAATCGTTACAACCGTTAAAATCGCTATATCTTAACACGAAAAAAATCCAAAAAATGGCACAAAAGTAGTACAAAACCGGGTAAGAATTGGGCAAAAAGATGCGCACTTTTCGCAAAAAATGACTAAAAAATCCAAAAAAATTCACTGCTTTTTAACTGTCGAACCTTCATATCTGCCCAAAAACAAACATTAACCCCCTCAAAACCTCCCCAAAATCCCCCAATTCCCGACCAGATTTTCCACATAACTCCCCCCGCGCAGCTCGACAGAATGGACAATTTATCACTTATTGTCCATGTGGAATGGCCTCCTTGTATGCCTGTATAGCAAGTGCAGCCGAGCCGATTATGCCTGCATCTTCCCCCAGAGTTGCAAAACATATTTCAAGATTCTCTTTTTGCAGCCGCCAGATATGCTGGCTGAAAAAGTACCTGATCCTGTTTAACAGCACCTCACCTGCCGCGATCATACCCCCCGCGAACACCACCCTGCTTGGTTCCAGAACATGAAACAGGCTCACGCATACCAGCCCCAGGGCTTTGGCTGTTCCATCGACAATCTCGCTTGCCAGCTTATCACCCGCAGCCTGATGCTCAAAGACATCCTTGCATGTGATCGCCCCGGCATCATCAAGAACTTTTCTCAGGCTCGACTCTGTCCCCGTCTGCAGGGCTTCCATAGCTCTTTTTGCTGTGTTGCTTGCCGAAGCATACGCCTCAACACACCCCCTTTGTCCACAGCCGCATAATCTTCCATCCGGATGCACAATTATATGACCCAGCTCAGCGGCATTATCAGCAATCCCATGTATAAGCCTGCCGTGGCTCACAACTCCGCCGCCGATCCCAGTGCCCAGCGTAAAGAAAACCATATTCTCAACGCCTTTACCTGCGCCGAGCACATATTCACCCCAGCATGCGGCATTGGCATCGTTTTCCAGCACCGCACGCACCCCCATGCCCTCGCTTACCATCTGCCGCAGCGGAACGTTTCGCAAACCGAGATTCATCGCATCGATTATTATCCCCGTCGAGCGATTCAGCGGCCCGGGTGATCCGATGCCCACACACGCCAGACGCGATAACTCTATGTGGTTTTCTTCGAGAAGTAATCTTGATGTTCTGATTATATTTTCAACGATGAACTCCGGTCCTTTTTCCACGCCTGTCGGCACAGATGTCTTGGCAATGAGATTATATTGGGCGTCGAAACAGCCGGCCTTGATATTCGTTCCACCCAGGTCAACGCCGATGAAAACTTCTTCCATGGCCTAATTCCGGTGCCTTGCAGAAAGGGTCCTTTGAATCCGTTTGAGTATTTTTCCCCTCAGTTCCTCATCGAAACCCATGTCAATCCACGCGGCCTGTTCTTCTTTCTTAGGCTGCGATACTCGGCCCTGAAGCTGTAAAACGCCTTCATCGAATACATTCCGGCTCGTGTCTGTATACGTTATGTCTTTTTCCGGCAGGGAAAGTTTCCGCACCTGCACCTTGCCGTCGATACACACCTGCCCAGCTTCTTCCGAAATATTCAGCACAACCGTCCGGTGGATAGTATGCAGATCTGCCATATTCCTGTTAGCGCTGCCCACACTGTCCGTGCGCCAGAACTCGATCCTCTGGGCGCCTGCCAGAGGCCTGGTTTGTACCAGCCCCTGATCAGCATCGGCTTTTTCAATGGTAAAACCCATTTTCGTAAGCACTCGCTCGCTCAGGTTAGTCGCCTCAGCTCGCGTGATACTCGGTTCACAGACCTTCTTGACAGCATCGGAGTGCTTATTGCCGGCGCAGCCATACGATAGACACATTGCCAACAACACCGCCGCTAGGAAATACTCATTTTTTCTCATTTTTCACCTGTTTGAAATAAACCGGAATTTGCCGGATTATATCCTTTATCTGCCCGGACCTCAAGAGTCCTGTCTCGAAAAGCTTTTTTGATATTAATCTGCATACTAAAGACTACAGGCTTCACCTGCCGATTTATAAGTATGTCCGGTATACAGGTACAATCTCTTCGCGAAAAGCTTGCCGATCTGCCTTTTGCAGGCGTTATCGGCGATTTCCTCAGCTTCATGACGGTCGAAGCCGGCCTTTCCGACAATACTATACTTGCGTATGGCAGGGACCTGATGAGTTTTGCCCGCTTCTGCCTGGAGAACGATCTGCGGGATATCGGGCAGATAAAGCCTGCTCCCATACAGGCATACCTGCGGAAACTGGCCAAAGACGGCAAGGTCGAATCTTCGATCAGCCGTGCATTAGTTGCCATAAAAATGCTTCTGCGCTTTGCCAAGGAAAACGGCCTTGTGCAGGATGATTACTCCGCAGGCGTATTCGACGGCCCGAAACTGTGGCAGCGGCTGCCCTTTGTATGCAACAAGCAAAAGGTGCTCGACCTGATCAATGCCCCTGACCCTTCCGAGCCGTTCTATTTGCGTGATAAGGCGATCCTCGAGCTGCTCTACGCGACCGGAATGCGTGCAAGCGAGCTTGCCGCCCTGAAAATACCGGATATTAACACCAGTATCGGCTATCTGCGATGTTTTGGCAAAGGAAGGAAGGAACGTATTATTCCGCTGGGCAAGGCTGCTATTGCCGCAGCCGGCGAATATCTCGAAAAATTAAGGCCGAACCTAATTAAGCCCTTCAGTTCCGATTATCTTCTGCTCTCCCGCACAGGCCGGCCAATGAGCAGAATCGAAATATGGAGAATAGTAAAAAAATATGCCCTTCGCGCTGGTATGCCCGGAAGTGTTACCGTCCATACCCTCAGGCACTGTTTCGCCACACACCTTCTGGGCGGGGGAGCGAATCTGCGAAGCGTGCAGGAGATGCTCGGCCATGTGAACATCGCAACAACCCAGATTTACACACACGTCGACCAGGAACGCCTGAGGAACATTCACAAACAATTCCACCCCAGATCATAATCATTCATCATTGAAATTCACCGGCAAAGACTTAAAATACAACCGTAGTTATAGTACCAGCAGTTTGGAAGGTGCGCTATGGTAATAGGCCTGCTCACAATGCAGATTCATATGAAGGGAATTAACTCCCTCAAAGAAAAAAGGTGCATTGTTAAAAGTCTCATTGGAAGGCTCAAGAGCCGTTTCAATGTCTCCGTTTCGGAAGTTGACAGCCAGGACAGCCGCAGCCGTGCAGGCATCGGTATTGCCCTTGTTTCTAACGACAGCCGGTTTGTCCACCAGCAGCTCGATGCCATTATAAGCTTCAGCCGGGCAGACAGCCGATTTACTCTCGGCTGCATCGAACGCGAATTGTTCTCCTGAGTTACTTTTGAAAAATACTGCTTTGAGATAATATACCTGAGCTGTAAATTCGAACTTGATGTCAATATCTTTATTCAGACTGGATACAGGCATTGAAAATCGTAGTGGCAATGGATTCATTCAAGGGCAGTCTTACCGCTGAACAAGCCTGCCGGATAATCAAAGATGCTCTTCTCTCTGCCAGGCCCGACCTGCGGATCATCACAAAACCCATGGCCGATGGCGGCGAAGGAACCGCCCGCGCAATGATAGCATCAGCGAACGGCAAATGGCTTGACGCTGTTGTTACAGGTCCATTGCCGGGCATGAAAGTAAACGCGGGCTTCGCTTTTTTTGAAGATACAAAAACCACACTTGTTGAAATGGCCGCTGCTTCAGGCATCGAACTACTCAGCTCCGACCAACTCAATCCATATAAAACAACAACACTGGGCACAGGACAACTTATCAAAGAGTCCCTGAAACTGAAACCCGAAAAAATTTATCTCGCTGTAGGCGGTTCCGCGACCGTTGATGGTGGTACTGGAGCAGCAACTGCACTGGGCTGGCAATTTCTTGATAAATCTGGAAATCAAATCAAACCTGGAGGCCAGCATCTCGACCGAATCGCTCATATAATTCCCCCCGAAAACCTGCCCCTGCCGCCTGTTCAGGTTCTCTGCGATGTCAATAATCCCCTTTGCGGCCCGGATGGTGCCGCTGAAATCTTCGGCCCCCAGAAAGGCGCTACCCCAGCAATGGTCAAGCATCTGGACAAGGGGCTGAAAAATTTTGCCGCTATTGTTCGCGAACAACTCGGCAGGGAAATCGAAAATGTCCCCGGAGCGGGAGCAGCAGGGGGGCTAGCTGCCGGCGCAATCGCCTTTATGAATGCGACCCTCATACCCGGAATCCAGGCCGTCATACAAACGAGCAATCTGGCAGAAGCGATCACCGATGCCGACTGGATCATCACAGGCGAAGGCAGGCTTGACCATCAGTCCATGCAGGGCAAAGTAGTCTGTGGCATAATAAACACTGCGAAAAATACAAATGCAAAAGTCGCCGCAATTGCAGGAACCCTCGCTCTCTCACCGGACGAATGCACACAGTTCGGCCTGCACCACGCAATGGGCCTTCGAACCCCGGATATGCCCCTCGATCATGCCCTGAAAAATGCCCCTCAGCTTTTAGCCCGGACAGCAAAGATGCTCGCCCGGAAGATTTTCGCCCTCTAAACGCCTTGCTCCGGAAGCTCGAACCTGTAGCCGATCTCGCGGAGGGTGTGAATAAAGGTGGGATTGTGCGGGTCAGTCTCAATTTTGTTTCTCAATGTAGTTACAAAGCGGTCAACGCTGCGATGTCCGGAAAAGCTGTTATAGCCCCAAACCGCATTTAGTATTTCGTCCCGGGTCAGGGCCTTGCCTTGTTTCTTTAAGAAAAACTCAAGCAGTTTATATTCCTTAGGAGAGAGTTTAATTTCCTGCCCATTTTTGGAAAGCCTGCAAGCGGAAATATCAAGTTCAAAATCGCCGAACTTGTAACAACTCTGCTCTTGTTGTTTTCTTCGCCGCAGAAATGCTTTCGCTCTTGCCAAAAGCTCCTTAATGCTGAAAGGCTTGGTAACATAGTCATCGGCACCAAGATTAAGGCCAAGGATAATGTCCGACTCCTGCCCCTTAGCGGTAAGCATGATAATCGGTATATCGAGTTTTTCTTTTCGAATAAGACGGCAAATTTCATAGCCGTTAATCTTCGGCAGCATAATATCGAGAATAATCAAGTCCGGCCTGGCATCAAGAGCGGCATTTAGGCCGGTTTCTCCATCAGCAGCGGTTATTACATTATAGCCGACATAGGCAAAATTATCCTTCAAGCCCCGCAGCATCGACGAATCATCTTCAATTATCAACACTGTTTCCATTGCTTCTCTGTAATTGTAATTTCTTAACCGCCTGTTCAACGACTGAATCCGTTCTGTTTAGAATATCAGAAATCGTAGGCTCAACTTGTATCTCAGCTATATTCCCATTTCCTTCTATTATTCTTCCGGTTGCATCGCAAATATAACCAGCCGATACACGAACAACAAGATTGCATGGGAGGAGCACATAAACGCATGTTCCTGTAGAATTACCGTGTGTGTTTGTTCCGATCGTAATCGGTCTGCCGGTGCTTATCATTCGACAGACAAACAAATCGGACGCGCTACCGGTTATCGCATTTGTCAGTAAAGCTATTGGCTTTGTATACTGCCAGTTTCCCATTGGTTCAAAATATGTCTCATGCTTGGTAAAGTCTTCATGGCCAGGACCATTCTTTGTATAACTTATATCAACTTTGGTTTTTGATGTTATAAATCTCCCTACGATTCTTGGCTGAGCAGTACCGAAACCACCGGGATTCTCCCTGACATCAATAATAAGACCATGTGTATTTTTCAATCGCTCAAGCGCAGAGTCAAATTCATCTGCTATTTCCTCTCTTCCCGAAAATGTTAATATTCGGATATATCCATAGCCGCTGGGATGCACCCCTTCCCAGATATATTTGTTTTTGTTTACATGGAAATTTGGCTCAATAATTTTCTCTTTTTCTGAAGTAACTTTTTTGAGCCTCGCTATTTTTGGTAGGTTCTCACCAGGAGCAATAAACTTTATGCTTACAGTACTACCTTTTTTGCCGCTGAGAATCTGCCGATAAACCTGTTCCAGGAAACATCGTTCTGATGAATACATATGCATCAACGGCCGATTTCTCTCGATCTTTTCTTTTACACTCGTTCCATCGACACCGGTAATTACCGCCCCAGTCCGCAGACCATTTGCATACGCTTCGGAGCCTTCCAAAACTTCTGTAACTACCAACTTTCCTTCTATCAAGCGGGTATTCATTTGCGGTGAAAAATCGCCAAGGTCCGGCACTTTTTTATAATTGCATAACCATGAGTGAAAATCCTTCAACTCTCTCACAAACTTATAAATCAATAAATAAAACTCTTCATCCGTCTCCGCCATTTCGACCTTTTGGCGATACTTTGTTGTTACATCCGGCCAAGTGATATTTTTGTGAACAAAAAACGAATAATTCTTATCAATCGCTTCCGCCAGAATATCAAAGTTCTCCAAACGGTCGGTCTTTGACAGATTCATTTTAGGCTCGCCGACATCTTTGGGTTCGTCTTTCAAGACAACACCTTTGCCAATTCTCTGCACAATCCCTTTGTTCTCATCAGCTCGTCCATCTGGTGAATTTCCTGATTTCCTTGTTTCACCATCGAGATGTCTTATCCAAATTACTGGTTTGCTTACTCCTTGCTCGGCTATGCTGTAAATTCCGTTTTTCTTTGCCTCTTCGAGTTCACAGGCTTTTTTGAACCAGCCAACTGCTTCTTCCCTGTTTTCAGCCAAATCCTCAATGTAACCCAGATAAACATACACATAGCAGCACTGAACCGGTGCCAGCGATGCAGGATAATTTTCTGCTAAATCAAGCAGAATCACATGGGCTTCATTTGTATTCTTATTATTACCCTTCAACATGGCACGGGCATTTTCCAGCTTCTCACTAACTTGCCCAGTGCTGGATTTATCTTCTGATGCTCTGATGGATTTTTTGTTGTCTTCATTGCTAACCATTCTGGGTTTAAGTTTCAATGTTATGGCGCCATCAATTATCGCAGTATCAGCCCCTCTTTTTATGTGCATCCCGCCGCCGAGGTTATAATATCCAACAGCATTTCGAGGCAAACCTATCCATTCCCCTGTGAGACGGCCTCCCTCAATTCTTTTTACAATGGCATATTCATTGCTGAAATCGTGTCCTGCTCTGGGCGATGGATCATGCAAGATAAGTATATTTGAGTCGATTCTGCCACTATCATCTTTACCATACCCGACTAATGTGACCCAATGTCCGGCAATTCGCTCATATTCATCTCTGGATGAATCATACTTGTACCAACCGATATTCAACCATACAGAACCTTTGCCTAAGATTCCCTGCTTAATGCAATCAAGTTGGGGAACAGGATGTCTTGTTTTCATTTCTTCCGGATGTTTTCGCCACCCCTGGTATTCAAGCTGATCAATTTCGTAACAGTGATCCTGAATGTATTTATTCAGGCCTCGCATGATATTAGTTGTTCCGGTGCCATCATCAAGACTAGTGTTCATATATTTCTTTGAAGCGAGCAGTTTTACTAACCTCACCTCATCATCAAATTGACTCCCTGAATTTTCAACAAGGTCTGGAAAACCGTTGGAATCCAACCACATAAGGGAATTGGCAATCGCAACGAGACAGCAGTATTCTGTTCCTCCGCCTGGAAAGTTGGCTCTTTTGTCAGTCTGCGTCAGGTCAGGAACGGAATTAATATTATCCGTATAAAAAGAAGGAATTTCAGGTTCTTGTGCTCTAACTATATTCGAAAAACACAGTAACAAAACCAACGAAAGCATTGCTAATTTCAAATCTAACTTTTGTTTGGTTTTCATAGATTACCCCGCAACATCGATAAATCATCTTCTATTATTAATACTGTTTCCATTTTGATCAGCTTATTAAACAGCTTTGTCCACATACATCTCAATTGAGTGGCCGTCAGGGTCATCTATGATACAGCTTTTATATTTTGGGTGATCAATCCGAACCAAATCAGCATCTTCCTGGAACTCCTTTTCAGCTCTTTCAAGCTCTTCGGGCGTAACTTCGAAAGCGAAAAGCCTTATACAAATATCTTTAGCTTCGTCAGCTTTTCTTGCATCTTCCGGATCATTAACTTGTGAAAGTACAATTTCAACTCCGTCTGTCCCGATTAAAATACCACCCGGCACATCATAGAGTTTCTCAAAGCCAAAATGTTTCTTATACCAGGCCAGACTTTCCTCAATATCCCGCACCGCTAAGATAACAGAATTCATTTTCTTCGGCTTAATCATAAAAATTCTCCGCTCTCTATATTCACTTCCTGATTCCGCCGTATATCGCATCACAATCCCATCGCCAAAAACAGTCCACGAACTCAAAACCAGCATTTTTCAATTTATCAAAATGCCAGGCCATTGGCATTCCATCTTCTATGCCGCCTTCCCATCCGCCCAGTACACGTTGGCAAATTTGATTGGTTTTAAGACCCAAGGCTGCCATGTAATCTGCCCAGAAGTTTTCCCAAGTTTCACCGTCACATTGACAACTCGTTTGTTTCTGGTGCTTTTGCCAGCCTTTTTGAATTTTGTCATTATCGCTTCCCACATGGTCGGCATTTAGAAATATTCCTCCCGGTCCTAGAATTTTAGCAATTTGTCCATATAGCTTTGTAAGTTCATCTGGCTTCATCCAGTGCAGAGCTGTTGCTGAAACAACAGCGTCAATAGGTTTTGGTATTGTCTTTAACCAAGTTGATTTTCTAAGGTCATCAAAGATAATATGAGTTCGGTTCCTAAACCTGCGTAATCTTTTCCGAGCTAATGGCAGGAGAGTTGGGTCAAAATCAACACCGAATACCTCTGCTTGAGGGAAAGTTTTGAACATCTCCAGCATTAAGCTTCCTGTCCCACAGCCTAAGTCAAGTATATATCGAATACTTTTTTGTGTCTCATGTACCAGATGAATCATAATTTCAAAGCGTTCTGACCGTCTGGCTATATACCTTTCCTGCATACGATCCCAGCGATTGATCCACATCTGCCAGTCAAATTCTTCTGGCATCTTTAACTCTTGCATACTTAACCCTAAAGATTATTGCTGACATAGTATTTAATAAGCCAATAGTACGCAAAATCGGTGTAGTGAATTTTTTTCGCATAAGGACTTAACAGGACTTTCAGCTCTCGTTCATCTGGAAAATTCTTCAGTACCTCATATTCAGTCTCATCTTCAAGCTTTCGGATTTGATATGTGTTGCCGTTGCTATCAGTTCGTGAAAACGGTGTACTATTGCCCTTGACGTATCTGTTGTCAATCATTACCACAAGTGCGTCCTTAGCAAGTTTTGAATGAAAACTTTTTATAAAATTGTTTCTCCGCGATTTTGGAAGGTGCGACCACCAAAAGCCACAGAATCCACCATCAAAGCTTCCTTTAACATTCTTTAGTGAATAGGCGTCAGATTCTATGAAGGAAATCTTACATTTCTTATAGTCTTTTTGTTTAGCAAGTTTAAGTACTTCGGAACTATGATCTATAGCACAGATGGACCGAGCACTCTCCGCGATAAATTGTGTCCAGTACCCGGTGCCACACGCAATTTCGAGAATATTTCTGCCTCCAAATATTTTGCTAATAAACTCTTTAAGCTTTGCCAGGTCTTCTTGCCGCTCAGGCCTCTGGTATATTTTTTCGTATTCAGAAGCTCTTCGGCTGTAGTAGCTAATGATGTTTCTAATCATAGTTTCGTCTTAAGAAATAACCTGTGAAATTATTGTTTACGCTTTAATACTTTTTTATACTTATCAAGGATTTTTCAAAATCTTTGACCATAAAATGTTTGCTTCTGCCCTTTGGAATTACTGTGTGGCCTTCGGTTTTTAATCTTTTTTTCAGATTCGCAAGGCCGCCGGGATATTTTTCGTTCAGTATCCCGCCGGTTTTTAGTGTTCGCCAATAGGGGGTGATGCGTTTTTTGCCTTCTTTCTCGGCTTCGTCAGCAGCGTTTGCAGCGATCCAGGAAAATATGCCTGTCGTTATTGGACAGCCGAAATCGGCTTTATGTTTTTTAGCCAGAATCTGCCTGATCTCATTTATCGTTATGAGCTTGCCTTTGGGTACTTTAGCCATAATTGCATCAACCTCCATCGGTGCCGGGATTACATAAGTACCAGCCGGCCAGTTTTTGCCCTTTTTCTTATCAAATTTGGCTAACTTAGGCAAATCCCTACTGTCCGCTAATTTTTCCTGCCATGACGTTTTCTTTTTCATTTAATCATTCCAATCTTTATGTCGGTGACTGAGCCGAGCGTTTACCGGCAACATAAGCGGCCTTGCAGGCCTGCATCATAATCGCAGACATTGCGGCAGTAGCAATAGCAATGCCGGTTGAGCTTTCATATAAGCCTATCAGACCAACTAACATACTCAAACTGACCGATTAAGGGAATTTTGGTGATAGTCATTTTTAAACAAAAACAGCCTCTTATGCCGATAAGTATCTTGATAAGAATCAGTTATAAGCATGGAGGCTGTATGATTACTATCGGCAAAATTCCCA